>NZ_JBVJCB010000013.1:0-237132 GCF_055589025.1 Streptomyces sp. NPDC041968 | reverse complement strand
CGCATAGACGGCCACGCTCGCGATCCCGGCGTCCCGGCAGGCCCGGGCCACGCGGACAGCGATTTCGCCACGGTTGGCGATGAGCACCTTGCGCATGTGCGCTCCTCGGTCAGGACAGTAGTCGTGCGACGGCGTCATTCGGTCCCGCCGCTTTTCAGCAAGCACTCGGGAGTTGACCGACGGAGGGTGCCCACTGCCATGACGGCGGCATTCTGAGCGTGCTCTCCTCGCCACCGGAAAGAATGTCCTGCTGCATCTGCTGAATGGCGCGGGACGGGTCCAGGCCGAGTTCTTCCTGGAGGATTCCGCGGAGTTCCTGGTAGGCGTGGAGCGCGTCTCCGCGGCGGCCGCTCAGGTAGAGGGCGTTGATGAGCTGGCCATGCAGCCATTCGTTGAGCGGGTGACGCACCACGAGTCTTCGCAGCTCGGCCGCGAGACCGCCGTGCCGGCCGAGCCGCATGTCCGCCTCGATCCGCTGTTGCAGCACCCGCATGTACATCTCCTGGAGGTGCTGGACGTGCTGGGTCAGCACGGGGCCGCACGGCACGTCGGTCAGCACACCGCCGCCGCACAGCTCCAGCGCCCGGGACAGGGCCCGGGACGCCTCCTCGGTCTCTCCGGCCCGCAGCAGGGTCTCGCCCTGCCGGGCCAGCCGGAGGAACACCTCGGCGTCGACCTGCTCCGGTACGGCGCGCAGGACGTAGCCCGCGGACCAGGTGTCGACGAGGGTGGCGGTGGCACGGTCGTCGATCGCCCGGGAGAGGATCTTCCTGAGGTGGTAGACGTGCGTGCGCACCGTGGAGAGCGCCGTCTTCGGTGGGTTCTTCCCCCACAGTTCGTCGACCATGAGGCCGTGGGACACGACCGATCCGGGTTGCATGACCATCATGGACAGCAGTTGGCGGACCTTGGGGCCGCGCGGCACCGGAACGCTCTCGTTGTTTACTCGTATTTCCAATGGGCCGAGAACACTGAACGTCAACACTTGTTTCCCCCGCTGGACTCGCCTTGTATTACGGGCACCAACGGAATGCGAGCCTTCCATCCGCCGCGGCGGCGGGGCAAGGAAGTGATCCCAAGGTTGACCTAGAGCACATCGAAGGGGGCCACCGACGGCGCCCCGCCCGGCCGGCGGTCCTCGGAGAGCACGGCCACCGAGGTCATGACGTGGTGGCCCGGCAGCAACCGTACCCAGCCCGCGAGCCGCGAACCGGACGGCAGCAGACCGTGGGTGAGGTGCGCGTGGAGCCTGCTGCCCGCGACCCTCAACTCGATGTCGTGGAAGACGGGTTCGGGTCGGCCGAGCGCGGACAGGGCCTTGTAGACGGCCTCCTTGGCCGAGAAGACGACCGCCAGCCGGCTCTCCGGGCGGCGGGCCTGCCGGACCCACGCCCGCTCGTGCGGGGTGCACACCAGCCGTTCCGCGTCCCGGCCGAGGCGGTCGGTGCGCTCCAGGTCCGTGCCGGTGGCGAGGACCTGGGGGTGGACACTGGCGAAGCACGCTCCGATGTGCCCCACGCAGTGGCTGACGGAGCCGCGGACCCCGGCCGGGAAGACGGGCCGCCGTCCGTCCCGCAGTACCGGACCGCCCACCCTCAGCGCCCCCAGCGCGCGGGCCGCCGCGGCCCGTCCGGCGACGAAGTCGGGGCGCCGGGCGGGCGGCAGGGTGCTCGCCAGTCGCGCCTCCTCGGGGTGGAGGGACATCGGCGTCCGGTCCTCGTCGTACCGGCACAGGGCCAGGGCCGTGGCCGGGAGGGGGCCGAGCAGCAGGGTGTCGGCGAGGTCCGCCGCGGTGCCGGGCTCGTGGGGGCCGTGGGAGCGGGCGGTGCGTGGCACGGGGAGGCGGGCGGTGGACGGCATGGCGTGCTCCTGCGGGCGGGCCGGACGGGGCGCCCGGTGAGGTACGCCGGGCGCCCCGAGGCGGGGAGGGCTCGTGGTCGCGGGGGAGCGGTCGGGCCGGTGGGGGCCCGCCGCGCGCCGCTCAGACCCTCGCGTCCGCGGACTCCCGCGGCGCGGCCTTCT
The DNA here is from genome assembly GCF_055589025.1 of Streptomyces sp. NPDC041968. Lineage (NCBI taxonomy): Bacteria > Bacillati > Actinomycetota > Actinomycetes > Kitasatosporales > Streptomycetaceae > Streptomyces > Streptomyces sp. NPDC041968. Next base: position 235,110 of record NZ_JBVJCB010000013.1, on the reverse strand, counting down.
CGTTCGACGCGCTCTCCTCGGTCGGGGCCGTCTCCCCGCTCGCTGCCGTGTCCTCGTGCGGCGCGGTCTTCCCGGTGCCGTCGGCCGAGGTCTCGGACGCCGGGCGGTCGGTGAGGATGAGGTGCAGGACCAGCGCGCTGACCAGGCAGACCACGACCGTGCCCCAGAGCACGACCTGGAAGCCGTGCGTGTAGCCCTGGCCGAGGAAGTCGGTGAAGGCCTCGCGGCTCGCGGCCGGCACCTCGTCGACCGCCGCGTCCACGTTGCCGCTGGAGACGCTGTCGGTGACGCTGCGGGTGGTGAGGTCCGTGCCCTCGGTCCAGCGGCCCAGGCCGTCGGAGATGCGGCGCTGGACGAGGGACATGAGGGCGGCGACCATACCGGCGACCGCGACCGCCTCGGTGGCCAGGCGGATGGTGTTGAACATGCCGCTCGCCATGCCGACCTTGGCCGGGGGGACGGTGCTCACGGCGGCGCCGTCCATCAGGCCGTAGATGAGGCCGATGCCGATGCCGACGAGCATCAGCGGTCCGGCGAGCCCGAGCAGGCTGATCCCGGGGTGGACGGTGGTCAGCCAGGCCAGACCGGCGGCGACGAGGACCAGACCGCCGCTCAGGATGGGCCGGATGGAGACGCCCGCCTGCACCAGGCGTCCGGAGACCAGCGGGAAGGCGAGCACCGGAGCGGTCAGCAGCAGCATCGTGAGGCCGGCGCCGCTGTCGGAGAGCCCGTTGGCGCCGACCAGGTACGAGGGCAGCAGCACCATCAGGCCGACGAAGCCGAAGGAGACGGCGGTGGCGAGCAGGTTGACCGCCATGAACCGCGGTTCGGCGAACAGGGAGAGGTCGAACATCGGGAACCGCTGGCGGCGTTCGACGAGGACGAAGCCGGCCAGCAGCAGCACGCAGCCGGCGAACAGGCCGAGGACGCCGGCGCTGCCCCAGCCCCAGGCCGGACCCTGGATGACACCGAGGGTGAAGCAGCACAGCGCGAGGGTGAAGGTGACCGTGCCGGCCCAGTCCACGGCGTGCGCGTCCGGGTTCTTGGACTCCCGGAGCAGCTTCAGCCCGAGCATGGACGCCACGGCGATGGCGAACTGCACCCAGAAGATGGAGCGCCAGCCCAGTTCGGACACGAGCAGGCCGGAGCTGGTCGGGCCGACGGCGAGGCCGGCGCCGATGGTGACGCCGACGAAGGCGAAGGCCTTGGTACGGGCGGCCCCGTGGAACATGTTGGCCATGACCGACACACCGGCGGTCATCATGGCCGCGGCGGCCACGCCGGCCACGCCGCGGGCGGCGTCGAGGATCAGCACGTTCGTGGCGAGCGCGCCGATCAGCGCGGAGACGGCGTACAGGACGACGCCGAAGGAGAAGACCCGCTTGCGGCCGATGCGGTCGGCGATCGACCCGGCGGCCATCATGAAACTCGCGGCGGTGACGTTGTACGCGTTGACGACCCAGTTCAGCGGTACGACGCCGGCGTCGAGGTCGCGGCCCATCGCGGGGAGCGCCACCGGGGCGCTGCTGAGGCCGTAGGGGACGATGAAGACGGCCAGGCACAGGGCGAAGATGGTGAGGCCCGCGCGGGGCGGTGCCTCGGGGGTGGCGGCGGCTGCCATCGAAGCTCTCCTTGATCTCATGAACGGTGAGGCGGGGCGGCTTGCTCTCGAACGGTGAGGAGGGGCGGCAGGAGGACGGGGGATGGACTCCTGCCGCCCCGGTCTGTGGGGTCGCTCCGCCCCGGTCCGGGGGGCTCCGGCCCGGGGGCGGGGCGCGGTCAGGCCTGGCGTCGGGGCAGGCCGCGCAGGAACTGGGCGAGGGTCTGGAGGAAGCGGTTGTCCTCCCACTGGGCGTAGACGACGTCCTGGTGGGTGAGGGCCGGGTCGGAGAACAGCGACAGCTCCGGGATGCGGCTGGCGGCGGTGACGGCCGCGGCGGCCTGGCCGGTGGTGCCGTTGGTCAGCCCGGACTGGAAGGTGTACAGGGGGACGTCGATGGCCTCGGCGTGGGACAGGCGCAGGCCGAGCATGCGGGTCAGCTCGGTCTCCTTGAAGTCGATGGCCGCGACCAGGTCGAGCATCACGCGGCCCAGCGTGTACCAGAGCCAGGCGCCGGGACGGGGACCGGCGAAGGCCTCGGCGACGGTGCGCAGCCGGGTGGGGCCGCCGTCGACCCAGGAGCCGTCGTCGTCGAGGTGGCCCGCCTGCACGGAGTACGACGGGTGCGCGCTCGCGGCGTCGACGAGGCGGCCGAGCAGGCCCGCGTTGGTCAGCTTGCCGTCCGTGCGGAACTGCTCGGGGACGCGGTCGGCGAGCACCGCGGGGCCGTCGGGGTCGGCCAGGGCGTGCCCGGCCGCGAGCTGGAACCAGAGGGCCGCCGACTCCGGCCGGTCGCCCAGGCCGGTGGTGGTGCTGGTGAAGTCCTCGAAGACGGCCCCGGACTCGATCGCGGCGAGCCATCCCTTGGCCGCCTCCAGCGGCAGGTCGAACTCCATGCCGGCGCCCGAGTAGGCGTTGAGGACGCCGCCGTCGACCACGGCCAGTCCGGCCAGGTCGCGGTAGCCGGGGGTGCCGTCGAAGTCCCACGCGGCGTACAGGAGCGCCTCGCTGCCGCCCACGGACACGCCGCCGAGGACCACGTCGCGGCGGCCGCCGTCCGAGGCCTCCCGGACGACCCGGCGCACGTCCTCCAGCAGGACCTCCAGGCCCCACTGGGCGGCGAAGGCCGAGGCGGCCGGGTCCTGCACCCGGTAGTGGCCGCCCAGGTAGTACTCGGTGGCCTGCTCCGGGCTCTCCGCGAAGCCGGAGAGGTCGGCGAGGTTCTGCTCGCGCCGGTCCACCGCCCACACCTGGAGGTCGTCCCCGGCACTCGCGAGGGCCCGCGCCGTGTGGCGGAAGACCCCGGCGCCGCCCTCGCGGCCGCCGAGCAGGACCAGGACGCGGCGGGCGTCCCGGCGGCCAACCTTGAGCACCCCGACCCGCTGCGCTTCCGCCGGGCCGGCGGCCTGGACGCCCTGCACGTAGTCGTACGCCTCGATCCAGTCCTGCTGAGCCTGCGACATCTCGATTCACTCCTCGGTAGTTGCATGTCTGCGTCGAACCGCGACATCAACGTATCAGAGAGAGGGCTAGATGCAACACCAATGATGCAACTAGTCCTTGTCTTGCAACTTTGGTGTCACCTAAACTGGTGGGAGAACCGATGGACGAACTGGTGGAAGACCCATCCGCGACCGAGAGGCGGCCACGACGTGACCGAGACGACTACGAGGGACCGGCCGCTGCGCGCCGATGCCGAACGGACCGTGCGGACGATCCTGGAGGTGGCCGAGCGGGTGCTCGGCGAGGAACCGACCGCGAGCCTCGCCCAGATCGCCGCCGCGGCCGGCGTCGCCCGCACCACGCTGCACCGCCGCTTCGCCTCGCGCGAGGCGCTGATCGACGCGATGGCGGTGCACGCCTTCCGGCAGGTCGAGGAGGCCATCGACGTCGGCCGGCCGGAGACGGCCCCGCCCCTGGTGGCGCTGCACCAGATCACCGCCAACGTGATCCAGGTCAAGAGCGGCTGGCGCTACACGGTCGGGCAGCCGCAGCTGCGCGCCCCGGAGGCCGTCGCCGCGCACGAGCGCATCTTCGCCAAGGGCCACGTCCTGCTCGACCGGGCCCAGCAGGCCGGTCTGCTGCGCCCCGACGCGGATCTCGAGTGGGCCCGGCGGGTGTACCACGCCCTCATCGAGCAGGCCATCCAGGTGCAGGCCGAGACCTCCGCCGACCCGGACACGCTGGCGGCCTCGGTCGTCGACACGCTCCTCGGCGGACTGGGCGGGAACAGGTCCTGACACCCCGGCCGGGACAGGCGGCAGGGCGGCACCCGCGATGCGGATGCCGCCCTGCTGTGCGCGGTTCCGGTACCAGGCCCTTTCCGGTCCAGGCCCCTTCCCGGTACGGCCCGTCAGGCCGCGGGTGCGGGCTTCGGGGCGCCGGTCAGCGGCTTGTCCCAGGCGCCGAGCTGGCGGAAGAGCTCCAGGTCGTCACGGACGGCCCAGTGCTGCACGACCTGCCCGTCGGCGACCCGGTACACGTGCAGGTGCTGCACGCGCACCTCCTTGCCGGTGGCGGGCACGCCCATGAACTCGGCGACCTGACGGCCCGAGAAGACCAGGCGGATCAGCGCCTTGTCGCCCTTGGCGAAGGCGTCGACCACCTCCCAGCGGGCGTTCTCCCAGACGCCGCGCATCCAGTGGGCCGTGCGGATGTAGGCCTCCGCCCCGATCGGCGCGCCCTCCGGGGCCTCGTAGTCGACGAAGTCCTCGGAGACCAGGCGCCGGGCGACCTCCTCGTCACCGTCGTTGAAGATCTTGCCCATCTCCAGGGCGACCTGCAGTACCTCTTCGTCGGTCATGACGCTGTCCCTTCGTCGGCGGTGCCTGTGCGTGGCGCGGCTTGGCCCGCACACGGCACCGGGTGTGCGGTGCTGTGGTGCGTACGTGAGCGGTGGTGCGGGAGGCGGGAGGGCCGGGTCACTGCCCCATGCCGATGCCGCCGCCGACCGGGATCGCGGCCCCGGTGACGTAGGCGGCGCCGTCGCCGGCGAGGAAGGTGACGACGTCGGCCACCTCCTGGGGGGTGCCGGTGCGGCGCAGGGGCGTCTGGCTCAGCAGCTGGGTGCGTCGCTTGTCCGTGACGGCCTGGATCATGTCCGTCTCGATGAGCCCGGGCGTGACCATGTTGACGGTGACGTTCCGCGAGCCCAGTTCCCAGGCCAGCGACCGGGTCAGGCCGAGCATGCCGGACTTGGAGGCCGCGTAGTTCGACTGCCCGGGGGAGCCCAGGAAGCCCATGATCGACGAGACGAACACGATGCGTCCCCACTTGGCACTGATCATGGAGCGGGACACCAGGCGGGCCATCCGGAACGAGCCGACGAGATTCGTCTGGACGACGTCCTCGAAGTCCTCGTCGCGCATGGTGGGAGCCAGTGCGTCGCGGGTGATGCCCGCGTTGGCCACCAGCACCCCGACCGATCCGAACTGCGCCTCGACCTCGGCCACGGCGCGCCGGGCGCCCTCGGGGTCCCGGACGTCGCAGCGCACGCCGAACAGTCCGTCCGGAGCCTCGCCGCTGCGGTGGGTGATCGCGACCTTGTCGCCGTTCTCGGCGAAGCTGCGCGCGATGGTCAGACCGATGCCCCGGTTGCCTCCGGTGACCAGAACGGTGCGTGACATGGATGGGAGCCCTTCTGTTTCAGACCGCCGCCCGGCCGGTGGCGACCGGGCGGGCGAGACGGCGGGCGACAGCGGCCGCCGCGGTGTCGGTGTCGGTGAAGTGGACGCTCTGCCAGCCGGCGGCCTCGGCCCCGGCGCAGTTGGTCTCGATGTCGTCGACCAGGAGGCACTCCGCGGGCGCGACGCCCGCGATCTCGGCGGCCGCCTCGAAGATGCCGCGCTGCGGCTTGCGTACGCCGATCCGGAAGGACAGGGCCAGCCCGTCGAACAGTCCCTCCGGCGGGACCATGCGCCGCCAGTGCCGGTCCCACGCGGGGGGCATGTTGGAGAGCATGCCGACGAAGAACCCCTCGGCGTGCCAGGAGCGCAGCTGCGCGAGCCAGGCGTAATTCGTCTCCCGGCCCTCGAACCAGCGCTCGCCGAAGCCCGTCAGGTCGGCGTCGACGCCGCGCTCGCGCAGCTCGGCGTTCATCCGCGCCGCCCACTGGTCCTCGGTGAGCAGCGGGGTGTCCAGCGGCGCCATGAGGTCGCCGCCGTACGGCTCGGCCACCGCGGCCATGGCGCCGCGGAAGGCGTCCGCGGGAATCCCGGTCCGGCGGCAGAAGGTCTGGAGGTCCTCCGGGATCGGCGGCGTGAGCACCCCGCCGAAGTCCGTCCACACCGCGCGCACCGGGGGGCCGCCGCCCGGGGTCACCACGCCGCTCCGCCGACCGCGCCGTCCAAGGCCGCGGCCACCGGCGCCGGAGTGAACTCGAGCGCGATCCGGCCCGCCGGGGCGCCGTCCTGTGCGAAGACGACGGTGCGGCCGGTGCGGCCGTCGGCGGCGGCTTCCGGGTGGGCGGTGGCCACCAGCGGTGAGTCGAGCTCCGCGAACCGCGTGAAGTCGGCGGTGCACCCGGTCACGGTGGCGTCGGTGGGGACACCCGAGAGGTGGGCGAGCTGCCGGGCGGCCTCGGTCAGCACCATGGCCGGGACGTGGTCGTAGGTGTGGTCGAACAGGCTCTTGTTCTCGAAGAGCGGCTCCACCTGCGCGGACACGCTGTCACCCTGGAGGCTCGGTTCGCCGAGCACCACGTTGGCGGGGTGGGTGCGGCCCACCTCCGCGGCGGCGGCCGGGCGGCTGCGCAGCACGTCCGTCAGCTCGGTGGTGAGCGGCGGCGTGGACCGGCGCTGGAGGAAGCGGAGCTTGCCGTAGTCGGCGCTCTTCGCCGTGCCCACGTCGATCCGGGTACGGGCCACGCGCCGGCCGGCGATGCTCAGGGCGACCTCCGACCTCACCCCGCGCAGACGCCCGCTGCGTGCGGTGACCGGGGTGACGGTGCCGGCCAGGGCCAGCTCGCCGGGCCGGTCGCCGGGCGCGAGGGCGAGAGGGTCCTCGATCCGGATCGACCAGTTGTTGACCAGGAACGTGGTGTCCAGGGAGATGCCCAGCTGACGGTGGGAGGCGGCGACGCCCGCCTGGCGCGCGGCCTCCAGCAGCAGGAGGAAGTCGTACGTCACCGGCGTACGCACGTGGTCGCTGAAGTAGGGGTGGCCGATGGGGAGTTGCGCACCGGCCAGAAAGTCCTCGGGCCCGGTCCGCACCAGGTCGGTGACCAGGACCTCCGAGACTGCCGCCCGGTGCACCAGGGCCCGGTCGATGGTGCGGGCGAAGGTCGGTGCGCGGACCGGCTCCGGTTCCGCCCTGTCGGTAGACGTTGTCATTCGCGAAGAACTCCTTGTCCGGGCCGCCTTCGGCGGAACTCCGAAAATCGCGCTACGGCCCCGGTTCGGGCCCGTCGGCAATGATTCCGAGCCGATATAGAAGTCCTGTGGAAAGCGTATGGAGGGGGGTCCGGTCGGCAGATTCGAGGGTGGCCGGCACCTGCGCCTCGCGGCTTTGAGGCAACTTTCATCACGGCACCACACCCTGTTGGAAACATCTCGGGGACCGTTTTCTGTTCGGCCCGCCGTTCGCCGCAAGGGAGTGCGTTTCGATGACCGCTTTGGATGACCGTCCCCTCGCCGTACCCGTACCCGTACCCGTGCCCGTGCCGGCGCGGCCGGCCGAGCCGGGCCTGCCGGCGCGTACCGAGGAACTGCTGCACCTGAGGCAGGCGGCGCGCAGCGGGCCGAGCGCGGCGGCCACGCGGGCGCAGCACGAGCGCGGCAAGCTGACGGTGCACGAGCGGCTGGAGCTGCTCTTCGACCAGGGCACGTTCACCGAGATCGAGGGCCTGCGCCGGCACCGGGCCACCGGTTTCGGCCTGGAGGACCGCCGCCCGCACACCGACGGCGTGGTCACCGGCTGGGGCCGTGTGCACGGGCGCACGGTCTTCGCCTACGCCCACGACTTCCGGATCTTCGGCGGCTCGCTGGGCGAGTCCCACGCCGAGAAGATCCACAAGATCATGGACATGGCCGAGGCGGCCGGCGCTCCGCTGGTGAGCCTCAACGACGGCGCCGGCGCCCGTATCCAGGAAGGCGTCTCCGCGCTCGCCGGGTACGGCGGCATCTTCCGCCGCAACGTCCGCGCCTCGGGTGTGATTCCGCAGATCAGCGTGATGCTGGGGCCGTGCGCGGGCGGCGCCACCTACTCGCCGGCCCTGACCGACTTCGTGTTCATGGTGCGCGGCATCTCCCAGATGTTCATCACCGGACCGGACGTGGTGGAGACCGTCACCGGCGAGAAGGTGTCCCAGGAGCAGCTCGGCGGCGCCGACCTGCACGCCGCGATGTCGGGCGCGGCGGCCTTCGCGTACGACGACGAGGAGTCCTGCCTGGAGGACGTCCGCTACCTGCTGTCGCTGCTGCCCTCCAACAACCGCGAGGCGCCGCCCTCCGCGGGGCCGGCCGCCCGGCTGCCGGCCCTGGACGAGGAGCTGCTGCACCTGGTGCCGGCCGACCCGAACCAGCCGTACGACATGCGCGAGGTGATCGCGCGGCTCGTGGACGACGCCGAGTACCTGGAGGTCCACGAGCGGTGGGCGCCGAACCTGCTGTGTGTGCTGGCGCGCATCGACGGGCAGACGGTCGGGCTGGTGGCGAACCAGCCCAGGCACCTGGCCGGCGTGCTGGACATCGAGGCCTCGCAGAAGGGGGCCGCCTTCATCCAGACCTGCGACGCCTTCAACATCCCGCTCGTCACCCTGGTCGACGTCCCCGGCTTCCTGCCCGGTACCGACCAGGAGCACGGCGGCATCATCCGCCACGGCGCGAAACTGCTCTACGCGTACTGCAACGCCACCGTCCCGCGGGTCCAGGTGATCCTGCGCAAGGCCTACGGCGGTGCCTACATCGTCATGGACTCGCGCTCCATCGGCTGCGACCTGTCCTACGCCTGGCCGACGAACGAGATCGCCGTGATGGGCGCCGAGGGCGCGGTGAACGTCATCCACCGCCGCGCCGTCGCCGCCGCCCCGGACCCGCAGGCCACGCGCAGGGCGCTGACCGACGAGTACCGCGAGGCGCTGATGCACCCGTACTACGCGGCCGAGCGCGGTCTGGTCGACGACGTGATCGACCCCCGCACCACGCGCTCGGTCCTCGCGGAGGCGCTGCGGATGCTGCGTACGAAGCAGGAGACACTCGTGCCCCGCAAGCACGGCAACCCGCCGATGTGACCTCCCGGGGCTTCACCGGGCCGCAGGAACCCGCGCCGCCCCACCGGCCCGAACGACCGAGCACCGCGGAGGAAGCGAGGCGTCCCCTTATGGACATGGACATGGACACAGCACCGGCCGGACCACCCGCCCTGCGCGTGGTCCGGGGCGATCCCACCCCCGACGAACTGGCCGCGCTCACCGCCGCCCTGCTGGCCCGCGGCGGAGCCGCGCCGCCCGACGGCCCCCCGGACACCGCCCCCGTCCCCGCCGCCCCCGGCTGGCTGCGGGCGGGGCGCCACCGTCCGGCGGGGGCGTGGCGCACGGTCCCGCACTGAGCGGCACCGGGCGGCACCGAGCTGTTCCGAGCCGCATGGTGCGGCCACGGGCGGCACCGTCCCGCACCGAGCCGCACTCCGGTACGAAACGTCGGCCGGGGCCGCGCCGAGTCCCCCGGGAGGGATCGGCGCGGTCCCGGCCGACGTCACGCGCGCGTCGTCCGCGCGCCGTCGTTCAGTGGGGTGCGGGGGCCTCGACCACCGCGCAGGACCAGGTGAAGCCGGCGCCCGCGTTGAGCACCAGGCCGATGTCGCCGGGGCGCAGGGCCGAGCGGCGCAGCACCTCGTACAGCCCCGCCGGCAGGTCGCCCGTGCCCAGGTGGCCGGTGTCGGCCCCCCAGTCGACGGGGCGGGCCGCGACGCTCTCGCGCAGGGTCGGCACCCACGCGGCCTCCAGCGTCTTGCGGCCGAGGCGGGGCAGCAGGACGAACCGGATGCGCGGATCGTCCGCCGCGAGACCGGCGTCCCGCAGCGCCCCGCCGACCACGCACCGGATCATGTCCCGGTTGACCTTCTTGAAGGGCGCGACCCCGTGGTCGTGCAGATAGGCGCGCTTGGTGCGCCGCATGTCGACGACGGGCGAGTTATCCCGGGGCAGCCGGGCGAACGGGTCGTCACCCCGGTGCATGGCCTCCAGGTGCGGGGCCGCCGCGGTGTGCAGGGCCCGCAGCAGCAGGGGGTCGCCCGAGCGGGCCGGGTGGCGCAGCAGCACGGCCGTGGCCGCGTCCCCGTACGCCGCGCCGTAGTCGCTGCGCCACCGGTCGAAACCGGGCCCGGTGAACCGGTCCGCCGTGGTGACCAGGGCGTGCCCGGTGCCGGTGTGCAGGGAGAGGCGGGCGACGGCCAGTTCCACGGCCGCCGCGCCGCCGTTGCAGATCTGCTGGATGCCGACCGGCACCGAGTGGTGCGCACCGATCTGGTGGGCGACGTAGTGCGCCGGCGACCACAGGTCGTGGCCCTGGTAGTGCATCCAGGCGTGCAGCACGAGCGTCAGGTCGCCCGCCGCGACCCGGCCGTCGCGCAGGGCCCGCTGCGCGGCCAGCACGGCCATCTCGGGTGCGGAGACGTCCTCGGCGACCGGCAGCCGGGGGTGTCCCAGGTCCCGTGCCACCTTCTCCTCGACCCGCTGCCCGGCCACGGCGTCGTCCGCGCCGTCCCTCTTCTCGGGCAGCCACAGGGCGGCTGCGGCGATACCCACCGGCGCGGTCGTTCTCATGACGGGAGCCCCCTTTGATTCTGGCAACACGCATATTGTTCCCAGGGTGGAATGGAATGCGTGTAAAACCCGCATGGAAGAGGGATTGAATTCGTTTTTCGAGGGTTCTCCGCCGTGTGTGGAATGTGGCAGCATGAATTCGCCAACCACATTTCCGCCCGCAGTCAATGGCGGGATGTGTCCATACGCTGAAGGGAACACGGTCATGTCGGGCAACCTGGTCAACGAACTCTCCCCCGAGCTGCGCACCCGCGTCCGGGAGATCGTGGCGGACGTGCTGGAGGTCTCCGCCGAGGAGGTCGAGGAGCAGCACAGCTTCGTCGAGGACTTCGACGCCGACTCCCTGCTGATCATCGAGATGTTCTCGCGCTTCGAGAAGCAGCTGGGCATCGAGATACCGCAGGAGGAACTGGTCGACCTCGACGACCTCGGCACCGCCTACCAGCTGATCGCACGTCACGCGACCGCCGTGGCGCATGTCTGAGCGCGCGCCGCGCCGTGTGGCGGTGACCGGACTGGGCGCGGTGAGCAGTCTCGGCATCGGCGCCGAGGCCTTCACCGAGGCCGTCCGCGAGGGCCGCAGCGGCATCACGGAGATCAGCTCCTTCGACAGCACCGGCTTCCGGCACACCCGGGCCGGTGAGGTGCACGACTTCCGGCCGCAGGACCACCTGGAGCGGCTGCCGGCCGAGAAGTGGGGCCGCAGCGGCCAGTTCGCCGCGGCGGCCGCCCGGCTCGCCGCGCGGGACGCGGGCTGGGCCGGCGACGACCTGTCCGAGGCCCGGGCCGGCAGTGCCATGGGGACGACCAACGGAGAGGCCCGCGCCTTCCAGGAACTGACCGAGCAGTGGCTGGACCGGGGCATCGACGGGATTGACGGGGATCTCGCCGCCCGTGCCTCCGCGGACCGCATCGCGGCCGCCGTGAACACCGAACTCGGCCTGCACGGCGAGGCGCAGACCTTCGGCACCGCCTGCTCGGCGAGCAACTACGCCATCGGGTACGGCTTCGACCTCATCCGCAGCGGCGCCATGGACGTGATGATCGCCGGCGGCGCCGACGCGGTGAACCGGGCCACCCACGCCGGTTTCCACCGGCTGGGCGCCATCGCCCCCGACCTGTGCCGCCCGTTCGACGAGGAGCGGGCCGGCATCATGACCGCGGAGGGCGGCGCGGCCCTGGTCCTGGAGTCGTGGGACGACGCCGTCGCCCGCGGGGCCCGTATCTACGCCGAGGTGCTGGGATACGGCCTGACCTGCGACGCGAAGCACCCCACGCAGCCGGACCGGGACGGTATCGCCGAGTGCATCCGCCGGGCGCACAAGGACGCCGGCATCGAGCCGGACGCCGTCGACTACGTGTGCGCCCACGGCACGGGCACGGCCGCCAACGACTCCACCGAGGTCGCGGCCGTACGGGAGGTGTTCGGCGACCGCGTCCCGCCGATCAGCTCCATCAAGTCGATGCTCGGCCACACCATGGGCGCCGCCAGCGGCTTCGGTGCGCTGGCCTGCTGCGCGGCGCTGCACCACGGGTTCCTGCCGCCGACGGCGACGGTCCGCGCGGTGGACCCCGCCCTCGGCCCGGACCTGGACTGCGTGCCCGGCCGGGCCCGGGACGCCCGGCCGAGGGTCGTGGAGAACCACGGGTTCGCCTTCGGGGGCAACAACGCCATCGTGATGCTGGGGAGGGCCGCATGAGCGCCACCGCACAGTCCACTGCCGTACGGATCACCGGCTACGGGGTGCTCAGCGCGGCGGGCCCCGGCGGCAAGGCCCTGTACGAGGCGGTCCGGTCGGGCGTGCTGCCCCCGGGTGAGGATCCCGCGCGGCTGCTGGACGGGCAGCCGGCGCCGCCGGGCGTCCGGCTGGTGCCGGTACCCGACTTCGCACCGCAGGAGTACCTGGGCCGCAAGGGGCTGAGAGCGCTCAGCCGCACCACCACGCTCGCCATGGCGGCGGCGGAGATGGCGCTGGACAGCCTGCAGGAGCCCGACGGGTCCCGCGACGTGGACACCGGTGTGGTGCTCGGCACCAGCACCGGCAGCGCCCGGGCCTTCGCGGAGTTCTTCCGCGAGACCTACGAGGCGGAGCGCCCCTACCTGGTCAGCCCGGCGCTCTTCCCGGGCCTGCTGCTGAACCACGGTGCCAGCCAGGTGGCCATGCGGCACTCCCTCACCGGTGTGAACGCCTCGCTCGCCGGCGGTCCGGTCTCCGCGCTGTCCGCGCTGCGCTACGCCCGCACCGCGCTGCTGACCGGCCGGGCCGAGCGGCTGCTGACCGGGGCGGTGGAGGAACTCAGCGCGCACACGGCCTGGGCCTGGCACCGGGGCGGCGCGCTCGGCGACCGGCCGGCCATCGGCGAGGGCAGTGCCGTCTTCGTCCTGGACGCGGCGCCGGAACCGGCCGCGCCGGGCTCGCCGCGGGTCGAACTGACCGCCTGCGAGGTGGCCTTCACTCCGCCGGAGGAGGGACCCCACGCGGTGGCGGCGGCCCTGGCCCGTTGTGTGGAGAACGCGCTCCGGGCCGGCGGCGCCCGGCCGGGCGACGTCGACGTCGTCTCGGCCGGGGCGGCCGGCGGTCCGGGCTGGGGCGCGGTGGAGACCCGGGGTCTGCGCCGGGCACTGGCCGGGCACGCGCCCGACGTGCTGCGGGTGCGGGACGTCCTCGGGGAGACCTACAGCGCCGGCGGCGCGCTGCAACTGGCCGCGCTGCTCGCGCACTGGGAGGGCGGGCCGGGAGTCGCGGACGACGCTGTCCGCCGCTTCGGTCTGGTGACGTCCGTCGGCCACGACGGATCGGTGGGCGCCGCCGTGCTGCGCCGGCCGTCAGCCACCGGATGAGCGAGGCAGCCGGTCGCCGGCCGCCGGGGAGGAGCGTCTTCCCGGCGACCGGTGCGGTGCTGCCGCGGGCACGTCGGGGGAGGGGATGAGGGCGGCGCGGACCGCCTTGTTGACGGCGTCCACCCGGGACACCGCGTCCAGTTTGCGGAAGACGCGGTTCAGGTGCCGTTTGACCGTTCCCTCGGAGATGCCGAGCCAGTCGGCGATCTGCCGGTTGCTCATCGCCGACGCCGCGCCGACCAGGGCCTGGTGCTCGCGCCGGGAGAGCGGCTCCTCCACACCCTCGTGGCGCGCGGTGCCGGAGGGGACCAGGACGGTCGTGTGCCGGGCGTCGGTGAGCGCGTTCGAGACGGCCATCAGCAGCGCCGTGCGGTCGATGCCCTTGTGCAGGAAGCCGCGTGCGCCGGCCGCGAGCATCTCCTCCACGAGGTAGGACTGCGCATGGGCGGTCAGGCACAGCACGCGGGTGCGCGGGGAGACGGAGAGGATCTCGCGCACCGTCCCCGCCCCCCGGCTGCGGGGCATCTGGACGTCGAGCAGCAGCAGGTCGGGCCGCTCGTCGGTCGCGCACCGGACGGCCTGCGCGCCGTCGGCGGCCTGCCCCACCACGGTGAGGCGGGGTTGCGCGTCCAGCAGGTCGGCGAGCGTCTCGCGGAACAGTGCGTGGTCGTCGGCGATGACGATGCGCACCGGGCGTACGGAGGGCGGCTGTTCGGTGGTGGACGCCGGCACGGTCACGGCCGTGCCCCGAGCGGCACGTGCAGTTCTGTGCGGGTGCCTTCGCCGGGCGCGCTCGTGAGGCGCAGCCGGCCGCCGAGGTCCTCGACCCGCTCCCGGACGGCGACCAGACCGTGCCCGGCGCGCGAGCCCGCCGCGGCGGGCTGTACGACGAAACCCGCACCGTCGTCGTCGACCCGGGCGTACACCCACCGCCGGGTGACGCGGACCGTCACCTCGACGTGCGCGGCCCCGGCGTGCGTCAGGCAGTTGCGCAGGATCTCGCGCAGGACGAGGAGCAGTTCGCGGCGGCAGTGCTCCGGGGCGACGGTCTCGTCACCGATGATGCGCACCGAGACGTCCGTCGGCGTCGCCAGGTCGCTCGCGAAGGCGTCGAGGGCGGCCCGCAGCGGCGGCGTGCGGGTGCTGTGCCGCAGGCCCGCGATCAGGCTGCGGTTCTCCCGTACGGCCTGGTCCAGGGCCCTTCTGGCCACGGCCAGGTGGGCGGCGCCGCCGGCCGGGTCGCTCTCGCCGAGTTCGACGCGGTGCAGGGCCACGGCCAGGGTGCTGCCCAACTCGTCGTGGAGTCGGCGGGCCAGCCGGCGGGACTCGCTCCAGCCGCCGTCGCCGCGCCAGAAGTCGGCCTGGGCCGTCCGCAGCACGTCGGCGAGGCCCCGCACGGCGGCCAGGGCCCGCGGCAGCGCCGGCCCGTCGCAGCCGGACGCGCTCTCCAGCGCGTCGAGCAGCGCGCACTCGTACAGCAGGCCGACCGCCGCCACGAGGTGGTGGGGCGCGACCTCGCTGGTGGCGGGGAGGAACGGGCGCGCGCCCGGCGGCCGCTCGTCGGCGCGTGTGGCGTGTGCCAGTACGCGCCGGGCGAAGGCGGCCAGTGCCGAGGTCAGCGCGGCCCGCTCGCGGTCGGCGGGCGGCAGCACCGCCGGGAGGGCGAGCCGGAACCGGTGCAGGACCGCCTCGTGACCGGCCTGCGCGGGCGCCTGCGCGGGTGCCGCCGGACGGAGCCCGGCCGCGACGCGCGGTACGGGGGGCCGCGGGCGCGTGTCCGGACGCGTCGCGCGGATCAGTCCCTCGCGCAGGGCGGCGACGAAGACGGTGCCGGGGGGAGCGGCGGTCGCGGCCGGTGGTCTCCCGTCCGGCCGACGTATCGGTGTCGTCGGGTCGTCCATGAGGACTCCTCACGCTCGGATTCCAGACAAGAGTGACATTAACAAACAGGCTTGTCTGTTTGTCAACGGGATCTGGACCGCGCGACAGCGCCGCCCCCAGCGTCCCTTGAGGGGGTGGTGCACTGCGTCGGGCCGCGGTTCCCGACATCTCCGTGTCGGTCCTCGGTATCGTTTGACCAGTTCTGGGGCGTCGCGGTGAGGGTGAGGGAGCGGCCGTGGCGCCCGGCGGTGGGGTTCGCACGGTCGGGGCCGGCCGGAAGAATAAAGCAGGCAGACTTGTATGGTTCAGGTTCCGGTGCTTCACTTGACCTCTGGCGACGGGGCCCGGTGTCCGTCGCGCAAGACCGCCGCCGCGCCGTGCGAGGAAGGACCGCGCCGTCCGATGCAGAAGCGAGCCGAGCAGACCCGCCAGGCCATCCTCCGTGCCGCCGCCGAACTGATCGGCGACGGAGGTCCGGAAGCGGCCGGACTGGTCGAGATCTGCCGCGGTGCGGGAGTGAGCAGGGGCGCCCTGTACCACCACTTCGCCGCGAAGGAGGACGTGGCGGTCCGGGTGCGCGACCAGGCGCGCCGCAGGACCACCGCGCTGGTCGACGAGGCCTTCACCGCGGACCCGGCCGACCCGTCCGAGGACGCGGTCCTCGCGGCGCTGTCCCGCTTCACCGCCGGACTCGGCAAGGCCCTGGGCGACGAACCCGTCGTCCGCGCCGGGCTGCGGCTGGACCCGGACGGGTCCGCGGACCCCTCCCGTCGGCTGCGGCAGGAGGTGCTGGACTCGGTGCACCACCGGCTGCGCGGGCTGCTGTCGTCCGCCGCCCCGGCCGACCGCGCGGCCGAGCCCCAGGACCTCGCCGACCTCGCCGTGGCGGTCGTCGCGGGTCTGGAGTCGCTGGGGAGGGCGGAGGCTGACTGGTGGTCGCCCGCCACGTCCGAACGGATCTGGCGCACCCTGCGCCCGCTCTTCCCGCCCCCGGAGCCGCCCACCGACGGCGCCCCGGTGCCGGCGGCCGCCCGGGCCGTCGCCGAGGTCGACGCCGGGGTGTGACGCCACCGGCCGCCGGTGCGCGCCCCCGCGCCCCCGCGGTCCCGGGCGCGGCTCAGCCGTGCGCCGGCTCCCCGGGTGCCGCCGCGGAGGTCCGGCCCGCCCCGCCCGTCCCGTCCGCCCCGTCGGGCTCGTCCGTGACGGCGGAGGGCGGCGCGACCCGCAGCCGCGCCAGCACGCCCGGAGTGGCGACGCCCGGCAGCACCAGCCGCCACATCGTCCGCACGCGCTGCATGAGGTCCCGACGCCGGCTGTACACCTGCGACATCAGCTGGACGCCGGTGAACGCGCCCACGATGAACTGCGTGACCTCCTCCAGGTCCGCGCCGGGCAGCAGCTCGCCCTGCTCCGCGGCCACCTCGAGCAGGCCGAGGATGGCGTCGGCCGACTGCTGGTACGGCGTCACGCCGGGGCGGGTGAACGAACTCTGCTCGATGGTCAGCCGCACGCTCGCCCGCAGCACCGGGTCGCTCTGCAGCCGGCGGGCGTACTCCAGCGTGAGGTCCACCACCGCCTGCAGTTTCATCGGCTGATCGGGGACCACCAGGGCCTCGCTCTGCGCCGCCACCAGGGCCGCCGCGATGGCCTCCTTGGAGGGGAAGTGGTGGTAGAGCGCGCCCCGCGTCAGCCCGCTGCGCGCCAGGATCTCGTTCGTACTCGCCGCGTCGTAGCCGCGTTCGTCGAAGACTCGCGCAGCCGCCTCCAGGATGGAGCGCCTCGAGCGCTCACCCCGCTCCTGCACTGCCATCCCGACCTCACATCTTCGTGAACAACAAAATCTGTCTGGCAAACCGAACCGACCTGTCTGTATCTTAGCCCTTGGCAAGGTCATGTTGACCAGCGCAGGGGGGCTGTGCGCCGGTGCGGTCGTTCGCCCTGCACGCAGAGAGAACAGGTGTCATGCATGTCGCGCACGCTCAGTGCCGTTGTTCCTGATCAGCGCACCCGCACGGGGACCAGGAGCATTTTCGCGAGCACCAGGCTCACCACCACGGTGCCACGCGAGTACGTTCACCGCGCCGCCGTCTCCGAAGTGTTCCTCACCCACTGGGAAGCAGACAGCGCCGACCGGTTCTCCGTCACGGCGCAGTGGCCGCGCGCCCACGCGCTGTTCGTCCCGGTGGGCGGCTACCAGGACCCGCTCCTCCTGGTGGAGTCGGTCCGCCAGACCGGGGCACTGCTCGCACACGCCCAGTACGACGTTCCCTTCGGGCACCAGTTCCTGATGTGGCACATGTCCTTCGACGCCCGGCCGGAGGCGCTCGTGGCCGGCCCCAGACCCACCGAGGTCGTGCTGCGGGCCGAGTGCGGCGACATCACGCGCCGGGGCGGCAAGCTGGCGGGCATGGAGTACCACGTGACCGTGGAGCGCGACGGCGCCCCGCTCGCCACGGCCACGGCGGCCTTCAGCTGCACCAGCCCGTCCGTCTACCGCAGGCTGCGGGGGGACCGGACCGGCGGGGCGAGCGTCCCGATGCCGGTCGGCATAGCGCCGGAGAGCGTCGGCAGACAGGGCTCGCGCGATGTCGTCCTGGCCGCCGCCGACCCGCACTCCCCGCACCGCTGGCAGCTGCGGGTGGACACCGCGCACCCGGTCTTCTTCGACCACCCGGTCGACCACGTGCCCGGCATGGTGCTCCTGGAGGCGGCCCGGCAGGCAGCGCACGCCGTGACGGCCCTTCCCGACGCCCTGCCCGTCGGACTGGAGAGCGCCTTCGCGCGCTACGCCGAACTCGACGCGCCCTGCTGGATCGACGCCGAAGCCGGCCGTCCGGACAGCGCCGGCCGCGTCCCGACGACCGTGCGCGGCACGCAGAACGGCAAGACGGTCTTCACCGCCACCGTGGTCCTGTGCCCGACCCGGACCCGGTGAGGAGGCGGCCCGTGCCCACCCTCGTGATCACCGGCGCCGGCGGCTTCATCGGCGGCCACGTCGTCCGGGAGGCCGAACGCCTCGGCGCCACCCTGCGGCTGACGGCCCATGACGCCCGGGTGCGCGCGGACGGACCCCGCACCACGGTCGTCCGCGCGGACCTCACCGACCCCACCACCCTGCGCGGCCTGTGCGACGGGGCCGAGGCCCTGCTGCACTGCGCCTCCCTGATCGGGGGCCCGGAGGACCGGTGCGAGGCGGTCAACGCCCGCGGCACCGCCGCGCTGGTCGACGAGGCCCGCCGCGCGGGCGTCGGCCGGATCGTCCAGCTCAGCACCGCCGCGGTGTACGGGCGGGGCACCTTCCGGCGCGCCCGCCCCGAGGAGCTGCGACGGGCTCCCGGGTCGGCCACCTCACGGACCCGGGCGGCCGGCGAGGACGCCGTCCTGGCCGCGGGCGGCACGGTCGTCCGCCCCCACATGGTGTACGGCCGCGGGGACACGAGGGTGGTGCCCGCGCTGGCCCGGCTGCTGCGGGTCCTGCCCGGCACCGTGGCGGGCTGGCGGGCGCAGGTGTCCGTCATCGCCGCCGAGGACCTCGCCCGGGCCCTGGTCGCCGCGGCTCTCGCGCCCGCCGGGCGGCTCACCGCGCCCGTCTACCACGCCTGCCATCCGCGGCCCGTGTCCTGGCACACGGTGCTGCGCGCGGTGGCCGCAGCCGCGGACGTCCCGTGGCCCGAGCGCGACCTGACCCTCGACCAGGCGTACGAGGCGGTGCGGGCCCGCGGGGGGTCCCGGCACGACCTCGACCTGCTGATCAGCGACCACTGGTTCGACGCCGACCCGCTGTGGACGGACCTCGACAGCCCGCCGGGCCCGGCGTTCGAGGAGGGCTTCGCCCGGCACGAGGACTGGTACCGGCGGGCGTTGGCCCCGTCGGACGGGGCCTAGCCGGCCGAACGGACGCGCCGGGCCGGGCCGGACGGGCCGGCGATCACCCGAGCCGGGTCGGGACCCGCCCCCCGGCCCGGCCCGGCCCGGCGTGTCCGGGTCCGGCGCCGTCGTCCCCGGCGGCGGGGCGTCGGCGTCCGCAATCGCGTGTTCCGGGCAAAGCCTCCGAAAGTCCCTCCGAGCGGAATCCGGAAGGCGACCGCGACTTCGATTCGACTTTCATTCGCCTTCCACGCGCCGCTGCGACGCTGCCGGTGTGCGGCGCGGCCGCGCCCGGACGGCCTCGCGCCGCCCCGACCCACCACCCCGGAGGCCCCGTTGTACAGCACCCCCCGGTCCCGCGTCGTACCGGACCCCGAGTGATGACCATGACGACGACCCTCCCCCTCCCCCTCGCCGACGCGCCCGCACGGCCGCTGCTGGAGACGCTGTCCCTGGTCCCGGTGGGACCGGACGCGTTCCGCGCCCTCGGCGCGGTCCCGGCCACCGGGTCCGCGGTGTTCGGCGGCCAGACGGTCGCGCAGGCGCTGAGCGCCGCCGGCCGCACCGTGCCCGGCGACCGCGAACCGCACTCGCTGCACGGCTACTTCCTCTTCCGCGCCGATCCGGCCCGGCCGATCACCTACCGTGTGGAACGGCTGCGCGACGGCCACTCCTTCACCAGCCGCCGGGTGGTGGCGGTGCAGTCCGGCGGCCGCGGGGAGCAGGAGGTGTTCCACATGACGGCCTCCTTCAAGAGGACGTCGAAACCCGGTGCGGAGCACCAGGTGGACATGCCCGCGGCCCAGCCCCCGCACCACCTGCCGCACGCGGTCGACGCGCCCCCGGCGCACGTGCACCCCGCCGTCATCCGGCTCCTGTCCGACCTGCGCGACGCCGTCGACGTGCGCTACACCGACAGGTCGGGGCCGGTCACCCGCGTCTGGTTCCGGGTGCGGGAGCTGCCCGACGACGTGGCCGCCGGCGGGGCGGCGCTGCACCAGTGCCTCGTCGCCTACCTGTCCGACCTGACCCTGCTGGACTCCGCCTCCCCGCACCACCGCACCGGCCTGCCCAACGACGGGCAGGGGGCCGCGACCAGCCTCGACCACGCGATGTGGTTCCACCGCCCCCTGCGGGCGGACCAGTGGTTGCTGTACGAGCAGCGCAGTCCGTCCACCGCCGACGGCCGGGCGCTGGCCCACGCGAGGATCTACACGTCCGACGGGGCGCTCGCCGCGACCGTCGTCCAGGAGGGCGTGATGCGGCCCGGCCGTGCGACGGGCCGGGGCCGTGCGCCCGAGGAGGCACCCGAGCCGGACATCGACCCCTTCTCCTGGGCGGTGGCCAAGCCCGAGACGGACTGACGCGCCGAGGTCAGGTCGTCGGCACCGTTCTGAACCGCCCCGCCACCCGCAGGTCCGCCTCGACGAGGTCGGCGGTGCGCCGCAGTTCCGGCAGGACGTCCGCCACACAGGACGCCGCGCTGCGGCGGGCCGCGTGCGTCGCCACGTTCACGGCCGCCACCACCCGGCCCGTACGGTCGCGCACCGGTACCGCGAGGGAGCGCAGACCCGCCTCCAGCTCCTCGTCGACCAGGGCGTGACCCTGGGCCCGGACCTCGGGAAGGGCGCCGCCGGGCCGACCGGCCAGCAGGACGCGCCCCGGTGCCGTCGCGTACGCCGGCCGCCGGCCGCCGACCGTGACGTGGGCGCTCAGCACGTGATTCGTGGACGCCCGGGCCGTGTACTGGATCTCCTCGCCCGAGTCCGCCAGGACGGCCAGGGAGGCCGGCTCCTGGACGCGGTCGGCGAGGGCGGTCAGGTGCGGCTGGGCGATCTCGGGCAGGGAGGTGCGGGAGAGCGGCGGGAAACCGAGGGACAGCACCCGCGGGGTGAGCGTGAAGGCGCGGCCGGGGGCCGGTGCGACCAGCCCCGCGTGTTCGAAGGTGATCAGCGCCCGTCGTACGGTCGCCCGGGCCAGGCCCGTCGCCTTCGCGATCTCCGTGAGGGTCGGCGCCGGCCGGCCCTCGCCGAAGGCGGTCAGTACGGTCAGCCCGCGGGCCAGCGACTCGACGAACTCCCTGCCCAGCTCCTGCTTCGACGCGCCCGTCCAGACGGCGAGGCCCGCGGGCGGCGGCCCGGGCTCCGGCGGCGGGGCGGTGCGCAGGTCGTCCTCCATCGCCGCGACGGCCGTGCGCAGGTGGGGGAGCAGGGCCGCCCGCAGGTCCCCGGCGGTGTGGCGGCTGGTGTGGCTCACCACGCTCGCCACGCACGCCACCCGGCCGGAACCGGGTTCCCGGACCGGGACCGACACCGCGACCAGGCCCGGTTCGATCAACTGGTCGTCCAGCGCCCAGCCGTCGGCCGCCGCCCGCGCCGTACGGTGCTCGAAATCCTCGTCGTAAGCGGTGTGTTCCCGCGGGGGGACGGCCGGGAAGGTGCGGTCCCGCGGGTCCGCCGCCCGGCGGTCGTGCCAGCGGCGCCAGTCGGCGTCCGTCCACTCGGCGGCGAACAGCGGGCCCGGCGCGGTGCGTTCGGCGGGGAGCAGGTCGCCGATGCGGAAGCTGAGGGACATCGCGCGGCGGCGGGTGGCCTGGTGGATGAAGCGGATGCCGTCGCGGTCGCCGACCGCGAGGGACACCGACTCGTCCAGTTCGTCGGCCAGGGCGTCGGCCCGGGCGGACAGCAGGGCGGGCAGGCGCAGCGCGGCCAGGTAGGCGTTGCCCAGTTCGGTCAGGCGGGGGGCGAGCGTCACGTCCCGGCCGTCGAGGCGGACGTATCCCATGCGGGCGAGGGTCGCCGTGACGCGGTCGACGGTGGAACGGGCCAGGCCGGTCGCCTTCTCCAGTCCGCTGAGGCTGAGGGTGCCGCCGTCCGCCTCGGTCAGCCGGCGCAGTACGGCGAGGCCGCGCAGCAGCGGGGCCACCGCCTCGGCCGGGGCGGCGCCACCCCCGTCGCGCGGGGTGTCGTTCGTGGTGTGGGCGGGCATCGGCTCTCCGGTACGGCGATCGCGGCAGGCCTACCGTAATCCCGGCCGCCCCGGCCCGTACCGCCCCACCGCCCGCCCCCGGTCGTTCACCCCCGGGTGACCCGTACCTTGTGGTCGCCGTTCGGGTCCGCCGCCGACACCGTGATCGTGACGCCCCGGCGCGGGTCCTCGAAGGTCTCCCCCGGGGTGAAGGCGGCGTCCGAGAGTTCGGCGTGGACGTTCGGGCTGCGGGTGCAGCCGCCGCTGTCCCGGCGGGAGTCGTACACCGTCACGGGGCCCATCCCGGTGTCCACGTCCGCGTCGACCTTGTAGATCAGCACGCCCGGCCGGCACACCGTCTCGTCGTTGCCCTCCTGGGTGCGCAGCTCGACCGCGTACCCGCTGCGTCCGTCCAGCGGGACGACGACCACCTTGTCGCCGCCCCTGCGGGCCAGCGGCGTCAGCGTGTACTCCCTCGTACCCGGTGCCGACGCGCAGTGCACCTGGGCGGGGTCCAGCCAGCCCAGCTTCCACTTGTGCCAGCCGAGGAGGTCGTTGTTGGCGCCCCAGTCCTCGCTCATGATGTCCCAGTGGCCGACGGCCCCGCCGCCCTCCTGGGTGTAGAGGTCGGGGAGGCCGAAGACGTGGCCGTTCTCGTGGGGGAGGACGCGGTAGCCGGTCGCGTCGTAGGAGCCCGAGCCGTCGTCCTGCCGGGAGTAGACGAAGGACGCGTTGGCCACCGGGACGCCGTCGGCGACCGGGGCCTCGGGGTTGCCGGCGAAGGTGACGGACAGGACGGTGTCCAGGGCGGAGGGGCCCGCGTTGGGGGTGACCAGCACGTTCAGGAGGTCGTAAGCCTGGAAGTCCACCTTCGCGTCGGCCTCCGCGACCAGGTCCTGCACCATCTCCCGGTAGCCGGGCTCGAAGGGCGCGCCGCGCTCTATGCCGTACTCGGCGAAGGACTTCGGCATGCGCAGCCAGTCGCGGACCGGGGTCTCGGGGCGGTAGTCGAGGCGGCCGTAGGAGCTGGTGCGGAACCACTCCGCGGTCTGCGGGAAGAACTCCGCGTACCGGTCGAGCGCCTCGCCCTCGCCGGGCGCGTCGGAGAAGTCGATCATCAGGGTGAGGGCGCGGACGGTGCCGGTGGAGCGGGCGTAGCCGGCGGACGTGGGGACGCCCTCGGACATCTGGACCTCGGGGCCGCCGGTGATCATGCAGGGGCCGTGCGCGGAGGACCGGGAGAGGGCGGCCGGGCCGGGTCCCGCCGCCGTGGTGCCCGGCGCGAGCCCGCCGGTGCCGGCCGAGGTGCTGACCGCGAAGGTCACGACGGTGACGGTGGCGATCGCGGCCAGCCGGCGCGGGCGTATCCGACGGCTCGGCGGCTGCACCTGCGGCTGCGGCTGCATGCAGACCTCCCGGACCACGGCAGCCGCCGGACACCGGCTGCACCCTTTCGATCACCCTGTGCCGAGGGCGGGAGGGGCGCGCGCTGGAGGAGCCGATCGTGGGTTTCTCACCGGTAGCCACCGACCGGGGGAGAGGGGCGGGGGAGGGCGGCACGGGGAGGCGAATGGAATGTGACCCACGTCACGGTGTTTCTTTCCCGGTCGGGGAAATAACCGGGGATCGTTTCCCCGTTTAGTCAGGTGTCCGAGCGAAACGGGGACTCCCTCCCCGGATCGCCAGTCCCACCGCCCGAGGAGTACGCCGTGCAGACCGCAACCCCCGAGCAGCACAAGGTGGCCCGGCCCCGCGCCGACGCCCTGCGCAATCGGGAGCGGATCGTCACCGCCGCCCGCGAGATGTTCGTCGAGCACGGCCCCGACGTGCCGCTCGACGACATCGCCCGCCGGGCCGGCGTGGGCAACGCCACGGTGTACCGCAACTTCCCCGACCGCGACGCCCTCGTCCGCGAGGTCGTCTGCTCGGTCATGGACCGTACGGCACGGGCGGCCGAGCTGGCGCTCGCGGAGAATGGGGACGCCTTCGGAGCGCTGGAGCGCTTCGTGCACGTCGCCGCCGACGAGCGGATCAGCGCCCTGTGCCCCATGGTCTCCAGCACCTTCGACCAGCACCACCCCGACCTGGAGGCGGCGCGTGAACGGGTCGAGCGGCTCATCGCCGAGGTCATGGACCGGGCGAAGGCGGCCGGTCAGCTCCGTACCGACGTGGGCGTGGGCGATCTGATGATCGCCGCAGCCCAGCTCAGCCGGCCCCCGGCCGGTACGGGGTGCCTGAGCGCCGACCGGTTCGTCCACCGCCATCTGCAACTGTTCCTGGACGGGCTGCGGGCTCCGGCCCGCTCCGCCCTGCCGGGCACCGCCGTGACCATGGAGGAGCTGCGCCGGCCCTGCGACCGGTAGCCCCGCGACTGCTGTCTCCCTGAACTGCCTCCCTCAACCGTCTCCCTGAACGACCGACGCCCCGAACCGGCGGGCGGCGGCCACGCGGCCGCCGCCCCGGTACCGGTCGTCCCTGCTCGTCTTTTCCGTCGTCCCGAAGTCACGTTTTCCGTCACGTCACGAAGTCCCGATTTCTTCGTCACGAAGTCCCGAAGTGGGTATCCCCATGTCTGAAACAGCCCTCAAGGCCCCCGGCGTCCCGGACGCCGGCCGCTGGAAAGCGCTCGTCTTCATCGCGCTCGCCCAGCTGATGGTCGTCCTGGACGCCACCATCGTGAACATCGCCCTGCCCTCCGCCCAGCAGGACCTCGGCATCTCCGACGGCAACCGGCAGTGGGTCGTCACGGCCTACGCCCTCGCCTTCGGCGGTCTGCTGCTGTTCGGCGGCCGGATAGCCGACCTGTGGGGCCGCAAGCGCACCTTCGTCACCGGCCTGGCCGGCTTCGCCGTCGCCTCGGCGCTCGGCGGCGCGGCCACCAACGAGGCGATGATGTTCGGCTCCCGCGCCCTCCAGGGCGTCTTCGGCGCCCTGCTCGCGCCCGCCGCGCTCTCCCTGCTCGCCGTGATGTTCACGGACGCCAAGGAGCGCGCCAAGGCGTTCGGCATCTACGGCGCGATCGCCGGTGGCGGCGGCGCCGTCGGCCTGATCCTCGGCGGCTTCCTCACCGAGTACCTGAACTGGCGCTGGACGTTCTTCGTCAACATCCCGTTCGCGATCGTCGCGGCGGCCGGCGCGTACCTCGTCATCCGGGAACCGCAGGGCAGCCGCAACCGCTCGTCCCTCGACGTGCCCGGCGTCATCCTGTCCACGCTCGGCCTGGTCGCACTCGTCTACGGCTTCACCCGCGCCGAGTCGAACGGCTGGAGCGACGCGGTGACGGTCGGCATGTTCGTCGGCGCGGCCGTGCTGCTGCTCGCCTTCGTGGTCGTCGAGTCGAAGGTCAAGGCCCCGCTGCTGCCGCTGCGCGTCGTCACCGAGCGCAACCGGGGCGGGATCTACCTCTCGCTGGGCCTCGCGATCATCGCGATGTTCGGGCTGTTCCTCTTCCTCACCTACTACCTCCAGATCGTGAAGGGCTACTCGCCGGTCAAGACCGGCTTCGCCTTCCTGCCGATGATCGCGGGCATGATCACGGGCTCCACGCAGATCGGTACCCGGCTGATGACCCGGGTCGCGCCCCGGCTGCTGATGGGCCCGGGCTTCCTGGTCGCCGCCGTCGGCATGCTGCTGCTGACCCAGCTGGAGATCGACACGTCCTACGCCGCCGTGCTGCTGCCCGGCATGCTGCTGCTCGGCCTCGGCATGGGTACGGCCTTCATGCCGGCCATGTCCATGGCCACCCAGGGTGTCGAGCCGCGGGACGCCGGCGTCGCCTCCGCGATGGTCAACACCTCGCAGCAGGTGGGCGGTGCGATCGGTACGGCACTGCTGAACACGATCGCCGCCTCGGCCACCACGTCCTACATCGCCGACCACATCGGCGGCGCCGCCTCGCGCTCCCAGCAGCAGCTGGTCCAGCTGGAGGGCCAGGTGCAGGGCTACACCAGCGCGATCTGGTTCGCCGTCGGCATCCTGGTGGCGGCCGCGGTGATCGCCCTGACCTTCGTCAACGCCGGGCGGCCGGGCGGCACCACCGTCACGGGTTTCGGTGCGGGCGACGCCGTCGAGGACGAGCTGCCGGTGCCGGTCGTCGCCCACTGACGCCGGGCACCGCACCCCTTCGGGTCTCCTGTTCCATCCGTGCGCAGGGGGAGGGGACGCCCCCGGCGCACGGCTCCCAGGACCTGCCCCGGCCGCGCGCTCAGCGCAGCCAGGGCAGGTCCGCGCCCGCTTCGCTGGGCTGCAGTCCCTCGGCGACGATCCGCATGATCTCGCCGAGGGACTTCTGCTGTTCGGGGGTGAGCCGGTCGAACACGGCCTGGCGCACGGCCTCCACGTGTCCCGGCGCGGTCTGCCCGAGGACCGCGTAGCCCTCGTCCGTGAGCACCGCGAACTGGCCCCGCTTGTCGGAGGGGCAGTCCTCGCGGCGCACCCAGCCGTTCTTCTCCAGCCGGGCGATCGCGTGCGAGAGGCGGGAGCGGGTGATCTTCGCGTACCGGGCCAGCTCCGTCATCCGCTGCCGCCGCCGGGGTGACTCGGCGAGCTTGACCAGCAGGCCGTAGTAGACGTGCGGCATCCCCGCGTCGCGCTGGAGCTGACGGTCGAGATGGTCCTCGAGGAGGGTGGCGGCCTCGATGTACGAGCGCCAGACGCGCTGTTCCTCGGCGCTGAGCCAGCGGGGCTCGTCGGCGGGGGACGGGATGGGTGCCGTGTTCATGTATCCCATCGTACGGAACCACTGCTTGAAGTTTAAACAAAGGGGGAGTAGATTCCTGCGGTAGAGCTTGAGAGTTCAAGCAGTTCGGTAGGTCAGTAGTACTGGAGGAGGCCCCATGTCCGCCGCCCCCCGGGAGCGCATGCCCGCCCTCTATCTGAGCCACGGCGCCCCGCCGCTCGCCGACGACCCCGTCTGGCCCGGCGAGCTCGCCGCGTGGGCCGCGGCCCTGCCCCGCCCCCGGGCCGTCCTGGTCGTCTCCGCCCACTGGGAGGAGGCCCCGCTCGCCCTCGGTGCCACCCGGACCGTCCCCCTGGTCCACGACTTCTGGGGCTTCCCCGAGCACTACTACCAGGTGCGCTACGAGGCTCCGGGGGCCCCCGCGCTCGCCGAGTCCGTGCACAAGCTGCTGCGCGCTCCCGGCACGCCCGTGCAGGACGTCCCCGACCGTGGCCTCGACCACGGTGCGTACGTGCCGCTGGTCGAGATGTACCCCGGCGCCGACATCCCGGTGCTCCAGGTCTCCATGCCGACCCTCGACCCGGCGCGGCTCATGGAGATCGGCCGCAGGCTCGCGCCGCTGCGCGACGAGGGCGTGCTGATCATCGGCTCCGGTTTCTTCACCCACAACCTGGCCGCCCTGCGCCAGTCCGGCGTCCCCACCTGGTCCGCCGAGTTCGACGACTGGGGCAGGCGCGCGCTGGACGCCGGTGACGTGGACGCGCTGCTCGACTTCGCCCGCAAGTCCCCGGCGGGCCTGCTCGCCCACCCGCGCACCGAGCACTTCGCCCCGCTGTTCGTGACGATGGGGGCCGCGGACGCCGCCGGCGAACTGGATCTGCGCAGGTCCGTGATCGACGGGTTCTGGATGGGGCTGGCCAAGCGGTCGGTGCAGTTCGGCTGACGGGGGCGGGCAGGAGCGGCTGGGGGAGGGTCGGCGCGGGGTGGGCCGGGGGCCCTACAGCGGCTTCTCGTACCAGGCCACGTCCCAGTACCGGCCGAACTTGCGGCCCACCTCGCGGTACGTGCCGACATGGCGGAAGCCGAGGCGGGTGTGCAGCCGGACGGAGGCCTCGTTGGGCTGGGCGATGCCCGCGTAGGCGCGGTGCAGGTCCTGGCCCGCCAGGGCCTCGAAGAGGGACGTGTAGAGAAGCGTGCCGACGCCGCGGCCGCCGGCGTGCGGGGCCACGTAGACGGTGGTCTCCACGGAGGTCCCGTACGCGGCCTTCGCGCGGTAGGGGCTGGACGTGGCGTACCCCAGGATCGTCCGTGAGTCCGCGTCCGTGGCAACCCTCAGGCGGTGCGGGCCGTCTTCAGGGTGGGAGAGCAGCCACGGGCGGCGCTCCCGCGGAGTGAACGGCTCGGTGTCGAACGTGATGGGCGTCTCGCGCACGTAGTGGTTGTAGAGGTCGGTGAGGGCCTCGAGGTCGTCCTCGACCCACGGTCTGACCTGGACCTCCGTGCGTTCCGTCGGCATCGTGCCTCCCTGTGTGGCGGCACAGGGTACTGCATGATCAGAAAAATCGGAGGACGCGCTGGGAATTCTGTCCGGTTTCCAGTCGTTGTTTCCATCGGATGCAGGGCACCCGAGGAGAGTCCCGAGAGAGACAGGAGCGTCCCGAGAGTGGATCGGGACCGGAGACGACCCCACAGGTGACCGACGTCCACAGCACCGCCCGCTGAACCACCATCGCAAGGGAGCACGCATGGCAACCCGTGCCGTCGCCCGTCGTAAGTCCGCCACCGGCGAGACGAGCGCCGCGGCAACCAGCGTCCGCGCCAACGGCGGCGAGCTCGCCGACCGCGATCTGGTCGGCATGTACCTCGACGAGATCGCGCGCACACCGCTGCTCGACGCCGCCAAGGAGGTCGAGCTCAGCCAGACCATCGAGGCGGGTGTGTTCGCGCGGCAGGTCCTCGAAGGCTACGAGGAGACCGGGGCGGACGCCACCCGGGAGGAGCTCCAGGCCCTGATCGACGAGAGCGAGCGGGCGAAGGACGTCTTCATCCGTTCCAACCTCCGTCTTGTCGTCGCGGTCGCCCGCCGCTACCCGCGCAGCGGCCTGCCGCTCCTCGACCTCATCCAGGAGGGCAACGCCGGCCTGGTCCGCGCGGTCGAGAAGTTCGACTACCGCAAGGGCTTCAAGTTCTCCACGTACGCGACCTGGTGGATCCGCCAGGCCATTACCCGGTCCATCGCCGACCAGTCCCGCACCATCCGGCTCCCCGTCCACCTGGTGGAGGAGCTGGGCAGGATCCGGCGCGTGCAGCGCGAGTTCAACCGCGAGCACGGCCGCGAGCCGGAGCCCGCCGAGATCGCCGCCGAGCTGGGCTCGACGCCCGAGCGCGTCACCGACGTCCTCGACTGGGCCCGCGACCCGGTATCGCTGAACATGTCGGTGGACGACGAGGGCGAGACCCAGTTCGGCGACCTGCTGGAGGACACCTCGGCCGTGTCGCCCGAGCAGTCGGTGATGACGCTGCTGCGCAGCGAGGAGCTCGACGACCTCATCGGCCGCCTCGACCCGCGCACGGCCTCCATCATCAAGATGCGGTACGGCATCGACGACGGCCGCGAGCGTACGCTGACCGAGGTCGGCAAGGAGCACGGACTGACGCGCGAGCGCATCCGGCAGATCGAGAAGCACGCGCTGCTGGAGCTGAAGAAGCTGGCCCGCGACACCGGCTTCGAGGCGGCGGCGTAGGCAGGACGCGGCACGGCCGGCGGCACCGCCCGCGACATCCGCCACCGGCGCCCGTGATGGAGGGGCGTGGCGTGATGCGTGGGGCGTACGCCGGTGGCCGAACCCCGCGCAAACATGGCCGTACAACGGTGCTTCAACCGGCGGGGGCCCGGGAAAAACTACTCCGGGCCCAGCGGTTCCGCCCCGGACCACCGCCTCGCGGACCGGCCTTCGGGCCACCCAGGACCACGTCCCGACGCACTCCCCCCGGCGCCGGGACGCTCCCGAGCCGGGCTCGGCGCCCCTTCCCCCCGGGGTGCCGCAGCCCGGCTCCTTCCGTGCGGGAGCGCGGACGCGCACCGTCGCGCAGCGAGGCGGACGCACCGGGCGGTGTACCAGGGCGGCGGGACACCCCGGACCTGAACCCCGGGGTGGCCCGCCGGATGGCAGATTCTGCCACAGCGGCATAGCCTGCCGAAGTGAGCAGCTCCACCCCCGCATCGTCCGGCCACCCCGTCTCGTCCGCCGGTCCGGCGCCCCTCGCCTCCTCCCCGCCGTCCGCCTCCGGCACCGGGGCGCTCTCCTTGACCGAGCGGCGCAAGGCCGAGACCCGGATGGCCATCGCCCGCGCGGCGGCCCGCCTCTTCGTCGGGCAGGGGCTGCGGGCCACCCGGGCCGAGGACATCGCCCGCGCCGCCGGCGTCGCCCCGCGCACCTTCTACCGCTACTTCGCCACCAAGGAGGAGGCCGTCGCCCCGCTCTACGCGCTGGGCGCCGAGCGGTGGGCGGCGGCGGTGCGCGAGGCCCCCGCAGGGCTGAGCCCGTCCGAGGCCCTGGAACACGCCGTGCGGCACACGCTGACCCCGGGTGCCGGCGTCTCGGCGGCGTCCTGGGAATGGGCCCGCACACTCATCCGGCTGGCCGAGAGCAGCCCGGCCCTGCGCAAGGTGTGGGCGGAGGTCTGCCACACGACGGAGCGGGCCTTGGTGGAGGTGCTGGCCGAGCGGATGTCCGGCGGCGACGACAACGTTGCCGTGCGCCTGAGGGACACGCCCGAACTGCACTTCGGCGCCGCCGTCGCGGGGGCGGCGGTACGGGTGGCGGTGGAGCGCTGGGCGTCCTCCCCCGATGCCGCCCGCAGTCCCCTGGAGCCGGCCCTGCGCAACCTGGAACGCATGCGGGGGTTCGGGTGGGAGTCCGGCGGCCCCCGGCCCTAGGCCGACGGCGCGGGGGCGTGGGGCCCGCGGCGCCCTCCGCGCCCCCGTGGGTCGCAAGCCCTCCCCCTCCGCGGTCACGGCCCCTCCGCCGCCCTCGCCAACCGCGCCCCCAGCCCTCGTACGCACTCCACGAGTTCCACCGGCTCCCGCACCCGGAAGTCCACGTCCAGCATCGCGAGACGCAGCGCCATCCACTCCACCGCGTCGGACACGGTCGCCCGCAGGACGCACGACGCGCCGTCGTCCGCCGCCTCCGGTGCCCCCAGCCACGGCGGGAGGCGTGCCGCGACGACCTCGGCCGGGGCGTCGAAGGCGACCACGATCCCGTACGAGCCGCCCTGCCGCTGCATCGAGCGCCGCAGGTACTCCGCCGCGCTCCCGGTCGGCAGCTCGCGCGGAGCGAACCGCGCCCCGGTCGCCGACGGCTCGCTCACCCGGTCCACCCGGAAGGTCCGCCAGTCCTCCCGGTCGAGGTCGTAGGCGACCAGGTACCAGCGGCGCCCCGTCGACACCAGCCGGTACGGCTCCGTCACGCGCCGCGACTCGGTGCCGTCCCCCGCGCGGTAGGCGAACCGCAGCCGCTCCCGCCCGGCCACCGTGGACGCCATGACGGTCAGCGTCTCGGGGGCGATGCTCGGGCCGTCCCCGCTGGTCAGCGGTGTGGTCGCGGCCTGGAGCGTGGCGACGCGATGGCGCAGCCGCGACGGAAGCACCTGCTCCAGCTTGGCCAGCGCCCGCACCGACGCCTCGTCCACGCCCTCCACCGCGTGCCCGGCGCCGGCCCGCAGCCCGACCGCGATCGCCACCGCCTCCTCGTCGTCGAGGACGAGCGGCGGCATCGCCTTGCCGGCCACCAGCCGGTAGCCCCCGTCGGCGCCCATGGTCGCCTGTACCGGGTAGCCCAGCTCGCGCAGCCGGTCGATGTCCCGGCGGACCGTGCGACGGGAGACCCCGAGCCGGTCGGCCAGCTCGCCGCCGGGCCACTCGCGGGGCGTCTGGAGGAGGGAGAGGAGCGTCAGCAGCCGGGCCGGAGTATCCGTCGTCATGATGCCGAGGATGCCGTACATCTAGGACGAGATCTGTCCTACTGAAGGCATAGCTTCGTGCCATGACCTTCTCGCACACCCCGGATCCCGCCCCGGCCCGGCAGGCCGCCGGCGACCGCCGTCGCTGGTTCGCCCTAGCGATCGTGATGACCGCCGCCTTCATGGACCTGGTCGACGTCACCATCGTCAACATCGCGATCCCGTCGATCCAGCGGGACGAGGGCGCCACCTTCAGCCAGATCCAGTGGATCACCGCCGGTTACGCCCTCGCCTTCGCCGCCGGCCTGATCACCGGCGGACGGCTCGGCGACATACACGGCCGCAAGCGGGTGTTCCTCATCGGTATCGGCGGCTTCACCGTGGCGTCCGCGCTGTGCGGCCTCGCCGTGAACCCGGAGATGCTGGTCGCCTCCCGCATCCTCCAGGGCGCCATGGCGGCGCTGATGGTGCCGCAGGTGCTGTCGATCGTGCACGCCACCTTCCCCGCGCACGAACGCGGCAAGGTGTTCGGCCTGTTCGGCGCGATCGTCGGCCTGGGTGCCGTGTCCGGCCCGCTGCTGGGCGCCCTGCTCACCGAGTGGAACCTGTTCGGGCTCGAGTGGCGGCCCATCTTCCTCATCAACCTGCCGGTCGGCGTCGCCGGACTCGTCCTCGGCAGCCGCTACATCACCGAGTCGAGGGCGCCGCGCGCCCTCAAACTCGACCTGGTCGGGGTCGCCCTGGTCACCCTCGGTCTGCTGATGCTGGTCTACCCGCTCACCCGGGGGCGTGAGCTGGGCTGGCCGCTGTGGGGGTACCTCTCGATGGCCGGCGCGGTCGTGGTCCTCGCGGTGCTGGTGGCGTACGAGCGGCGCAAGAGCGCCCGGGACGGTTCGCCGCTGGTCGAACTGTCGCTGTTCAGGGTGAAGAGCTTCGCGGCCGGTATCGCCGTGCAGACCGTGTTCGGCGTCGCGCTCGGCGTCTTCTTCCTGGTGTGGACGCTGTACATGCAGGTGGGGCTCGGCTGGAGCCCGCTGCGGGCCGGACTGACGGGCGTGCCGTTCTCGCTCGCCGTCTCCGTGGCGGCCGGGGTGTCGGTGCAGAAGCTGGTACCGCGCTTCGGACGCAAGGTGCTCCAGGCCGGCGCGCTGGTGATGGCGGCCGGTGTCCTGCTCTACATCTGGGAGTCCGAGCACTACGGCCTCGGCGTCACCTCCTGGCAGATGGCGCTGCCGCTCGTCGTGATGGGCGTCGGCATGGGCCTGATCGTCGCCCCGCTGACGGACGCGGTGCTGTCCCAGGTGCCGCGTGAGCACGCCGGTGCCGCGTCCGGGCTCATCAACACCGTGCAGCAGATGGGCAACGCGCTCGGGCTCGGCCTGGTGTCGGTGGTCTTCTTCGGCACGATGAGCGACCACCTGGCCCCGGCCCGTGTCGGCCCGGCCTACGCGGACGCCTTCGAGAACGCGCTGGGCTGGGTGGCCGCGGTCCTGGCCGTGATCTTCCTGCTGATGTTCGCGCTGCCCAAGCGGCCCGCCCAGCATGTGGAGGGGGCGCAGGACGACACCGGCCCGGCGCTGAAGAAGGAACCCACGCTGGTCTGACCACCGCGTTCCCACGGGCGGCGAGGGGGGCGGGTCCGGCACTTCGGTGCGGACCCGCCCCCCTTCGCCGCGCATGTCTGTTCACGCCCGTTCATGTTGGACTGCTTCCGCTTCTCTGTTTACAAAGCGGAATGCCGGGCGTAACCTCCCGTGAAACCACAGGTTCGGGCACGAGGTGGAGGCGAACGGACATGTACGCACCGGAGCGGCAGCAGGAGATCCTCCGGCTCGCCCGGGACGGCGGCCGGGTGGACGTGGTGTCGCTGGCCGAGGAGTTCCAGGTGACGGCGGAGACGATCCGTCGGGACCTGAAGGCCCTCGACCGCGCCGGTGTGCTCCGCCGGGTGCACGGCGGCGCCATCCCCGCCGGCCGGCTCGACTTCGAGCCCGACCTCGCCGAGCGCGAGTCCACGGCGGCCGACGAGAAGGACCGCATCGCCAAGGCGGCCCTGGCGGAGCTGCCGGCCGACGGCACCGTGATCCTCGACGCCGGTTCGACGGTGGCACTGCTGGCCGCGGCCATCCCGCCGGAGACCTCGCTGACCGTCGTCACCCACAGCCTGCCCATCGCGGCCCGCCTCGCCGACCACCCCGGCATCCAGCTCCACCTGGTCGGCGGGCGCGTGCGGCACCGTACGCGCGCCGCCGTGGACGCCTGGGCGCTGCGCGCGTACGGCGAGATCCGCGCCGACGTGGCCCTGGTGGCCGCCAACGGCTTCTCCGCCGGGCACGGCCTGACCACGCCCGACCTCGCCGAGGCCGCGGTGAAGCGCGCCGCCGTCGCGGCCGCCCGGCGCGTGGTGCTGCTCGCCGACTCCTCCAAACACGGGCAGGAGCACTTCGCCCGCTTCGGTGCGCTGAGCGACGTGGACCTGTTGATCACCGACAGCGGGCTGAGCCCCGACGACGCCGCCGCCGTCGAGCAGGCCGGCCCGGAAGTGGTACGCGCATGATCCTCACCGTCACCCCCAACCCGTCCCTGGACCGCACCTACGAGGTGCCCTCCCTGGACCGCGGCGAGGTCGTCCGCGCCACGGGCGAGCGCGTGGACCCGGGCGGCAAGGGCGTCAACGTCTCGCGCGCGGTGACGGCCGCGGGCCGGCGTACCGTGGCGGTGCTGCCGCTCGGCGGCGCCCCCGGCGCTCTCGTGGCCGACCTGCTCCACGCCCAGGGCATCGAGGTCGCGGCGGTGCCGATCGCCGGCGCCACCCGGTCCAACATCGCGCTCGCCGAGGCCGACGGCGTCCTGACGAAGATCAACGCACCGGGGCCCGAACTGTCGCAGGCCGAGCGGGACCTGCTGCTGGAGACCGTACGGCGGCAGTCCCGCGGCGCCGACTGGATCGCCTGCTGCGGCAGCCTGCCGCGCCCGCTGGCCCCCTCCTGGTACGCGGCCCTGGTCGCCCGGGCGCACGCCGCCGGGGTCCGCATCGCCCTGGACACCTCCGGACCCGCCCTCCTGCACGCACTGCGCGAACGCCCCGACGTGGTCAAGCCGAACGCCGAGGAACTGGCCCAGGCCGTCGGACGCCCCCTGGCCACCGTCGGCGACGCCCTGAAGGCCGCGGAGGAGCTGCGGGAGCTGGGCGCCCGCTCCGTACTGGCCAGCCTGGGCGCCGACGGACAGCTGCTCGTGGACGACGCGGGCGCCTGGTTCGGCAGCGCCCGCGTGGCGGCCGTACGCAGCAACGTCGGCGCCGGTGACTCCTCGCTCGCCGGGTTCCTCGTCGCCGGCGGTGCGGGGCCGGACGCCCTCGCCTCCGCCGTCGCGCACGGCGCGGCCGCCGTCCAGCTCCCCGGCAGCGTGATGCCCGCGCCGGCCGACCTCGACCCGGGCTCGGTGACGGTCACGGCCGAGGTGCCGGTGGACCGCGCGCTGCGGGAGCCGGCGTCATGACCGGCGCGTGCGTGGCCCTTCCCCGGGTGACGGGCGGGGCCGTACCCCGGACGTCCGTCGCCGCCGTCCCGGGCCGCCGTGGCCCGGGCCCCCGTCCCCACCGCAGTACCCCCGCCCCCCTCCCCGTCCTCGCCCACCACCTCACCTCCCGGGCGATACGCGAGCTAAGGAGCCCGCGATGAGCGACATGATCACCGCGGATCTGGTCGACCTCGACCTGTCCGCCGACACCAAGGAAGCGGCGGCACGTGCCCTCGCCGGGCGGATGGCGGCCCTGGGCCGGGTGACCGACCTGGAGGGCTTCCTGGCCGACGTGGCCGCCCGCGAGGCGCAGATGCCGACCGGCCTCGACGGCGGCATCGGCATCCCGCACTGCCGCAGCGAGCACGTCACCGAGCCGACGCTCGCCTTCGGGCGCAGTGCGGACGGCATCGACTTCGGGGCGGCGGACGGCCCGGCCGACCTGATCTTCCTGATCGCCGCGCCGGCGGGTGCCGACGACGCCCACCTGACGATCCTCTCCGCCCTGGCCCGGCAGCTCATGAAAGCCGAGTTCACCACCGCGCTGCGGTCGGCGGGCGAGGCGGGGGAGGCCGTGGCACTGATCCGGGGCGAGGCGCCGGCCGACCCCGCGGGCGAACCCCGTACCGCGGAGGGACCCGCGGGCGCCCAGGACCCCGTGGCGGACTCGGCGGCGGCCTCCGCCGAGCCCGCCACGGACAGCCCCGGCAGGACGGACGCGGCGGAGGCCGGCCGGGCGTCGGGGGCGGGGGAACCGGCCGCACCCGGGCGCCCCTTCCGCATCGTCGCCGTCACCTCCTGCCCCACCGGCATCGCGCACACCTACATGGCCGCCGAGGCGCTGGAGAACGCGGGCCGTGAGGCGGGCGTCGAGGTCGTCGTCGAGACCCAGGGATCGGCCGGCTTCAGCCGCCTCGACCCGGCGGTGATCGCGGCGGCTGACGGCGTGATCCTCGCCCATGACGTGCCCGTGCGCGAGAAGGACCGCTTCGCCGGGAAACCCACCGTCGACACCGGCGTCAAGGCCGCCGTGAACCGGCCCGGCGAACTGATCGGCGAGGTCCGTGCCAAGGCGGCCCGCGGCGAGGTCACGGCCGCCGGGCCGGCCGGCAAGGCGCCCGCCGAGCGCGGCGGCGAGGCCGGTGAGGGGTACGGCACCACACTGCGCAAGTGGCTGATGTCCGGCGTCAGTTACATGGTCCCGTTCGTCGCGGCCGGCGGTCTGCTCATCGCCCTCGGCTTCGCGATCGGCGGCTACGAGATCAACAAGGCGCCGTCGGTGACGGACCACTTCGTGTGGACGCAGGCCGACAGCTGGGCGGCGCTGCTGTTCCAGATCGGCGGCGTGGCCTTCGCCTTCCTCGTCCCGGTGCTGGCCGGCTACATCGCCTACGGCATGGCCGACCGGCCCGGCCTGGTGCCCGGCTTCGTCGGCGGCTCGATCGCGCTGACCATCGACGCCGGTTTCCTCGGTGGGCTGGCGGCCGGTCTGCTCTCCGGTGCCGTGGTGATGGCCATCCAGCGGATACGGATCCCGGCGGTGCTGCGCGGCATCATGCCGGTGGTGGTGATCCCGCTGATCTCCGCGGCCGTCGTCGGGTTCCTGATGTTCGTGGTGATCGGCAAGCCCATCGCCTCCGCGCAGCAGGATGACCGACTGGCTGGGCGACCTGTCCGGCGCCAACGCCGTCCTGCTCGGCGCCCTGCTCGGCCTCATGATGTGCTTCGACCTGGGCGGCCCGGTCAACAAGGTCGCCTACGCCTTCGCCACCGCCGGCATCGCCGTGTCGGACCCGAGCGACTCCGCGATGAAGATCATGGCCGCGGTCATGGCGGCGGGCATGGTCCCGCCGCTGGCGATGGCCCTGGCCACGACCGTCCGCTCCCGGCTCTTCGACGCCGCCGAACGCGAGAACGGCAAGGCCGCCTGGGTGCTGGGCGCCTCCTTCATCTCCGAGGGCGCCATCCCGTTCGCCGCCGCTGACCCGCTGCGGGTCATCCCGGCGTCCATGGCGGGTGGCGCACTGACCGGGGCGCTGTCGATGGCCTTCGGTGCCACGCTGCGCGCCCCGCACGGCGGCGTCTTCGTGGTCCCCCTCATCGGCAATCCGCTGCTCTACCTGGTCGCGATCGCGGCGGGCGTCTGCGTCACCACGGCCCTGGTGGTCGTCCTCAAGGGCCTGCGCAGGCCGGCGCCCGGAGGGGCGGCCCAGGGGCCCGGCGACGCCGATCCGTCCGCCGCGGCGCCGGGAACGAAGCGGCCGGTGGCCGCGTAGGGCGTGAGCGACGTCGATCCGGCGTTCTCCGGGCCGGGTTCCGACGGGACCCGGCCCGGACGCGTCGCCCCCGCGGGCGTCGGTCTCCCGGAGGCGCGCGGGCTCCTCGTCGCGGGAACGCTCAGGAGACCTGCGCCGCGCGCAGCTCCATCGCCCGCCGGGCGGCTTCCTCGCTCTCGTACACCTCGCACATGTGCCGCCCGTCGGGCGTGGCCGTGTGCTCGACCTCCCAGAGGGAGACCTCGGCGCCGTCACGCAGCAGGAAGGCGTGCTCGTAGAGCGAGAAGCCGACGCGGGCGCGGCCCGCGCGGCCG
The DNA here is from genome assembly GCF_055589025.1 of Streptomyces sp. NPDC041968. NCBI lineage: Bacteria > Bacillati > Actinomycetota > Actinomycetes > Kitasatosporales > Streptomycetaceae > Streptomyces > Streptomyces sp. NPDC041968. The sequence goes on along the minus strand of NZ_JBVJCB010000013.1, from coordinate 197,437 downwards.
GGGCCGCCGAAGGCCTGGGTGATCCGGTGCCCGGACGCCGTCGCCAGCCGGGCGGCGAGGTCGGCGCCGGGCCGGTCCGGGTTCTCCGCGCGGCGCAGCAGCCTGCGGGCGTGGTCCGCCGAGGCGTCCGGGACGTAGGCGTGCCGCGGGGCGGGGGCCGCGGACAGCTGCACCTGCACCGGCAGTTCGAAGTCGGGGGCGTCCGGCGGCAGGGCCAGCCGGGCGGTGGCGGTGCGCAGCTCCTCCTCGTCGACGTACACCTCGTGCTGCGGTTCGCTGCCCGGCGCGGTGTTGTGCACGATCTCCCAGAGGGTGAGCGCGGAGCCGTCGGCGAGCAGCCAGGTGTGGCGGTACGTCTCGCGGTGCAGGCCCGCGCTGTGGTGCGCGGAGTGCAGCGAACCGTCGTGCGCCAGCGCGCAGTCCAGCTGTCGTATCGTCTCGTCGGGCAGCTCGAACGAGTTCAGGGCGCGACCCAGCAGTCGCATGAGGTGCTCCTCCGGAGACTCCGGCGACTCGGGTGGTTCGTACGCTGCCGTCTCGTACGGAACGCTCAAGGTTTCTCCCGGCGTTGCTGCATGTCACCTTGTGGGTGCATACCGTAGCCCCTCGGTCGGACATCATGTCCGGGAACCGAGAAAACGTACGCACGAAAAACGAGCGGGCCGCGCGAAATGTTCCCGCGCGACCCGACGGTCACTCAAAAAACGCTGCTCAGAGGGTCGGTCGGCCGGTCAGACGGCGCTGCCGTCGACCCACTCGCCCCATGCCATGTTCCAGCCGTTGAGGCCGTTGTCCGGCGCGATCGTGCCGTCCGGGGAGTTCTTGACGGTCACCACGTCCCCGATCAGCGAGTTGTCGTAGAACCACTTGCCGTCGGTGGCGCCCTGCCCGCCCTGGGCGTCCCGCAGCCCGACGCAGCCGTGGCTGGTGCCCTGGACGCCGAAGGGCGGATTGCCCCGGTCGTACCAGTAGTTGCCGTGGACGAAGGTGCCGGACCGGCTCAGCCGCATCGCGTGCGGCACGTCCGGGATGTCGTACTCCCCGCCGAAGCCGACCGTCGACCCGTCCATGTGCGTCCGCTCGGACTTCTCCGAGATCACCATCTGCCCGTTGTACGTCGGGTTCTCGGCGCTGCCCGCCGAGATCGGGACCGACTTGAGGGTCTTGCCGTCGCGCACGACCGTCATGGTCTGCGTGTCCGCGTCGACCGTGGAGACCTGGGCACGGCCCACCGTGAAGGTGACGGTCTTCCGCTGCACGCCGTGGATGCCGTTCGCACCCTCGACCCCGTCCAGGTCGATCCTCATCGTGACCTTGGAGCCGGCCTTCCAGTACTCCTCGGGCCGGAAGTCGAGCCGCTGGTCACCGAACCAGTGCCCGACCACCTCCTGGCCGCTGCTGGAGGTGACCGTGATGTGCGACTGCACGTTCTTCCGGTCGCTGATCGCCTTGTCGAAGGTGAACGACACCGGCATCCCCACACCCACCGTGGTGCCGCCGTCCGGGGTGTACGAGCCGATGAAGCTGTTGGCCGAGGAGACGGTCGTGAAGACCGAGTCGGCGGCGGCCGGGCGGCCGTTCGCGTCCTTGGCCTGTGCCGTGATCCGGTACTTGGTGCCGCGCTCCAGTTGCTCCTTCGGCTTCCAGCTGCCGCCGTCCGCCGACACCGCGCCCGGCACGGTCGCGCCCGTCTCGGCCACCGTCATCCGCACGTCGGTCAGCCGGCCGTCGCTGACCTTCACGCCGGTCGCGTTGATCGAGGCGCCGGTCGAGCCGTCCTTCGCCGAGATCACGACCTCCGCCACCGAGGTCTTCGCGGAGTCCGCGCCGCCCCTGCCGTCCTTCTTGTCCTCGGCGCTGGCGCTTCCGCCGCAGGCGGTGAGGGCGAGGGCGCCGACGACCAGGGCGGCGACCGCCACCGGTACGCGCCGCGATGCTATGTCCGCCGTTGTCACGGGCTGCTCCAGGTTCAGGTGTTGTGCGGTGTCCGCTTCAGCCCTGTAGAGGCGGTCGGCGGCCGCCGGGGTTCCCACCGGTCGCCCGGAACACCGACGCGTGACAGAACCGGGACAATCACCCGCCCGTCCGCCCGTCCGCCCAACCGGTCCTGGAACGCCGCCCGTAGAGCCTCGCGCCCGAACCCGTGCGGCCGCTCGCGAACCACCCCGCACCGGCCGGGACGGGTCGCCCGTCGAAGCTCCCGGCCGGCGCTGGGCGGAGGCACTCAGGGCTGCTCCACCCCGTACAGCTCCTCGTAGGACGGCCACGCCCCGCCCGGCCCGTCCACCGGTCCGGCGGCCCGTACGGCGCGCACGATCGCGCGGGTCACCACGTCCGCGCCCGCCGCCAGCACCTCGTTCAGCGCGAGCGGCTGACGCGGGTCGAGGGGGCGCTCGCCGGTCGCCAGGGCGAACACCGTGTCCCCGTCGCTGAGCAGGTGCACCGGGCGGACCGCCCGGGCGATGCCGTCGTGCGAGGTGCCGGCCAGCTTCTGCGCCTGTGCCTTGGACAGGTCCGCGTCGGTGGCGACCACGGCGAGCGTGGTGTTCAACGGCGGCGGCGCGTTCCTCGCCGCGACCTCGTCGAGACGCCGGCCGGCGGCCGCGTGGACGGCGGGTGCCGGATAGCGGACCCGCCCACCCCGGAACAACTCCCCGTACAGAACCCCCGTCTCCGGATCCGTCACCGACCCCGCCGCGTTGGCCACCACCAGCGCCGCCACCGTGATCCCCGAGTCCAGCACGGTGCTCGCCGTGCCGATCCCGCCCTTCAGCGTGCCGACCACGGCGCCCGTGCCCGCCCCGACGCAGCCCTCGGCGACCTCCGCGCCCGATCCGCTCGCGTGGGCCGCCTCGACCGCCGCCCGTCCCGTGGCCGCGTCCGGCCTGGCCCGGAAGTCGCCCCCACGCCCCAGGTCGAAGACGCAGGCCGCGGGCACCACCGGCACGACGTGAGCGGGGTCCGGGCCGACGCGCACCCCACGCCGGTGCTCCTCCAGCCAGGCCATCACCCCCGACGCGGCGTCGAGCCCGTACGCGCTGCCCCCGGTCAGCACCACCGCCTGCACCTTCCGCACCAGGTTCCGCGGATCGAGCGCGTCGGTCTCCTTGGTGCCGGGGCCGCCTCCGCGCACGTCCACGCCGGCGACCGCCCCGCCCTCCGGCGCGAGCACCACCGTCGTGCCCGTGAGCCACCCGTCGCCGGTCCGCGTCGCATGCCCCACCGACAGGCCCGCGACATCCGTCAATGCGTCAACTGTCATGCCGCCAGTCTCGACGAGGCACGGGCCCGCCCTCGACGAGGCACGGGCCCGCCCTCGACGAGGCACGGGCACGGTCTCGACGAGGTGCGGCCCGCTCCCGACGCGGCGCGGACACGTCGCCGCGGGTGCAGGCGCGGTCTCCACGGGCAACGGGCACGGTCTCCACGCGGCCCGGGTGCGGGCGGGCGGAGACACAAGCACGGCGGAGGACGCCCAGGCGATGTCAGGCGTCCGGCGTCACCGGTTTCCGGCGGTGGACCCTCCGCCGCGCGGTCAGCGCCACCCCCGCCGCCACGGCCAGGGCCAGGGCCAGGACGATCCCGGCCACGAGCACGGCCATGTCGCCGAGGAGGGTGCAGCAGATCACGAGCAGCGCGGCCGTCGGCAGGACCAGCTGTTCGGCCAGGCCGACCTTGAAGTGCCGGGCGTGCAGGGCCCACACCGTGAGCAGGAAGAGCGCCGTCGGCAGGGTCACCGCCGCGGACGCCGCCAGCTCCGAGATGTGCGCCTTGCCCACCGCCTGTTCCACCGCCACCTCCAGACCGGCACCGATCGCCGCGGCGGAGGCGAACACCAGGTAGTGGCCGTAGCCCCACAGGAACGACTGCCTGCTGGACCGCAGGTACCCGTGGACGGGCACGACGAAGTAGATCCACCAGGCGGCGAAGACGATGAGCAGACCGCCCGCCGCGATCGGCAGCAGCTCGCCCAGCGCGTCGTTCTCCTCGATGCCGGACTTCACCGCGACCGTGGCCGCGGCGATGGTCTCGCCGAGCACGATGATCGTGAACAGTCCGTACCGCTCGGCGATGTGGTGCGGGTGCCAGGACGACGGGTGCTTGCGCTCCGCGAAGGCCGGCACGCACAGCTCCAGCACCACCATGACCAGGAACAGCCAGCCCCGCCCGCCCTCCGGCAGGAACAGCAGCCCCAGCCAGCCGAGCTGGCAGACCAGCACGCCACCGGCGTACCTCAGCGCCATCGCGTTCTCCGGCGGCCCGGCGGAACGGGCCGCCCTCAGCCACTGCGCCGACATGGCCACCCTCATGATCACGTAGCCAAGGACCACGGCCGTCCAGTCGTGGTCCTCGAAGGCCCGGGAGACCCCGGCCGCGAGGACCAGCACACCGGCGATCTGCACGAGGGTGACGATGCGGTAGAGCACGTCGTCGTTGTCGTACGCCGAGGCGAACCAGGTGAAGTTCATCCACGCCCACCAGACGGCGAAGAAGACCATCGCGTAGTTGAGGACGCCCTCGCCGGCATGGCTCTCGGCGACGGAGTGCACCAACTGGGCGCCGGCCTGGGCGACGGCGACCACGAAGCACAGATCGAAGAAGAGCTCCAACGGGGTGGCGGCGCGGTGCGCCTCGTGTCGGCCGCGGGCCGTCAGCCTGCGCAGGGGCGGGTGCACGCCGGGAGCGTCGGGCGGCCCCGAGGGCGCGCTTGCGGGGGTCGGACTGGACGTCATGGTCCCCAGCACAGCAGAGACGGTCCGGATGTGCTTGCGGACGCTCCCGTACGCCGGGAGGGGCGGGGACGGCGGAGCGCCGCCCACCCGGAGGGGCGGGGAAGGCGGAGCATCGGCCGCCGGGCGAGCCGTACCCTGGAGCCATGAGTACCGCCCCCGATCCCGAGCCCTGCGCACCCCGGCCCGCGCTGGTCTTCGACGACCCGCTGGACCAGCAGACCTCGGACGACACCGACCACGGCTGGGGCGAGCGGTCCGAACGCGACAGCGCGGCCGACCTCAAGCGCTTCCTCGACGAGAAGCCGCCCCACCACCTGTGAGCGAAGCGGGCACCCGCCCGCGGTCCAGCCGTTCCCGCCGCGGGCGGCGACGGCGTTACGGGCGGTCGTGACCCGACCCGCGCTGCGCGACCAGGGCGTCGCGGATCTCCTTGAGCACCTCCAGCTCGGAGACCTCGATGATCTCCTGCGTGCTCTCCTTCGCCTTGCGACGGGCCTCCATCCTGGCCAGGTACTTCGACATGGGCAGGACCATCAGGAAGTAGACGACGGCCGCGGTGATCAGGAAGGTGAGGGTGGCGCCCAGCACCGAGCCCCAGAGGATCCGCACGCCCGTCGCACTGTCGCCGGTACCGGTGCAGGGGCCCTTGAGACAGGAGCTGTAGCTGTCCAGGCTCTGGGTGCCGAACGCTCCGATCAGGGGGTTGATGACCCCCTTCACCACCGAGTTGACGATGTTGGTGAAGGCGGCGCCGATGACGACCGCCACCGCCAGATCGATGACGTTCCCGCGCATCAGGAAGACCTTGAAGCCCTGCCAGACGCTCGGCTCGTTCTTCTCGCTCACCTCGGGGGCTCTCCTCGCATGAACAGGTCTCGCCCGACCGGGGTGCGCGGGAACAGGGAGCGCACGAACGGGTCTGTCGCGGACCAGGTGGGGAACAAAACGCTCCGCAACCTACGTCAGCGTTGGGCCGTCCTGTCCAATCAGGCCCCTCGATCGAGCGACCGGAGGGCGCTGGGCGGTCGCGGGTACTCAGCACAGCGTCACCGCCAGCCGTGCCGACGCCCCCGCGCCGACCAGCCGGTGCGCGGTGGCGCGCGGCACCGAGACCACGACCAGCGCCCCGCCCGCCGTGGCCCCGTCCTCGGGCTCGGGCAGCTTCGTCACCCGCGCTCCGCGCGCGATCACCGAGGCGTCGCCCGTGCCGCCGTCGCCGGCCGCGACGACATCGACCCGGTCGCCCGGCCTGAGCAGTCGGACGGTGGCCGCGTCGGCGATCCGCAGCGGCGCCGTCACCAGCTCCGCGCCGTGCCGCTTGCGCACCTGCTCGGTGACCGGGTGCCCCCGCGCCCGCTGGGCGTCCTGGGAACCGGCTCCGGGGCGCGGGCCGGCCGCGACCAGCGCCGCGGCGGTGACGACGAGCCCGGCGGCCACCGCCCGTCGCCGGTGCCTGAGGAGCCGGTGCAGCTGCTGCCGCCCGCCGCGCACCCGCACGGGAGCGAAGTGCGGCACCTCGCAGGTGGGCGGGGCGTCGGTGCCGAGCGGCAGCGCGGCGTGACCGGTGGGACGGGACAGGGACATGGGGACCACCACCTGTGACGAGGGAACGGCTTGCGGACCCACGATGGGCCCTTTCGCCGCCGCCCGCCGAGGCCCGTGGACGGCCGCCCGGCTGTGGAAAACTCCGCCACTCGAACGTGACGTTCCGGCCGGTCCGGGCTTCACCGCCCGCACAGGCCGGCCCCGCGGCCTGCCCAGGCTCCGGCCCCCGCCCGGCCCGTCCCGTGGCCCGCCTCGCTCCACCCAGCGCTACGGCAGCGCGATCCCCGGGTCCATGCCGCCGAGGGCCGTCGCGCACCGGCAGTCGCGCTCCCCGGTCGCCGGGAGTGCGGCCACCGTGTCGAACAGGACGCCCCGCAGCCGGTCCACGTTCGCCGCGAACACGCGCAGGACCTCCTCGTGCGAGACCCCCTCGCCGCTCTCCGCGCCGGCGTCAAGGTCGGTGACGAGGGTCAGGGAGGTGTAGCAGAGCTCCAGTTCACGGGCGAGTGCCGCTTCCGGGTGGCCGGTCATGCCCACCACCGACCAGCCCTGCGCCTGGTGCCACAGCGACTCCGCACGCGTCCCGAAGCGCGGTCCCTCGACCACGACCAGGGTGCCGCCGTCCACGGGCTCCCAGTCGCGTCCCCGGGCCGCCTTCAGCGCGGCGGTCCGGCCGACGGCGCAGTACGGGTCGGCCAGCGAGACGTGCACGACGTTGGGCACCGTGCCGTCGGGCGTCGGCAGCCCGTCGAAGTAGGTCGACGGGCGGGTCCTCGTACGGTCGACGAACTGGTCCGGCACCAGCAGGGTCCCGGGACCGTACTCGGGGCGCAGGCCGCCGACCGCGCACGGGCCGAGGATCTGGCGCGCGCCGACCGAGCGGAGCGCCCAGAGGTTGGCCCGGTAGTTGATCCGGTGGGGCGGCAGATGGTGGCCGCGCCCGTGCCGGGGCAGGAAGGCGACCCGCCGGCCGGCGACCTCGCCGAGGAAGAGGGAGTCGCTGGGCGGCCCGTACGGGGTGTCCACCTCGACCTCGGTCACGTCGTCGAGGAACGAGTACAGACCGGAGCCGCCGATCACGCCGATCTCGGCATTCACCTTGTTCGCCATGCCCGCACCCTAGCCGTCCCGTGAAACGCCGGGGACCCCGTCGTCGGCGGACGACAGGGTCTCGGGAGGAACCGTGAAAAAAGGCCTCCGCAGCGGTGGAGCCCACGCGGCCCGGCGGCCCACGCGGCCCGGCTGCCTACGGAACCCGGCTGCCTACGCGGCCACGGAAACCGCACGGCTGCCGGGAACTATGCGGCGGTGGAACCCGCGGAGCTGCCGGAGCCCGACGAGGAGCCCGACTTCGCCGACGAACCGGAGCCCGACGACGAACCCGAGTCCGACGAAGAAGACGAAGACGAGGACGACGTCGAGGAGGTGCCCGACTTCGAGGACGACGACGGCGAGCTGCTGGACGAGCTGCCGCGGCTGTCGTTGCGGTAGAAGCCGGAGCCCTTGAAGACGATGCCGACCGCGGAGAACACCTTCTTCAGGCGCCCCTGGCAGTTCGGGCATTCGGTCAGAGCGTCGTCGGTGAACTTCTGCACCGCCTCGAGGCCCTCGCCGCACTCGGTGCACTGGTACTGGTACGTCGGCACTTGTCTTCCTCCTGGCACTCTCACTCGATGAGTGCTAACGACGGTCCATAGTGACGCATTCCTCGGGATCAGTCCACTACGGCAGGCTCGCGGTGACCGACGCCACGTGTGACCGTGCGCGCGACCTCACGCGCGCGCGGCCGGGCCGCCAGCCGCGAGCGCAACGCCAACAGCGTCGCCAGCGCGAGCACCGTGCCGCCCATCGGCACCAGGAACCCGGCGCCGCCCCACAGCCGGTCCTCCAGCTGGCCGGAGACGGTCACGGCCGCCGCCTGGCCGAGCGCCACGGCGCCGGTGAGCCAGGTGAAGGCCTCGGTGCGGGCGCCGGCCGGGACCAGGCCCTCGACCAGGGTGTAGCCGGTGATCAGGGCGGGCGCGACGCACACGCCGACGAGCAGGCCGAGCCCGGCCAGGACCAGCACCGAGTGCGCGGCCCACAGGCCGGACGCGGTCAGCGCCAGGGCGGTGTACCCGACCAGGAGGCGCCGCTGCGGGGCGGCCTTCCAGGCGATGGCGCCGCAGGCCAGACCGGAGAGCATGTTGCCCGCCGCGAAGACGCCGTACAGGACGCCGTTCAGCCCGGGCTCGCCGATGGACTCGGTGAACGCGGCCAGCGACACCTGCATGCCGCCGAAGACGGAACCGATGCCCAGGAAGACCACGATCAGGACGCGCACCCCGGGGATGCGCAGCGCCGGAACGTGCTCCACGCGCGCGTGGTCGCCGTCGGAGCGGCCGACCACCGGCTGGGTGCTCTTCTGCGCGGCGAACAGCAGACCGCCCACCAGGGTGAGCGCGGCCTCCGTGACCAGGCCCGCGGCCGGGTTCACGGCCGTGCACAGGGCGGTCGCCACCAGCGGGCCGAGGACGAAGGTCAGCTCGTCCGTGACGGACTCGAAGGCGGCCGCCGTGCTCATCAGGGGGGATCCCTTGAGCTTCACGGCCCAGCGGGCCCGCACCATGGGACCGACCTGCGGCACCGAGGCGCCGGTGGGCACGGCAGCCGCGAACAGCGCCCACAGGGGTGCGTCCGCGAGGGCGAGGACGGTCAGGGTCAGACCGGCCGCCGTGTGCACCAGCACGCCGGGGAGCAGCACGGCGCGCTGCCCGTGGCGGTCGGCGAGCCGGCCGCTGTAGGGGGCGAACAGGGCCATGGAGACGCCGGTGACGGCCGCCACGGCGCCCGCGACGCCGTAGGAGCCGGAGGTGTGCTGCACGAGCAGCACGATGGAGAGCGTCAGCATGGCGAAGGGCTGGCGCGCCGCGAAGCCGGGGAGCAGGAACGTCCAGGCGCCGCGGGTGCGCAGCAGCTGCCCGTATCCGGGCCGGGCGGAGGCGGGCGCGTGCGGGTCCCTCTCCTGCGACTTCTTCGACGGGGTGACCGTGGATGCCACGGCCCGTGCCTTTCTGCCGCCTGGTAGCGCGGTTCCCGTGCATGGTTCGTGGCCGTGCGGGAGCGCCGAGAGCTGTCCTCTTGCGCGGACTGCGGTAGATGCCGGAGCCCGAAGGGGGAGGGGGCGTCCCGGCCGCCATACGGTCGCGCCAGCTCTGCGTCAGGCAGAGTTGGTTCGATCAGGTGCCGCCTTCATCGTACAGGGATCAAAGGGGCGCGGCCTGTGAAAGGGAGCACCCCTCACCCGTTCACCTGCGATTGCCGCCCGTGGCTCCGGAGTGCAGCCAGCCGGCCAGCTTGCCGCCCTGGCCGACCGCGCGCAGCCGCGCCTCGGCGGCGTCCCGGACCGGGTCGGTCGCGACCACCAGCAGCTCGTCCCCGCGCCGCAGCCCCGTCGTCGGCAGCGGCACGAACGACTTGCCGTCGCGGACGACCAGCGTGACGGCGGACCCGGCCGGCAGCCGCAGCTCGTTGACCTCGACGCCGTGCATCCTCGACCCCTCGGGGATGGTCAGCGAGAGCAGGTGCCCGCGCAGCCGCTCCAGGGGCGCCGACTCGATGCCGAGGTCGGCGGCCTCGTCGGCGTTGCCCAGGCGCAGCTTGCCGGCCAGCCAGGGCAGCGTCGGCCCCTGGACCAGGGTGTAGACGCAGACCAGCACGAAGACGATGTTGAAGATCCGGCGGCTGCCGTCGACGCCCTCCACCATGGGGATCGTCGCCAGGACGATGGGCACCGCGCCGCGCAGCCCCGCCCAGGACATCAGCGCCTTCTCCCGCCACGGCACCCGGAACGGCAGCAGGGACAGCACGACGCTCAGCGGGCGCGCCACCAGTGTCAGCACCAGCCCGATGACCAGGGCGGGCAGGATGTCGTCACCCAGTTCGTGCGGGGTGACCAGCAGGCCGAGCAGCACGAACATGCCGATCTGCGCGAGCCAGCCGAGCCCGTCGGCGAACCCGCGGGTGGCGGGCCAGTGCGGCAGCCGGGCGTTGCCCATGACCATCGAGGCGAGGTAGACCGCCAGGAAACCGCTGCCGTGGGCCATCGCGCCGGCCGCGTAGGCCGCGACGGCGATCGACATGACGGCAATGGGGTAGAGGCCGGAGGCGGGCAGCGCGACGTGCCGCAGCCCCCACGACCCGAGCCAGCCGACCGCGAGGCCGATGGCCGCGCCGATGGCCAGCTCCAGGGCGATCTCGCCCAGCAGCAGGTACCAGTGCTCGATCGGACCGGCCGCGGAGAAGGCGACCACGAGGATGACCACCGGGGCGTCGTTGAAGCCCGACTCGGCCTCCAACGTGCCCGTTATGCGCGCGGGCAGCGGAATCCTGCGCAGCACCGAGAAGACGGCCGCGGCGTCCGTCGAGGACACCACCGCCCCCACGATCAGCGCCTGCCGCCACTCCAGCCCGGTCAGGTAGTGGGCGCCCGCCGCCGTGACGCCGACACTGATCGCGACTCCGACCAGGGCCAGCGCGGAGGCGGCCGGCAGGGCCGGTTTCGCCTCCTTCCACTTCGTGCCGAGGCCGCCCTCGGCCAGGATCACGACCAGGGCGGCATAGCCGATGACCTGGACCAGTTCGGCGTCGTCGAACTTGATGTCGCCGATGCCGTCCTGGCCCATGGCGACGCCGATGGCCAGGTAGACGAGCAGGCTGGGGAGCCCGCTGCGCGAGGAGATCCGGACCGCCGCCACGGCGATGAGCAGGACCAGTGAGCACAGGAGCAGGAGCTGGTTGAGGTGGTGGACAGTCAGCGGCCGTTCCCTTCCCTGGCGCACAGCACGGTTCACAGCACGTACCACGGCGGACGGGCGCGCCCGCGCGGTGAGCTGCAAGCACACCCCCATGGCACACGAAGCCGCAGTGCTCCGCGGACAACTACTTCGTTACCTTACCTAACTCTTGACGCTTTCTTGACGCTCGCCTTGGCAAGATCGAACGCCCGTGCGCGCCCGTACCCGACTCCGCGTCATGGGGGAGCGGGGCCTGCGCCTACAGTTGCTCCAGCGTTCAGTACAAAGCACAGCCCGCCCCTGCCGCTCGTGTTAGGACAGCAAGGACAGCGATGCCCCCCACCAAAACCGCCTCCACGGGTCAGCAGCCCGGCAAGTCCGGCAGGAAGAAGGGGCGCAAAGCGCGCCTGTTCGTCCTCGTGCTGGTACTGGCCCTCATCGGCGGCCTCGTCTACGGGGCGTACTGGTCCATCAGCACCGTCCGCGCGTCCTTCCCGCAGACCAAGGGCTCGATCACGCTCGAAGGCCTGGCGGGACCGGTCGACGTCAAACGCGACGGCTACGGCATCCCGCAGGTCTACGCCTCCTCCGACGAGGACCTGTTCATGGCGCAGGGCTACGTCCAGGCGCAGGACCGGTTCTACGAGATGGACGTGCGCCGGCACATGACCGCGGGGCGCCTGTCGGAGATGTTCGGCAAGGGCCAGGTCGACAACGACGAGTTCCTGCGCACCCTGGGCTGGCACCGGGTGGCGCAGAAGGAGTACGACGAGAAGCTGTCGGCCTCCACGAAGAAGTACCTCCAGGCGTACGCCAAGGGCGTCAACGCCTATCTGAAGGGCAAGGACGGCGCGGACATCTCCCTGGAGTACGCGGCCCTCGGGTTCACCAACGACTACAAGCCCCAGGAGTGGACCCCGGTCGACTCGGTGGCCTGGCTCAAGGCCATGGCCTGGGACCTGCGCGGGAACATGCAGGACGAGGTCGACCGCGCCCTGATGACCAGCAGGCTGGGCCCCAAGCAGATCGCCGACCTGTATCCGGCGTACCCGTACGACCGGAACAAGGCGATCGTCCAGGAGGGCCAGTACGACGAGGTCACCCAGACGTTCGACGGCGGCGGGTCGTCCGGCGGCGACGGCTCCGGAACGGGCACCGGCACCGGCACGGGGACCGGAACGGGCACCGGCACCGGCACAGGGTCCGGAACGGGCACGGGGAGCGGTACGGGCACTGGTACGGGCACGGGAAGCGGTACGGGCACTGGTACGGGCACGGGCACAGGTACCGGCCTGGAGAGCCAACTGGCCAGCCTCCAGAACGTCCTGGACGACGTCCCCACCGCCGTCGGTGTGAACGGCAACGGCATCGGCTCCAACTCCTGGGTCGTCTCCGGCGAGCACACCATCACCGGCAAGCCGCTGCTGGCCAACGACCCGCACCTGTCGCCGTCGCTGCCGTCCGTCTGGTACCAGATGGGCCTGCACTGCCGCAGCGTCTCCGCGAAGTGCCAGTACGACGTCGCCGGCTACACCTTCGCGGGCATGCCCGGCGTGGTCATCGGCCACAACCAGGACATCGCCTGGGGCCTGACCAACTCCGGCGTCGACGTCACCGACCTGTACCTGGAGAAGATCACCGGCGCCGGCTACCAGTACGACGGCAAGGTGGTCCCCTTCGAGACGCGCGAGGAGACCATCAAGGTCGCCGGCGGCGAGTCCAAGAAGATCGTCGTCCGCGAGACCAACAACGGCCCCCTGCTCTCCGACCGCGACGACGAGCTGGTGAAGACCGGCAGGAAGGCCACCGTCGACACCTCCGCCCCCGACCGCGGCGACGGCTACGGTGTCGCGCTGCGCTGGACCGCGCTGGAGGCGGGCACCACCATGGACGCCGTCTTCGCGATCGACCGGGCGAAGGACTGGGACGACTTCCGCGAGGCCGCCACGCTCTTCGACGTCCCCTCGCAGAACCTCGTCTACGCCGACGGCGAGCACATCGGCTACACGCTGCCCGGCAAGATCCCGGTGCGCGCCGAGGGCCACGACGGCTCCGTCCCGGCACCGGGCTGGAACCCCGAGTACCGGTGGACCGGCGAGTACATCGACCAGGACGAGCTGCCCTACGAGTACGACCCGGACCGCGGCTACATCGTCACCGCCAACCAGGCCGCCGTCGACGCGGACGAGTACCCGTACACGCTGACCGCGGACTGGGGCTACGGCACCCGCAGTCAGCGGATCACCTCCCTGATCGAGCAGAAGATCAAGGACGGCGGCAAGATCTCCACCGACGACATGCGCCAGATGCAGCTGGACAACAGCAGCGAGATGGCCAAGCTGCTCGTACCCCAGCTGCTGAAGATCGACGTCGGCGACAAGGACGTCCGCGAGGCGCAGAAGCTCCTCGAGGGCTGGGACTACACGCAGGACGCCGACTCGGCGGCCGCCGCCTACTTCAACGCGGTCTGGCGCAACCTCCTCAAGCTCGCCTTCGGCAACAAGCTGCCCAAGGAACTGCGCGTCGAGGGCCAGTGCCTGTGGGTCGACCCGGTCAACACCACCGGACCCGCGGACGAGACCAACAAGGTCCGCGAGTGCGGCCAGCGCGACGCCGACCAGGCGCAGCCCGACGGGGGCGACCGCTGGTTCGAGGTCGTCCGCAACCTGCTGGACAAGCCGAAGAGCGACTGGTGGACGACGCCCGCCAACGGCACCCGCAAGGGCGCCGACCACAACCGCGACGACCTGTTCAAGCGCGCCATGGTGGACGCCCGCTGGGAGCTGACCGCCAAGCTCGGCAAGGACATCGACTCCTGGAACTGGGGTCGGCTGCACCGCCTGTTCCTGAAGAACCAGACCCTGGGCACCGAGGGCCCCGGCTTCGTGAAGTACGCCCTCAACCGCGGGCCCTGGAAGCTCAGCGGCGGCGAGGCGGCGGTCAACGCCTCCGGCTGGAACGCGGCCGGCGGCTTCGGGGTGGTGTGGGTGCCGTCCATGCGGATGGTGGTCAACCTCGGCGACCTCGACAAGTCCCGCTGGATCAACCTCACCGGCGCCTCCGGACACGCGTACAGCGCCCACTACACCGACCAGACGGACAAGTGGGCCGACGGGGAGCTGCTGCCGTGGGCCTTCTCGAAGAAGGCGGTCGACGAGAGTACGAGCGACACCCTGGTGCTCAAGCCCTAGCCCTCGCACCGCTCGACGAGAACGGCCTCCACGCGCGCGTGGAGGCCGTTCTCGTGTCCGCCCGGGGTCAGCGGGTGTGTCCGCCGGCGGTCAGCGGAACCGCCGCACCCCCGAGGGCGTCACCACCGCGTCCACCGGCCGGTCGTGCGGTTCACCGGGGACGTGTGCCACGACCTCCCAGTCGTACAGCAGCACCAGCAGCGCGGACCGCGTGTCCGCCCGCTCCAGGCGCGCCAGGACCCGGTCGTACGACCCGCCGCCGCGCCCCAGCCGCATGCCGCGCGCGTCGACCGCAAGACCCGGCAGCAGCACCACCTCGGCCCCGGTCACCGCGTCCGGCCCCAGACGCTCACCGGCGGGCTCCCACAGGGCCATCCGCCCCCCGTGCCGCACGCGCGCGAGGGACTCCTCGCCCGTGTACGCGCCCCAGTCCAGGTCGTTGTCCGGCAGCAGCGCGGGCAGCAGGACCCGCACGCCCCGCGCGCGCAGCGCGTCGAGGAGCGTGAGGGTGCCCGGTTCGGCGCCCACCGACACGTACGCCGCCACGGTGTGCGCCCCCGCCACCTCCGGCGACGCGAGCGCCCGCGCGGCCAGAGCGTCCGCCGATTCCCGCACGTCATCCGCGGTCAACCTGCTCCTCGCCGCGAGGAACTCCCGCCGCAACGTGCGTTTGTCAGGTTCGCTTCCGGGGTCGATGTGACGCACTGCTCACTCCTCGAACGCTCTAATGCGCTCATATGAGCGCCACTGATTCGGAGTCACAGATTCTCCCTATTGGCACCGGATATGGTGTCGCGCATGACTCAGTCCCACCCCAGGATCAGCAAGGCTGTCATCCCCGCAGCCGGGCTCGGTACCCGGTTCCTGCCGGCAACGAAAGCCACTCCCAAGGAGATGCTGCCGGTCGTCGACAAGCCGGCGATCCAGTACGTGGTCGAAGAGGCCGTGTCCGCCGGCCTCGGCGACGTCCTCATGGTCACGGGCCGCAACAAGCGCCCCCTCGAGGACCACTTCGACCGCAACTATGAGCTGGAGTCCGCCCTCCAGAAGAAGGGCGACGCCGGCCGGCTGGCCAAGGTCCAGGAGTCCAGCGACCTCGCCATGATCCACTACGTCCGCCAGGGCGACCCCAAGGGACTCGGCCACGCCGTGCTCTGCGCCGCCCCGCACGTCGGCAACGAGCCCTTCGCGGTGCTGCTCGGCGACGACCTGATCGACCCCCGCGACCCTCTGCTGCAGCGCATGATCGACGTGCAGGAGCAGCACGGCGGCAGCGTCATCGCCCTCATGGAGGTCGCGCCCGAGCAGATCCACCTCTACGGCTGCGCGGCCGTAGAGGCCACCGAGGACGGCGACGTCGTCAAGGTCGGCGGACTGGTCGAGAAGCCCGACCCGGCCGACGCCCCCTCGAACTACGCCATCATCGGCCGCTACGTCCTCGACCCGCACATCTTCGACATACTCCGCAAGACGGAGCCCGGCCGCGGCGGCGAGATCCAGCTGACCGACGCCCTCCAGCAGCTCGCGGAGGACGAGAAGGTGGGCGGCCCGGTGCACGGCGTCGTCTTCAAGGGCCGCCGCTATGACACCGGCGACCGCGGCGACTATCTGCGTGCCATTGTCAGACTCGCGTGCGAACGTGAAGATCTGGGCCCGGACTTCCGGACCTGGCTTCGCAGTTACGTAGCCGAGGAGATGTAGCGACGTTGAGCAGCACCGCGCACCGTGACGCCGGCCACGACCACACCGCGGCGGACTTCGGTCCGGACCGGCTGTGGTCGGTGCAGGACCACCTGGACGACATCCTGGCCACCGTCCGCCCCCTGGAACCCATCGAGTTGAACCTGCTCGACGCCCAGGGCTGCGTCCTGGTCGACGACGTCACGGTGCCGCTCCCCCTGCCGCCGTTCGACAACAGCTCCATGGACGGGTACGCGGTGCGGGTCGCCGACGTCGCGGGCGCGAGCGAGGAGTTCCCCGCGGTCCTGGAGGTCGTCGGGGACGTCGCCGCGGGCCAGGCCGACCCGCTCTCCGTGGGCCCCGGCCAGGCCGCCCGCATCATGACGGGCGCCCCGCTCCCGCCCGGCGCCGAGACCGTCGTCCCCGTGGAGTGGACCGACGGCGGGCTCGGCGAGGGCCCGGCGGACGGCATGCGCGCCCGCAGCCTCGCGCCGGAGGGTGCCGAGGGCCAGGTCCACGTGTACCGGCCGGCCGAGGCAGGCGCGCACGTGCGCGCCAAGGGCAGCGACGTCAGGTCCGGCGCCCGCGCGCTGGAGGCCGGCACGATCCTCGGCCCGCCGCAGATCGCCCTGCTCGCCGCGATCGGCCGCGGCAGGGTCCGCGTGCGACCGCGTCCGCGCGTGGTCGTGCTCTCCACCGGCAGCGAACTGGTCCAGCCCGACGAGGAGCTGGCCGCCGGTCAGATCTACGACTCCAACAGCTTCGCCCTCACCGCCGCCGCCCGCGACGCCGGCGCGATCGCCTACCGGGTGGGCGCCGTCGCCGACGACGCCGAGACCCTGCGGTCCACCATCGAGGACCAGTTGGTCCGCGCCGACCTGATGGTCACCACCGGCGGGGTGAGCGTCGGGGCGTACGACGTGGTCAAGGAGGCGCTGGCGCACGTCGCCGACGAGGACGAGCCGGGCAGCGGCGTCGACTTCCGCAAGCTCGCCATGCAGCCCGGCAAGCCCCAGGGCTTCGGCTCCGTCGGTCCCGACCACACCCCGCTCCTCGCCCTGCCGGGCAATCCGGTGTCGTCGTACGTCTCCTTCGAGCTGTTCGTCCGCCCGGCGATCCGCACCCTCATGGGACTCCCCGACGTCCACCGTCCCACGACCACCGCGTCGCTCACCGCCGACGAGGCGCTGTCCTCGCCCAAGGGACGCCGGCAGTTCCTGCGCGGCACCTTCGCCGACGGGGCGGTCACCCCGGTCGGCGGCGCCGGCTCCCACCTCGTGGCCGCCCTCGCGCACGCCGACGCGCTGATCGTCGTACCCGAGGACACCGAGACCGTCGAGCCGGGCGCCGAGGTCGAAGTGGTCCTGCTCGGCTGACCCCGCCCCCTTGGCGGTACCGTGTCGCGCACAGCAGGCCCACGCGCCGCACCGCGCCGGGCCCGGACCGGGAGCGCCACACGAGCATGAGTACGCAGGACCGACCCCCGCACCACGGCCAGGACGCGCACGACCCGCGAGGCCGGCTGACGCACATCGACGAGGCGGGCGCCGCCCGGATGGTCGACGTGTCCGGCAAGGACGTGACCGCACGCACCGCGCGCGCGAGCGGACGCGTCCTCGTCGCCCCCCGCGTGGTCGAGCTGCTGCGCGGCGAGGGCGTCCCCAAGGGCGACGCCCTGGCCACCGCGCGGATCGCGGGCATCATGGGCGCCAAACGCACCCCGGATCTGATCCCCTTGTGCCACCCGTTGGCGCTCTCCGGTGTGAAACTGGACCTGTCGGTCGCGGACGACGCCGTGGAGATCACCGCCACGGTGCGGACGACGGATCGCACGGGTGTGGAGATGGAGGCGCTCACCGCGGTCACCGTCGCCGCGCTCACCGTGATCGACATGGTCAAGGCGGTCGACAAGGGAGCGGTCATCACGGACGTGCGGGTCGAGGAGAAGACGGGCGGCAAGTCGGGCGACTGGAGCCGGTCATGAGCTACCGCGCGCTGGTGGTCACCGCCTCCAACCGGGCCGCCGCCGGGGTCTACGAGGACAAGGGCGGCCCGCTGGTCGCCGAGGGCCTGCGCCGCTTCGGGTTCGCCGTCGACGGCCCCCGGGTCGTCCCGGACGGCGACCCCGTCGAGGCCGCCCTGCGGGCAGGCGCCGAGGCGGGGTACGACGTGATCGTCACCACCGGCGGTACCGGCATCTCGCCCACCGACCGCACCCCCGAGGCGACGCGCGCGGTGATCGACCACGAGGTCCCCGGCATCGCGGAGGCGGTGCGGGCGTACGGCCGGGAGAAGGTGCCGACCGCGGTGCTCTCCCGGGGCCTGGCGGGAGTGGCGGGCCGCACGCTGATCGTCAACCTGCCGGGATCGTCCGGCGGGGTGCGGGACGGCCTCGCCGTGCTGGAGCCGCTGCTCACGCACGCGGTCGACCAGCTCCGCGGGGGCGACCACCCCAGACCGGCCAGTGACGGGGGTGCGAGCTGAACAGCCCCTCCTGGCCTGTGGAGCTGGTGGACGGTGATCTCGTCCTCCGGCCGATAAAGCTGCGCGACCAGCGGATCTGGCGAGAGGTCAACCGGCGCAACCGGGACTGGCTGCGCCCCTGGGAGGCGACCATCCCGCCGCCCACGCCCGGTGGCCCGCTGGTGAACCGGCCGACCTACCGTCAGATGGTGCGGCACCTCCGGTCCGAGGCGCACGCCGGACGGATGCTGCCCTTCGTCATCGAGTACCAGGGCCGCCTGGTCGGACAGCTGACGGTGGCCGGGATCACCTGGGGCTCGATGTGCTCCGGGCACGTCGGTTACTGGGTGGACGAGGCGGTCGCCGGCCGCGGGGTGATGCCGACGGCCGTGGCGATGGTGGTGGACCACTGTTTCCGCACCGTCGGACTGCACCGGGTCGAGGTCTGTATTCGCCCCGAGAACGCGCCCAGCCGACGGGTCGTGGAGAAACTCGGATTCCGCGAGGAAGGGCTCCGGCCGCGTTATCTCCACATCGACGGAGCCTGGCGTGACCACCTGGTCTTCGCGCTCACCGCGGAAGAGGTCCCCGAGGGGCTGCTGCGACGATGGCACCGGTCGCGGGACCGGAGCGCACGGAACTCGGGTAATTGAATAAACGTTCGAAAATGATCGGGCTGTGACCGTCCCGAACGGATAATCTCCCCGCATCGGCGGTGTGCTGATCGCATCGATCACAAAAAAAGTTCGAAATATCAGCCAGATCGTGCGACACACCGGCCCAATTGGCGGATGGCCCCGCGCAAACCCCTCTACCGTGTGAGGCGTGAGCAGCAGTGGCCTCATCTACGCAGTCATCGTCGGGGCCTGGGCCGCCTACTTGGTGCCGATGTGGCTCCGTAGGCAGGACGAGCTGAACGAGGCCCGTCCGACGGAACGCTTCAGCACCGCCATCCGGCTGCTGTCCGGACGGGCGGGCATGGAGCGCCGGTACGCCAAGGACCTGCGGTCCCGCTCCGCCGACGAGGCGGAGCCCGACGCCGACGCCCCGGACGCCGTCACCGACTCGGTGGACGTCCGGGCCTTCGCCGTGTCCAGAACCCGCCGGTACACCCAGCCGGACGCCGGGGGAGCGCACGGCCGCAGGCCCGGGCAGCCCGCCGAACCCGAGCGGTCCCCGGAACCCGAGCGGACCCCCGAGCCCGACCGGTCCCCGGCAGCCGAACGGCCCCGGGAGCCCGAGCGGCCCGGGCAGTCCGGACAGGCGCCCCGGGGCGGCGGCGCCGCGGCGCGCGGACGCGTACCCCAAGCCCGGCGCGCCCCCGAATCGACGGCGGCCGCGGCCCGTGCCCGGCGCACCAAGGCACTCGCGCGCCGACGGCGTACGACCGTGATGCTCTTCCTCGCCTTCACGCTCGGCTCGGTCGTCGCGGCGGTCGGCGGACTCGCGTTCCTCTGGGCCCCCGGTGTGCCCGCGGTGCTGCTCAGCGCCTACATCGCCTACCTGCGTACGCAGGAGCGCCGCCGGTTCGCCTTCCAGATGGACCGTCGGCAGGCAGAGGTCGCCGCCCAGCGGCTGCGCGAGGGCCGTCCCCGCAGGCGCACGCCCGCCGACCCGGCCGCCCCTGTCGGCGACCCGGACGCCGAGGAGCCGGACGAGGGGCCCGAGGCGGAGTCCGACCCGGGCCTGTCCGCCCTCGCCGCGGACCGGCGCGCGCTGGTCGAGCAGACCGACCACGCCGAGTGGGTCGACCAGCAGCGCGAGCGGCAGCGACGGCCCCAGGGCGACAGCTGGGACCCCGTGCCGGTGCCGCTGCCCACCTACGTCACCGCGCCGGTCGCCCCCCGCGCCACACCGGACGTGGACCTCTCGGCGCCGGACGCGTGGAGCTCCGCGCGGTCCAGTGCCGTCGCCCCCGAGCAGCGGGACGCGAGGGCCGACCCCGGTCCGGACCGGCCCGCCCCCCAGGCCGAGGAGCAGCCGGAGACACCCGGCCGCAGCGGCGTCCGCCGGGCCGCGTCCGCCCGCCGCGCCCGGGAACGGGGCCGGACGCCGCTCTTCGACCAGTACGAGGACGGCGACCGGCCCCGCGCCGCCAACGAATAGCCCCGCCGGGGCCGCCCCCTCCCGGCCCCCGGAAGCGATTTTTGAGCAGGCCCCTCGGGGTGCTAAAGTTTCACTCGTTGCAAGGGCCTGTGGCGCAGTCCGGTAGCGCACCTCGTTCGCATCGAGGGGGCCAGGGGTTCAAATCCCCTCAGGTCCACGCACATTGGCGAAGATCCCGTCCGATCATCACGATCGGACGGGATCTTCGTCGTTTTCCGGGTCGAGTCCCCGCCGGCGCTCACCGCGGGCGGCGCGCTGTTCGTCCTCTCGCGCCGTCGCGGGACGGGCGCGGCCGCCGCCTGACAGCGGGCGGGGGACGCGTCACCCGCCGACCGAAGGGCCCCGGGGACGCCTCGCCGCGTCCCCGGGGCCCTTCGCCGTCCGCGCCCTAGGGGACTTGGAGGGCCTTCGCGTAGCAGAGGCTGTCCTGGTGGAAGCGGTAGTAGCCGAACTTGGTGCACGGCTCGTAGCCGCTGGAGGTGTACAGGGCGACGGCCTCCGGCTGCTTGGTGCCGGTCTCCAGGACCATGCGGGTCCGGCCGGCCGCGCGGGCGTCCTCCTCCAGGGCCGCCAGGATGCGGCGGGCCAGCCCGCGGCCGCGCACCTGCTCGATCACGAACATCCGCTTCAGCTCGGCGTCCCCGTCGAGGTTGCCCTCGGCGTTGGCGTCCTGGCCGCGCCAGCCGCCGGAGGCGACCGGGACGCCGTTCCCGTCGTACGCGATCAGGTACAGGCCGTTCGGTGGCGCGAAGTCCGACGGGTCCAGGTGCGTGGCGTCGCCGCCGTCGCCGTAGCGGACGTCGTACTCGGCCTGGACCTCGTCGTTGAGTTTCACGGCGTCGGGGTGGTCGAAGGGGACCCGGCGTATGTTCATGCTACCTACCGTATATCGATGCGAGATCCGGGATCGGGGCACCGTCCAGTGTGCCGGTATCGTGCCCTGGTGCTCACCGTGACCTCCGTGAATGTGAACGGTCTGCGCGCCGCCGCGAAGAAGGGCTTCGTGGAGTGGCTCGCCGACACCTCCGCCGACGTGCTGTGCCTCCAGGAGGTGCGGGCCGAGCCCCAGCAGCTCCCCGAGCACGTCCGTACGCCCGACGGCTGGCACGTCACGCACGCCCCCGCCGCCGCCAAGGGCCGGGCCGGCGTCTCCCTCTACACCCGCCGCGAGCCCGACCGCGTCCAGGTCGGTTTCGGTTCGGCGGAGTTCGACACCAGTGGCCGCTACGTCGAGGCCGACCTGCCCGGTGTGACGGTCGCCTCCCTCTACCTGCCCTCCGGCGAGGTCGGCACCGAGCGCCAGGAGGAGAAGGTCCGCTTCATGGGCGAGTTCCTCGCCTACCTCAAGGAGCTGCGCGAGCGCGCCGCCGCCGACGGCCGCGAGGTCGTGGTCTGCGGCGACTGGAACATCGCCCACCGCGAGGCCGACCTCAGGAACTGGCGCGCCAACAAGAAGAACTCCGGGTTCCTCCCGGAGGAACGGGAGTGGCTCGGCCGCGTCCTCGACCCGGCCGAGGGCGGCTACGTCGACGTGGTCCGCGCCCTGCACCCGGACACCGAGGGGCCGTACTCGTGGTGGTCGTACCGGGGACGGGCCTTCGACAACGATTCGGGGTGGCGCATCGACTATCAGCTGGCCACGGCCGGGCTCGCCGCGCGGGCCGTCAAGGGATACGTCGAGCGGGCCGCCACCCACGCCGAGCGCTGGTCCGACCACGCGCCCGTGACGGTCGCCTACGACCGCTAGGCCGGCCGGTCGCCCCACTCGTCCCCGGCGCGCTTGCGTATCCGCCGGTCCAAGGCCAGGGACAGTTCCGCCTCGACCACGCTGCGGGCGAGGGGGCGCAGGCGGTCGAGGTCCTGGGCGGGGGCGTGGCGTCGGATGAGGTCGGCGAAGAGGTCGGCCAGGGCGTCGGCGTGTTCGCGGACGCGGGCGCCGGCCCGGAGGACCTCGCCGAGCGGGATGCCCTCGCGGACCAGGGCCGAGGAGACCTCCAGCAGGCGGTGGCTGATGTGGACGAGTTCGTCGCCGTCGGTGCCGAGGTAGCCGAGGTCCATCGCGGCGGCCAGGTTCTCCGGGGTGACCTCGCCCTCGAAGCGGGCGGCGAGTTCCTCGGGGGTGAGGCGGACCGGGGTCTCCTCGGTGGGTTCGCCGAGGCCGAGCAGGTCGCCGACGTCGCGGCCGTGGTCGAAGGCGTCGGCGAGTTCCGCGATGCCGCTCAGGGTGTGGCCGCGTTCCAGGAGGGCGGCGATGGTGCGCAGCCGGGCCAGGTGGTGGTCGTCGTACCAGGCGATGCGGCCCTCGCGGCGGGGTGGCGGGATCAGCTTGCGTTCGCGGTAGAAGCGCAGGGTGCGCACCGTGATGCCGGCCAGCCGGGCCAGTTCCTCCATGCGGTATTCACGCTTCTCGGTCACGCCCCGACCTTAAGTCGTACCGCGGGTAACTTTCCTCGCCGCGCCCCCTACCCATGAGTACGGAGCTGTTCTACGCTCCCATTGCGCCAGTGTTCACTGGCAGAGTCCTAGGCGACGCGTGGAGGCTTTCGGGATGGCCGAGCACGAGCAGGTTCAGGAACACGTGCGGGTGGCGGTGATCGGGTCCGGCTTCGGTGGGCTGGGGGCCGCCGTGCGGCTGCGCCGTGAGGGGATCACCGACTTCGTCGTCCTGGAGCGGTCGGACAGCGTCGGGGGCACCTGGCGGGACAACAGCTACCCCGGCTGTGCCTGTGACGTGCCCTCCCACCTGTACTCCTTCTCCTTCGCCCCCAACCCCGAGTGGCCCCGCACCTTCTCCGGGCAGGAGCACATCCGCGCCTACCTGGAGCACGTGACCGACACCTTCGGGCTCCGTCCCCACATCCGCTTCGGCTCGGAGGTGAAGCGGGCGGCCTGGGACGGTGAGCGGATGCGGTGGGAGATCGAGACCGCGAGCGGCAGCCTGACCGCCGATGTCGTGGTCTCCGCCACCGGGCCGCTGTCCGACCCGAAGGTCCCGGACATCCCCGGGCTGGAGTCCTTCCCCGGCGAGGTCTTCCACTCGGCCCGCTGGGACCACGACTACGACCTCACCGGCAAGCGGGTCGCCATGATCGGTACCGGCGCCTCCGCGATCCAGATCGTGCCGTCCATCCAGCCGCAGGTGGGCCGGCTCACGCTCTTCCAGCGCACCCCGGCCTGGGTGATGCCCCGCATGGACCGGGCGATCAGCGGCGCCGAGCGGGCCCTGCACCGGGCGCTGCCCGTCACCACCAAGCTGCGCCGGGGACTGCTGTGGGGCATCCGGGAGCTCCAGGTACAGGCGTTCACCAAGCACCCGAACGAGCTGGGCTTCGTCGAGCAGATCGCCAAGCGCAACATGGGCGCCGCCATCAAGGACCCGGCCCTGCGCGCCAAGCTGACGCCCGACTACCGCATCGGCTGCAAGCGGATCCTGCTGTCGAGCACGTACTACCCGGCGCTCGCCAGGCCCAACGTCGACGTCGTCGCGAGCGGGCTCAGCGAGGTGCGCGGCTCGACCCTGGTCGCCGCCGACGGCACCGAGGCGGAGGCGGACGCGATCATCTTCGGTACCGGCTTCCACGTGACCGACATGCCCATCGCGGAGCGTGTCGTGGGCGCGGACGGACGGACCCTCGCCGAGACCTGGAAGGACGGCATGGAGTCCCTGCGCGGTGCCTCGGCGGCCGGCTTCCCCAACTTCATGACGATCATCGGGCCCAACACCGGGCTCGGGAACTCCTCGATGATCCTCATGATCGAGTCCCAGCTGAACTACCTGGCGGACTACCTGCGTCAGATCGACGTGCTCGGTGGCACGGTCGCCCTCGACGCCCGCCCCGCCGCCGTGCGGACCTGGAACCACCGGGTGCAGGAGCGTATGAAGCGCACGGTGTGGAACACCGGCGGCTGCACCAGCTGGTACCTCGACGCGAGCGGCCGCAACACCACCGTCTGGCCCGGCACGACCGCCGAGTTCCGCCGGATGACGCGGCGCGTGGACCTCGCCGAGTACGAGGTGCTGCGGGCGCCGGCCGCCACGGGGGCGGCCGCCGGGGAGGACGCCGGGAAGGGCGGGGTGCGGAGCACCGGCCGGAGCACCGGGGTGAGCGCGTGAGCCGCATCCTGCACGACGCCGCCGGGCCGTACGCCCCGCCCGTCCCCGCCCACGAGACGACCGTCGTCGCGGCCGACGGCGCCCGCCTCCACGTCGAGGTGCACGGCCGCCAGGACGCGCCCGCGGTCGTCCTCGCGCACGGCTGGTGCTGCTCGACCGCCTTCTGGGCGGCGCAGGTCCGCGCGCTCGCCGCCGACCACCGGGTCATCGCCTACGACCAGCGCGGCCACGGCCGCAGCCCGGCCCACCCGGCCTGCTCCACCGAGACCCTCGCCGACGACCTCGAAGCCGTTCTCGCGGCCACGCTCGGGCCGGACGAACGGGCGGTGGTCGCCGGGCACTCCATGGGCGGCATGACGGTGATGGCCGCCGCCACCCGGCCCCGGGTGCGGGCGCACGTGGCGGCCGTCCTGCTGTGCAGCACGGGCAGTTCGCGGCTGGTGGCGTCCTCGACCGTGGTGCCGCTCGGGGAGGGCCGGGTGCGGACCTGGCTGACCCGGCGGATCCTCGGCTCCCGGGCGCCGCTCGGCCCGGTCACGCCGCTCGCGCGCCGCATCCTCAAGTACGGGACGCTGGGCCCCGGTTCGGGCCCGCACATGGTGGAGGCCTGTGCCCGCATCGTGCACGCCTGTCCGCGCGGGGTGCGGCACGCCTGGTCGCAGGTGCTGGACCTGCTCGACCTGGACGAGGGGGTGCGGGAGTTGACGATGCCGGTCGAGGTCGTGGTCGGCACCGCGGACCGGCTGACCCCGCCGGTGCAGGCCCGTGCGCTCGTCGCCGCGCTGCCGAACTGCGTGGGCCTGACGGAGCTTCCCGGCGTCGGCCACATGACGCCGGTGGAGGCACCGGACCTGGTCACCGGGAAGATCCGCGCCCTCGCCGCCGCCCACATGTCCACTGCACGCGATGAGCGTGTCGTACCCGCAGAGGAGAGCGCATGAGCAGGGTGAGCCTGGAAGGACGGGTCGCCGTCGTCACCGGAGCGGCGCGGGGCGTGGGGGAGTTGCTGGCCCGCAAGCTGTCCGCGCGCGGGGTGAAGCTCGCCC
Organism: Streptomyces sp. NPDC041968; assembly: GCF_055589025.1. NCBI lineage: Bacteria > Bacillati > Actinomycetota > Actinomycetes > Kitasatosporales > Streptomycetaceae > Streptomyces > Streptomyces sp. NPDC041968. The sequence goes on along the minus strand of NZ_JBVJCB010000013.1, from coordinate 171,784 downwards.
TGGTCGGCCTGGAGCCGGACGCGCTCAAGCAGGTCTCGGCGCGGCTGCACAGCGAGAGCGAGCACTGGCACGCCGACGTCACCGACCACGAGGCGATGGCCCGGGTCGCCGAGGAGGTGACGCAGCGCTTCGGCAGGGTCGACATCGTCGTCGCCAACGCGGGCGTCGCCACCGGCGGGCCCTTCGTCGACTCCGACCCGGAGTCCTGGCGGCGGGTGATCGAGGTCAATCTGATCGGCTCTGCGGTGACGGCCCGCGCCTTCCTGCCGGCGCTGCTGGAGAGCCGTGGCTACCTGCTCCAGATCGCGTCCCTCGCCGCCCTCACGCCCGCGCCGATGATGTCGGCGTACTGCGCGTCCAAGTCCGGTGTGGAGGCGTACGCGCACAGCCTGCGCGGTGAGGTCGGCCACCGGGGGGTGAAGGTCGGCGTCGGCTATCTCTCCTGGACCGACACGGACATGGTGCGGGGGGCCGACCAGGACGACGTCATGCGGGAGTTGCGGCAGCGGCTGCCCTGGCCGTCGAACAAGACCTATCCGCTGGGTCCGGCGGTCGACCGGCTCGTGGAGGGCATAGAGCGCCGCTCCGCCCACGTCTACGGGCAGTGGTGGCTGCGCGGCATGCAGGGCGTGCGCGGGTACCTGCCGGCCCTCATCGGAACCGTGGGACAGCGCGAGATGCGGCGCTTCGGAGACCGGCTGGACCACGTGCGCGTGGGCCTGGTCGGGGCCGGCGGAGCCGCCGACGAAAAGCAGCGGAACAGCCCCGCCACCAGCACCGCTACGGTCCGTAAGTGATCGACATGCGCACGGTCACCGCCCATGTGAATCTGATCGAGCACCCGGCCGATCCGGTCGGGCCCGATCAGCACAGGAGTGAACCCACATGGGTATGAAGGACCAGTTCCAGGACAAGGCCGAGCGCATGCAGCAGCAGGGCAAGCAGCGGGCCGAGCAGGCCAAGGGCCAGTTCCAGAACCGCGACCGCCGTCGCGACGAGGACGAGGTCGACCCCGCCCGTCGCCGGGCCGCGGAGGAGCGGGACCCGTCCTCGCGCCGTCGTGACGCCGACGAGCGTCTCGAGGAGAGCTACGACGCCTGACGCGTCGAGGCCGAGGTGAAGGGGCGTCCTCCCACGGGGGAGGACGCCCCTTCTCCGTGCCCGGCTCCGTGCCCGTCCCTTGTTTCACGCCCGCGGTGGCAGCGGCGGTCGGGAGCGGTCGGGTACGTCCCCGTAGCCGGGGGGCGTGGCGGGCGGGTCGGTCTCCAGCAGCTCCAGCGCCAGCCGGACCGCTTCGTCCAGCACCGGGTAGCGGCCCTCCGCCCAGTCCAGCGGGGTGCGCAGGGCCTCGACGTCGGGGGCGACGCCGTAGTTCTCCACGGACCAGCCGTAGGCGTCGAACCAGGCCGCGTTCATCGGCACCGTGATCACCGTGTCGTCGCCGAGCCGGTGCCGGCCGGTCATGCCGACCACCCCGCCCCAGGTGCGCTGGCCGACCACCGGGCCGAGCCGCAGCAGCTTGAACGCGGCCGTGATCATGTCCCCGTCGGAGGACGTCGCCTCGTCCGCGACGGCCACCACGGGCCCGCGCGGCGCGTTGGAGGTGTACGACACCGGCTGCGCGTTTCGGGTCAGGTCCCAGCCGAGGATGGTGCGGGTCAGCTTCTCGATGACGAGTTCGCTGATGTGCCCTCCGGCGTTGCCGCGCACGTCCACGATCAGCGCCGGACGGGAGACCTCCATGCGCAGGTCGCGGTTGAACTGCGCCCAGCCGGAGCCGCCCATGTCGGGGATGTGCAGGTAGCCGCAGCGGCCGTCGCTCAACCTCCGTACCACCTCGCGGCGTTTGGCCACCCAGTCCTGGTAGCGCAGCGGTCGTTCGTCGACGAGCGGTACGACGGCGATGCGCCGGGCCGGGCCGGAACAGCCCTCCGCCGGGTCGAAGGTCAGCTCCACCGTCGTGCCGCCCGCGCCCGCCAGCAGCGGGAAGGGGCCCGTCACCGGGTCCACCGGCCGGCCGTCGACGTGCGTGAGCACCGCCCCCTCGCGGATGCCCGTACCGGCCAGCGGGGAGCGGGCCTTGGAGTCGGAGGAGTCACCGGGCAGGATGCGCTTGACCAGCCACCGCCCCTCCCGGCACACGAGGTTGGCGCCGAGCAGGCCCTGCCGGCGCTGGTAGTGCGCGGGGCCCTCGTTGCGCCGGGCGGCGACGACGTAGGCGTGGGAGGTGCCCAGCTCGCCGAGCACCTCGCGGAGCAGGTCGGCGAACTCGTCGGGGGAGGCGACCCGTTCGACCAGCGGACGGTACTGGTCCAGCACCGCGTCCCAGTCGATGCCGCACATGCCGGGGTCCCAGAAGTAGGCGCGGATCAGGCGGCCCGCCTCGTCGTAGGCCTGGCGCCACTCGGCGCCCGGGTCGACCTCGTGCAGGATGCGGCGCAGGTCGATCCAGGTGGTCGTGTCGCTGTCGCCGGCCTCGGCGGCGGGCACCGCGCGCAGGTCGCCCTCGTCGAGGACGACCAGGCGGGTGCCGTCGCCGCTGACCCGGAACCAGTCGAGGTGGTCGACCAGTTCGGACTTCCTGGCCTTGGCGAGGTTGAAGTGCTCCAGGGTCGGCCGCTCGCTCGGGTCCGCCGGGTTGGCGAAGGTCTCGCCGAGCGCGCCCGAGATCGGCCAGCGCAGCCAGACCAGGCCGCCGCCCGCGACCGGGTGCAGCGCCGAGTACTTGGAGGCGGTGACCGGGAACGGTGTCACGCGGCTCTCCAGCCCCTCCACCTCGACGGTCACCGTGCCGCCCTCGCCGGGCTCGTCGTCCAGCGGGTCCAGGCCACCGGCGGCGGGGCGGCCCTCGGGGTTCAGCGCGAAGGGGGAGGGGGTCGCGGAGGAGAGCGGCACCAGGTAGGGACGGCAGCCCAACGGGAAGGACAGGTCGCCGGTGTGCACGTCGTACACCGGGTCGAAGCCGCGCCAGGACAGGAAGGCGAGGTAGCGGCCGTCCCGGGTGAAGACCGGGTTCTCGTCCTCGAAGCGGCCGTTGGTGACGTCGACGACGAGAGGGCCCTCCGGCCCGTCGATGCGGGCCATCCTGATCTGCCGCAGCGAGCGCCCGATGCCGGGGTGCGACCAGGTGAGCCAGGCCCCGTCCGGGGAGAAGGCGAGGTCGCGCACGGGGCCGTTGTCGGACCGGACCAGCTCGGTGACGTGGCCTCCGGCGGTTCCGGTGGGGGTGACCACCTCGGCCGGGCTCCCCGCGTCTCCTGTGTCTCCTGTGTCTCCAGAGGCTCCCGCGTGTCCCGCCTCTCCCGCGTCCCCCGCGTCCCCGAAGCCCTCCGCGGCCAAGGCCTGGGCGGCCTCCCCGTCCTCCTCCGAGACGTCGAGCAGCAGCAGCCGGCCGTCGTGGGAGGCGAGGGCGAGGCGCTCGCCCGCCGGGTCCGAGACCAGTTCCAGGACCCGGCCCAGCGCTCCGGACGCCAGCCGCCGGGGTGCGCGGCTCCCGGTCGCCCGCGGCAGGTGGACGATCTCGACGGCGTCCTCGCCCGCCGCGTCCGTCACGTACGCGATCCGTCCGCTCGCCCCGAGCATCTCCGGCAGCCGCACCCGTACTCCCGGGGTGTCGGCGAGGGTGCGGGCCGGTCCGTCGCGGTGGGTGAGCCAGTACAGGCTGCCGCGCACCACCACGGCGCTCGCCCGGCCCGTCTCGTCGACGGAGAAGCCGCCCACGTGCTGGGCGGCGGGCACCGGGTGGGTGCGCCGTCCCGCGCGCGGCCCGCTGAGCCGGACGTCGAGCCGGCGCGGCACCGAGCCGGGCGCCAGGCCGTCCACGATCCACAGGTCGCCGGCGCACTGGTACACCACGCGGGTGCCGTCGCTCGCCGCGTGCCGGGCGTAGAAGGCGTCGTGGTCGGTGTGCCGGCGCAGGTCGGTGCCGTCGTGGGCGCAGGAGTAGAGGTTGCCGACGCCCTCGTGGTCGGAGAGGAAGGCGATCCGGCCGCCGACGAACAGGGGGGAGTGCAGATGGCCGCCCAGGTCGGGCAGGAGCCGCTGTCCGTGCAGCCAGAGCCGGCCGGTGGCGCCGCCCCGGTAGCGCTTCCAGGAGGCGGGTTCGTGCGGCGGGGTGCCGGTGAGCAGGAGTGTCCTGCGTTCGCCGTCGAGGTCGGCGGCCTGGATGTCGGTGACCGGGCCCCAGGGGAGTTTGCGGCCGGGGTCACCGTCAGGGTCGACCTTGTAGGCCCAGGTGAGGTGGGAGAAGGGCTCGCCGTGGGAGGCGACGGCGAGGATGGCGGCGCCGCCGTCGGGCTCGGGGGGCGACCAGCCGCAGACCCGGGTGTCGAGGCCGCCCCAGTGGGTGAGCCGGCGCCCGGGGCCGCCGTCCACGGGGACGAGGTGGACCTCCGGCACCAGGCTGCGCCAGCTGGTGTACGCGATGTGGCGGCCGTCGGGGGAGAAGCGAGGGTGGCCGGCCTTGGCGCGGTCGACGGTGAGCCGCCAGGCGCGGCCGGGACCGTCGAGGTCCGCCAGCCAGAGGTCGTCCTCGGCCACGAAGCACAACTGGTCGCCACTGAGGTGGGGAAGGCGCAGATAACTCACCCACCCCATGCTTTTCCGGGCACGGGGTACCGGCAACTTATGGGGAGCTGACAACCGTGACCCAAGCCACGTACGAAACCGTTTCGTTTCGCTAAGGGGCGGGGTACCTTTGTGGTGTACGAAACGGTGTCGTTCTGACCGTCGGCACCCGGGGAAGTGGAGGAGAGGTGAGCGAGATGACCGAGGCAGCCACCGTGCGCCGCAGTCGGATCACTCCCGAGCGCGAGGCCGAGCTGTACGACGCCGTGCTCGACCTGCTCCGCGAAGTCGGCTACGACGCCCTCACCATGGACGCCGTGGCCGCCCGCACCCGCTCCAGCAAGGCGACGCTCTACCGCCAGTGGGGCGGCAAGCCCGAGCTGGTCGTCAAGGCGATGCGGCACAACAAGCCGGGTGAGATCAGCGAGGTCGACACCGGCACGCTCCGGGGCGACCTGCACGCCCTGCTGGCCCGCGAGGACGACTGCACCATGGCCCAGAACTCCGCGCTGATGCGGGGCGTGGCCATGGCGCTCCACCAGAACCCGGACCTGCGCCAGGCCTTCCGGGAGCAACTCGTCGAACCGGAGATGGCGGAGTTCCGGCGCCTGCTGCAACGCGCCGTCGACCGGGGCGAGATCAGAGCGGACTGCCCGGCGCTGGAGTTCCTCGTGCACATGATGGTCGGCGGCTTCGCCACCCGGACGCTGCTCGACGACCAGCCCCCCACCCGGGCCTTCCTCACCTCGTACATCGACGCCGTGATGCTCCCCGCCCTCGGCGTCTCCACCACCCCCTGATCGGTCCCCTCCACCCCCAGGTGATCCCCGCCTGGTCCCCGACCGCATCCACCTGAGCCCCACCTGACGTCACCGCTCACGTCGTCGGGCTGATCACCCCTGCCCTGAAGACCCACGACCTGACCGGGAGTACGCCCCCGTGGCAACGTTCCTCTACAAACTCGGCCGGCTCGCCTTCCGCCGACGGCACTTCGTCGCCCTCATATGGGTGGCCCTGCTGACGCTCGCCGGCGTCGGCGCGGCCAGTGCCCCGCCCGCCGGCACCACCTCCTTCTCCATCCCCGGCACCGAGGCCCAGAAGGCCTTCGACCTGCTCGAGGAGCGCTTCCCGGGACAGAGCGCCGACGGGGCCACCGCGCGCGTGGTCTTCAAGGCACCGTCCGGCGAGAAGATGACCGACGCCGGCCACAAGGCAACCGTCGAGAAGGCCGTCGCCGACCTGGCCGACGGCTCCGAGGTCGCCTCGGTCGCCGACCCCTACCAGGGCAAGGCCGTCAGCAAGGACGGCGCGATCGCCTACGCCTCGGTCCGGTACGACGTCTCCGGCATGGAGCTGGAGGAGTCCACCAAGGACGCCCTGGAGGACGCCGCGCAGCAGGCGCGGGACGCCGGGCTGACCGTCGAGGTCGGCGGTGACGCGCTCCAGGCGGTGCCGCACACCGGCGCCACGGAGATCATCGGCATCGCGGTGGCCGCCGTCGTCCTCGTCATCACCTTCGGCTCGCTGGTCGCGGCCGGACTGCCCCTGCTCACGGCCCTGATCGGCGTCGGCATCGGCGTCTCCTCCATCACCGCCCTCGCGAGCGCGCTGGAGCTGGGCTCCACCACCTCCATCCTGGCGATGATGATCGGCCTCGCGGTCGGCATCGACTACGCCCTGTTCATCGTCTCCCGCTACCGCGCCGAACTCGCCGAGGGACGTGAGCGCGAGGAGGCCGCGGGCCGGGCGGTCGGCACCGCCGGCTCGGCGGTCGTCTTCGCCGGCCTCACGGTCGTCATCGCCCTGGTGGGCCTCGCGGTCGTCAACATCCCGATGCTGACCAAGATGGGCATCGCGGCGGCCGCCACCGTCGCCATCGCGGTCCTGATCGCCCTGACGATGGTCCCCGCGCTGCTCGGTTACGCCGGCCGCCGGGTCAAGCCGACCGGCGCGAAGGGCAGGCTGCTGGGCGGCGCCCGGAAGAAGGACGCGGCGAAGGACGCGGCGAAGGACGTCGCGAAGGACGCCGCGAAGGCCCAGGGCGGACCCGCCAAGGCCAACCTCGGCACCCGCTGGGCGAGCTTCGTCGTCCGCCGTCCGCTGGCCGTCCTGCTGCTGGGCGTCGTCGGCCTCGGGGCCGCCGCGATCCCCGCGGCCTCCCTGGAACTGGGCCTGCCCGACGACGGCTCCCAGCCGACGTCCACCACCCAGCGCCGGGCCTACGACCTGCTCTCGGAGGGCTTCGGTCCCGGCTTCAACGGGCCGCTGATGGTCGTCGTGGACGCCAAGGGCAGCGAGGCGCCCCAGCAGGTCTTCACCGACGTCTCCGACGAGATCAAGGGACTCGACGACGTCGTGGCGGTGACCCCGGCCGCGCCCAACAAGGCCGGCGACACCGCGACGATCACCGTGATCCCCGACTCCAAGCCGTCCTCCGTGCAGACCGAGGACCTGGTGCACGCCATCCGCGACGCGGGCGGCGCCATCAAGGCGGACACCGGGGCGGAGACCCTCGTCACCGGTTCGACGGCGATGAACATCGACGTCAGCCAGAAGCTGAACGACGCGCTGGTGCCGTACCTGGTCCTGGTCGTCGGCCTGGCCTTCCTCCTGCTGATCGTGGTCTTCCGCTCGATCCTGGTCCCGCTGAAGGCGGCCCTCGGCTTCCTGCTCTCCGTCATGGCGGCGCTCGGCGCGGTCGTCGCGGTCTTCCAGTGGGGCTGGCTGTCCGGCCTGATGGGCGTCGAGGAGACCGGTCCGGTCATGTCGATGATGCCGATCTTCATGGTCGGCGTGGTCTTCGGCCTGGCCATGGACTACGAGGTCTTCCTGGTCACCCGCATGCGCGAGGCCTACGTCCACGGTGAGAAGCCGAACCAGGCCGTCGTGACCGGCTTCAAGCACGGCGCGAGGGTCGTTACAGCGGCGGCGGTCATCATGATGGCGGTCTTCGCGGGCTTCATCGGCTCCAGCGAGGCGATGGTCAAGATGATCGGCTTCGGGCTGGCGATCGCCGTCTTCTTCGACGCGTTCGTCGTCCGCATGGCCATCGTCCCGGCCGTCCTCGCGCTGCTCGGCAAGAAGGCCTGGTGGCTGCCGAAGTGGCTGGACCGCGCGCTGCCCAACGTGGACGTCGAGGGCGAGGGCCTGCGCACGGCCGAGGAGCGGGGCTCCGGCCCCGACGAGGACCGGGAGCTGGTGCGCACCTGACCCGCCCCCTCCGACAGGAGGGGCGAACGACCAGCCGGTGAGGGCTTCCGTGGGGACGGGGCTGCCCTCACCGGCTTCCTCCGTGCGCGCCCCGCAACCCGGTCGCACGGCGACCGCATCCACCGCTAGCGTGCCCCGCATGACCACGACCGACGGCACCCCCGACGCGCCCGCCGCCCACCCCCGTTTCGCCGAGGCCCTGCGGGAGCTGGGCCTGGCTGACCTGGCGGCGCGGGCGCGGCGCTTCCCGGAGGCCACCCGCACCGCCGCCGAGGCCGCCGCCGCGATCGGGTGCGAGCTGAGCCAGATCTGCAAGTCGCTCGTCTTCGCCGCCGACGGCGTGCCCGTCCTGGTCCTCATGGACGGCGCCTCGCGCGTCGACCTGGAGCGGGTCCGCGAGGAACTCGGCGCCGACAAGGTCACCCGGGCCAGGGTCGACGTCGTACGGGAGACGACCGGGTACGCGATCGGAGGTGTGCCGCCCTTCGGCCACCGTGAACGGACCCGGGTGCTCGCCGACCGGTCCCTGCTCGCGCACGACGTCGTCTGGGCCGCCGCCGGCACCCCGTACGCCGTCTTCCCGATGGAGCCCGAGGAGCTCGTCGCCACCGCCGGTGCCACCCTCGTGGACGTGCGCGAGCGCACCGGGTGACCCCGCTGGTCGCCGGCGCCGTCCTGCTCGCCGCGGTGACGCACGCGAGCTGGAACGCGATCGCCCACCGCATCCCGGACAAGCTGACCGGCTTCGCGCTGATATCCGGCGGCGGGATGCTCATCGGGCTCGCGCTGCTGCCGTTCACGGCGTTCCCGGCGGCCGGGGCGTGGCCGTACCTCCTGGCCTCCGCCGCGATCCACCTCGTGTACTACGCCCTGCTGATGCGCTCCTTCCGGCTGGGCGACTTCGGGCAGGCCTACCCGATCGCCCGCGGCAGCGCGCCGCTGCTGGTCACCGTCCTCGCCGCGGTCTTCGCGGGCGAGGTGCCGGACGGCTGGGCGACCGGCGGCATCCTGCTGTCCTGCGCGGGCCTGACCGGCGTCGCCCTGTGGGGGCTGCGCGGACGGAGGCCCGACTGGGCGGCGATCGGCGCGGCCCTGGCGACCGGGGTGACCATCGCGGCGTACACGGTGGTCGACGGGCTGGGCGTCCGCGCCTCCGGGTCCTCCCTCGGGTACATCGCCTGGCTGATGGCGGTGCAGGGCACGGCCCTCCCGGCGTACTTCCTGTACCGCCACCGCGCCGGCGCCTGGGCGCTGCTGCGGCCGCAGGCGCGTCTGGGACTGCTCGGCGCGCTGCTGTCCGTCACCGCGTACGGGCTCGTCCTGTGGGCGCAGACCCGCGCCGAACTCGCCCCCATCGCGGCGCTGCGCGAGTCCTCGATCCTGGTCGGCGCGGCGATCGGGGCCCTCTTCTTCCAGGAGCGGTTCGGTGCGCCCCGGCTCGCGGCGGCGGGGCTCCTCGTCGTCGGGATCGGGCTGATGCTGCACTCGTGAGCGACGCGGTGCGGGCGGCGGCGTGGTGCGCCGGGCGGCCGCGAGGAGCACCCTGGAAGCAGGTACTCCGGAGGTGACCCGTCATGATGCACACCGCAGTGGGATGGCATGTCGAGATGGAGTTCATGGAGGACGACCAGCACACGCGGGCCGTCGCGATGGTGCGGCTCCCCGACGGCAGCGAGGTCCGCGCGCACGGCCACGCCAGCCGGCACCGCGTCGACGCCCAGCAGCCGAGGGTCGGTGAGGAGGTGGCGGGGGCACGCGCGTTGAACGAGCTGGCGATGCAGCTGCTCACCAAGGCGCACGAGGAGATCGACGCGGCGTCGGGGCGGACGTCCCACCCGATCCACGTCTGAACCGGCGGCGCCCGACGGTCCCCCGCGGTGGCGCCCGCCGGGTCAGCCCGCCTCGGTCGACGCCCGTACCGCCCGCACCAGTGCCTGGGCCCGCGGGTCGGCCGTCACCGTCTTGCGGAAGCCGTTGGTGACGTAGCCGAAGGCGATGCCCGACTCCGGGTCGGCGAAGCCGAGGGCGCCGCCGCGGCCGGGGTGGCCGAAGGAACCGGGCGACAGGAACGGCGACGCGCTGCCGTGCAGCATGTAGCCGAGGCCGAAACGGGTGGGGACGACGAGGACCCGGTCCGGTCCGGCCGACTCCTCGCGGCGGGCCGCCTCCATGGTGGCCGCGTCGAACAGCCGCACGTTCCGGGTCACGCCGTCGACCTCGCCGATCAGCGCCGCGTAGAAGCGGGCCAGCCCCTCCGCCGTCGCGATGCCGTTGGCCGCGGGGAGGGCGGCGGCCCGGTAGACGGGGTCGTTCTGGTCGGGGAACGGGGTGATCGCGGCGAAGGCGCGACGGGTGAGGGAGTCCGGGTCCCCGTAGGCGTCGGTGACGGCGCGCTTGGGGCGCAGACGCGGCCCGCCCCCCGAGGGCTCGGGCTCCTCCAGGCGCCCGACCCGTCCGGCGCGGCCTGCCGCCTCCTCCGCGGCCGGCAGTCCCACCCACAGGTCCAGTCCCAGCGGCCCGGCGATCTCGTCCGCGATCCACTCACCGGCGCCGCGCCCGCCCGTCACCCTGCGGACCAGCTCGTCGAGCAGCCAGCCGTACGTCAGCGCGTGGTAGCCGTGGTCGGTGCCGGGCTCCCACACGGGTGCCTGGGCGGCGACGGCCCGCGGGCCCCGCAGCGGGTCGATGGCCTCCTCGGGGGTGAGGGGGCGGTCCAGGACCGGCAGCCCCGCCCGGTGGTTCAGCACGTGCCGGACCAGCACCCGCTCCTTGCCGTGCGCCTTGAACTCCGGCCAGTACGCGCCCACCGGCGCGTCCAGGTCCAGCTGCCCGCGCCGGTGCAGCAGCAGCGGTACGGCGGCGGCGACGCCCTTCGTCGCCGAGCGCACGAGCTGGGCGGTGCCCCGGCGCCACGGCTCCCGGTCGCCGGCGCCGTCCGCGCCGTCCAGGTGCTTGGTGCCACCCCACAGGTCCACGACCTTGCGCCCGTCCCGGTACACGGCGACCGCCGCGCCCCGCTCCCCGAGCGTCGCGAAGTTCCGCGCGAACGCGTCCCGGACCGGCTCGAAACCCCCGGCCACCGTGCCGTGCACGTCCACGCCCACGCCCGCTTCCGCGTCCACTTCCCGGTGTCCCTTCCGATCGCCTGCGACAGTGGGTGCAACCCTCGCCGGGCGCCTGCGATTCCTCACCCGCGCGTCGACACCGACCGCGGGTCGAAGCCGAAGGGCAGCTCCAGGCGGTGGGCGCGCATCAGCGCGTCGTCGGAGAGCAGGTCCGCCGTCGGGCCGTCCGCCGCGATCACACCGTCGCTGAGGATCAGGGCCCGGGGGCACAGCTCCAGGGCGTACGGCAGGTCGTGGGTGACCATCAGGACCGTGACGTCCAGGGAGCGCAGGATGTCGGCGAGTTCGCGGCGCGAGGCCGGGTCGAGGTTGGAGGAGGGCTCGTCCAGGACCAGGATCTCCGGCTCCATCGCGAGCACGGTCGCCACCGCCACCCGGCGCCGCTGGCCGAAGGAGAGGTGGTGCGGGGGCCGGTCCTTGAACTCCGCCATGCCGACCAGGCCGAGCGCCCGGTCCACGCGGGCCTCCAGCTCCGCCCCCTTCAGCCCGGCCGCCGCCGGTCCGAACGCCACGTCCTCGCGCACGGTCGGCATGAAGAGCTGGTCGTCCGGGTCCTGGAAGACGATGCCGACCCGGCGCCGGACCTCCGCCATGTTCCGCCGGTCCACGGGCAGCCCGGCGACCGCGACCGTGCCGGTGCCGCCGCTCAGGATGCCGTTGAGGTGGAGCACCAGGGTGGTCTTGCCCGCGCCGTTCGGACCGAGCAGCGCGACCCGCTCACCGCGGGCGACGGAGAAGTCCACGCCGAAGAGGGCCTGGTGCCCGTCGGGGTAGGCGAAGGCGAGGCCGGAGACCTCCAGGGAGGCGGGCACGATGTCGGTGGCTGCGTTCACAGGGTCCATCCCAGCAGACAGACCACGAGAGCGGCGACGGGCAGGGCCAGCGCGTACGACCACTGCGCCCGGGATGCGGTCACCTCGTCGATCACCGGCATCGAACCGGTGTAGCCGCGGCTGATCATGGCCAGGTGCACGCGCTCGCCGCGCTCGTAGGAGCGGATGAAGAGCGCGCCGGCCGACTTGGCGAGCACTCCCCAGTGCCGTACGCCCCTCGCCTCGAAGCCGCGTGACTCCCGGGCGATCCGCATCCGCCGCATCTCGTCCGCGATGACGTCCCCGTACCGGATCATGAAGGACGCGATCTGCACCAGCAGCGGCGGCAGCCTCAGCCGCTGGAGGCCCAGCAGCAGCTCGCGCAGCTCGGTGGTGGAGGCGAGGAGCACCGAGGCGGCGACGCCCAGGGTGCCCTTGGCCAGGACGTTCCAGGCGCCCCAGAGGCCGTTCACGCTCAGCGACACGCCGAGCACCTCGATCCGCTCGCCCTGCGCCACGAACGGCATCAGGACCGCGAACGCGACGAACGGCACCTCGATCAGCAGCCGCCTCAGCAGGAATCCGGCCGGGACGCGCGCCGCGTACGCGACCGTCGCGAGCAGCAGCGCGTACACGGCGAAGGCCCACATCGCCTCGCGCGGCGTCGACACCACGACGATCACGAACGCGAAGACCGCGGCGAGCTTGGTGTGCGGCGGCAGGCCGTGCACGGGGGAGTGTCCGTGCCGGTAGAGCCGGTGTGCTCCCCCACTGCTGAAGGCGTGGGAGGTGCCCCCATTCGCGCCCATGTCAGACCGTCGTGTCCGTGTTCGTCGGGGTGGCGTCGTCGCCGCGGCGCCTGCGCACCGACCAGAACACCGCGCTGCCCGCGACGGCCGTGACACCGACCCCGATGACGCCCGCGAGGCCGCCGGAGACACGGGCGTTCGTGATGTCCTCGACGCCGTAGTCGGCGAGCGGGGAGTCGGAGTTCGCGTGCTCCTCGGCCTTCTCGTCGATGCCCTTGTCGGCGGCGACCTTCTCCAGCCCGTCCGGGTCGGCGGAGGCGTAGAAGCTGACGAAGCCGGCCAGGACCAGCGAGGTGACCAGGCCGGTGATCCACAGGGTGCGGTGCGAGCGGGCGGGGGCCGGGGCCGGCTCGGCCGCCGGGGCGTCGACGAGTTCGCCGTTCACGCGCAGCCTGAGCCGCTGCGTCAGGCCGTGCGCCCCGTACACCAGGTCCGGGCGCACGGCGATGACCGCGCCGACGGTCAGTGCGGTGATCGCGGCCTCGCCGATGCCGATCAGCACGTGCACGCCGACCATGGCGGTGGCGACCTTGCCGATGGCGATGTCGGTGGTGCCGCCGATCCAGTACAGGAAGGTGAAGGCGAGGGCGGCGGCCGGGACGGAGACCAGGGCGGCGACGAAGGAGGCGACGGTGACCGAGCGGCGGCTCCGGGGCAGGACCTTCACCAGGCCCCGGAAGAGGGCGTAGGCGACGACCGTGGTGACGATCGCCATGTCGGTGATGTTGACGCCGAGCGCGGTCAGGCCGCCGTCGGCGAAGAGGATGCCCTGCAGGAGCAGGACCACGGAGACGCACAGCACCCCCGTGTACGGGCCCACGAGGATCGCGGCGAGGGCTCCGCCGAGCAGGTGCCCGCTGGTGCCGGCGGCGACCGGGAAGTTCAGCATCTGCACCGCGAAGATGAACGCCGCGACCAGCCCCGCCAGGGGTGCCGTCCGTTCTCCCCCACGCTCCGCGCGGGCGGTGCCCCCAAGCTCGCGCCGGGCGCCCCGCAGGCTGACCGCGATGGCGCCCGCGGCGACGACGCCCGTGACGGCGGAGGTCGGGGCGTTGATGAATCCGTCAGGTACATGCACGAGTCGATGATAGGGACCAGTTGCGAGCCGTTTGCAAGAGCGAGGTAAAGGCTGATCTCACATGTGGTATTCGGCTCGAAAGGCGTGGAACGGGAAATGTGGGACATTGGACAAGGGGTGGACGCACAGCTTTCGCCAAGGTGACGCAGCGCAAGGGGCGATCCGATGTCCGTAGTCGAACAGTACGCACGAGCCCACATCCTGACGGACGCGGATCTGCCGGACGAGGACGCCGGCGGAGCGATACCCGTCGTCCTGCGCTACGACCCCGACCACGACCCCCGGTCGGTGTGCGTCGCCCTCCCGGCGCGAGGCGGCGGCCGCGGCTTCCGCGAGTGGACCTTCGACCGGTCGCTGCTGGAGCAGGGCCTGCGCGCGCCCGCCGGGACCGGTGAGGTGCGGGTCTGGCCGTGCGGGCGGGTGCAGGCGGTGGTCGAGTTCCACTCCTCGCAGGGCTGCTCGGTGGTCCAGTTCGAGACGAAGGCCCTCATGCGCTTCCTGCGCCGCACCTACACGGCCGTGGCGCAGCCGGTGGCCCACTGAGCCACCGGCCGGACGCCCTTCCGTCCGCGCCGGTCAGCCGGCGTTCCTCAGCAGCGCCGCGACGAGCGGGCCCGCGGTGTCGCCGCCGTGGCCGCCCTGCTGGACCACGCCCGCCGCGGCCAGATCGCCCTTGTACGCCGTGAACCAGCCGTTGGGCTTCTTCTGCCCGTCGACCTCCGCGGAGCCGGTCTTCGCCCCGGCGCCACCACCGACTCCCGCCATCGCCTCCGCGGCGGTGCCGTACGCCGCCGTGTAGGACATCAGCTCCCGCAGCTGGGCCAGCGTGCCCGCCGACATGGTGCGGGAGGCCGTGGCGAGCTTGCGCCCGTCCACCGACGGGGCGACCAGGTACGGCTGGTGGAAGGCCCCGGACTTCACGGTCGCTGCGACGGACGCCATGTTCAGCGGGTTCATGCGCACGCCGCCCTGCCCGATGAGGGAGGCGGCCATCGGGGCGGCGTCCTGCACCGGCACCGCGCCGTCGAAGGTGGGCACGCCCACGGACCAGTTGTTCATGGACAGGCCGAAGACCTCCTTCGCCTGCCGGGTCAGGTCGTCGTTCTCCAGCTCGGGCGCCTGGCTGATGAAGGCGGTGTTGCAGGAGCGGGCGAAGCTCGCCTTGAAGGTGCCGTCCTTGATCTCGAACTTGTCGTCGTTCTGGAACTTCCAGCCGCCGTAGCTGAAGTACTTCGGGCACGGGTGCTTCTTGTCCATCGACGCCAGGTTCTTCTCGATCAGCATCGAGGCGGTGACGACCTTCATCGTGGAGCCGGGGGCGAGCGAGCCCTGGAAGGCGGTGTTGAAGCCGTGGCCGCCGTTGGCGACCGCGAGGATCTCGCCGGTGGAGGCGCGCAGCAGCACCACCGACGCGCGCGCCTTGCCGGCCACCTGCTTCTCGGCGGCGTCCTGGAGGGCCGGGTCCAGGGTCGTCCGCACGGTGCCGGGCGTGCCCTCGCTCAGCTCCAGCAGCGTCTTGTCGGACACCTTCGCCGCCTTGGACTCCTTGCCGCGCACCACGCGCAGTTCGACGCCCGGGGTGCCGCCGGCCTGCTTGCCGTACTTCTCGCGCAGGCCGTCCAGGACGGTGCCGAGCGAGGGGAACCTCGCTGCCGTCAGCTCCGCGCCGTCCCGGTCCAGCGCCTTGACCGGCGGGTCCCCGGACTCCCCGGTGACGAGCCGGTCGCCGTCCCGCAGCTCCGGGTGGACGACGGCGGCGTGCCAGGCGACCCGCGGTGCGCCGTCGCCGGCCCGGCGGACGACGGTCAGCGCGCTGTCGTACGCCAGGGGCTTGGAGGTCTTCTCGTGGGCGACGACGGCCTTCACGGCGAACGGGACCCTGCCGTCGGCCGGAGTGCCCGGGGTGAACGTGACGTCCTTGACGCGGGCATCCTTGGCGTAGCCGGTGAGCAGGGCCTTCGCGGCCTCGGCGTCGTCGGTGGCGGCGGCCGCCGCGGCGATGTCGCCCCGCTGCCAGGCGGTCAGGAACCGCTGGGCCGTCGTGGTGACCTCGGCGGCCGTCAGGGGACCCGACTCGGCCTTCTCCTCGCCGTGTGCGGACGTCGTCCGGGCGGTGTCCTCGCCGGACCCGCCGCCGTACACCGCGTAGGCGCCGAATCCGGCGCCGGCCACGACCACGGCGGCCACACCGCCGATCACGACGGGTCTGGTCCTGCGCCGCCCACCGGCGGCCCTTCTGCTGCCCACTGCGTCCCGTTCCTCCACGGCTCCGGCTCCCCGGAGTGCCGCGGTGCCCTGTATGCCTCACGCTTCCAACGACGGCGACCACAGTAGGGGCACCCGTCGCGTCCGGTGCGCCTCAGCCCCCCGCCCGCAGCACGTCCGCCACGATCGGGCCGGCCGCGTCACCGCCGTGGCCGCCCTCCTCGGTCATGGCCGCCGCGGCCACGTCGCCCCGGAATCCGGTGAACCAGCTGTTGGACGTGGTCTGCCCGTCGACCTCCGCCGACCCGGTCTTGGCACCGATGTCACCGCCGAGCCCGGACATGGCCGCCTGTCCGGTGCCCTGCGTGGCGGTGAGCCGCATCATCTGCTTCAGCTGGGCGGCGGTGCTCTGCGGCAGGCCCTTGGCGGTGGCCAGCCGCCGGTCGTCCAGGTCGGGCGGGACGAGGTAGGGCTGGCGGAACTCGCCGGTGATGGCGGTCGCCGTCACCGAGGCCATGTTCAGCGGGTTCATCTGGACCTGGCCCTGGCCGATGGCGTTGGCCGCGCGGTCCGGGCCGCCGGACGCGGGGACCCGGCCGTCGAAGGAGACGATGCCGGTCTGCCAGTCGTCGCGGCCCAGCCCGAAGCGCTCCTCGGCCTCCGCCGTCAGCGAGGAGTCCGTCAGCGGGTCCTCGTCGACGAGCTTGATGAAGCCGGTGTTGCAGGACCGCATGAAGGTGTTGGCGAGCGAGGCGCCCTCGTTGGCCGGCATACCGGTGAGGTTCTTGAAGGTCTGGCTCTGCCAGGTCGCCGTGTCCGGGCAGGGCGCCGGGCCGTTCATGTCGGTCACGCCGTTGTCGATGAGCATCGCGGCTGTGATGATCTTCATGGTGGAACCGGGGGCGACGCGTCCCTGGAAGGCCGCGTTGAACCCGTCCGCGCGGTTGTTCGCCACGGCCAGCACCTCGCCGGTGCTCGGCCGGACCGCGACCACCGAGGACTCGCCGTACCGCTTCACGGCCTTCTCGGCCGCCGCCTGCACACCCGCGCTGAGCGTCGTCTCCAGCTTGCCCGGCTCACCCTCGGCCAGGGTCAGCAGCGGGGTGTCGGCCGCCTCCCGGGTCTCGTGCCGGACGACCAGCTCGACGCCGGGGGTGCCGCCCGCCTCGTCCCCGTACTTCTCGCGGAGCGTGTCCAGCACCGGGCCGAGGGAGGGGTACTTCTCCTTCGTCAGCACGGCGCCGTCGCGGTCGACGGCCTTGATCGCCGGGGCCGCGGACTCTCCGGTGACCAGGGTGTCGCCGGCTTCGAGTTCCGGGTGGACGACGGACGGCTTCCAGTCGACCAGCGCGCGCCCGGTGGTCTCCCCGCGGACCACGGTCAGTTCGCTCCTGTACGTCAGCGGCTTGGTCGCGCCCTCGTAGGACACCTTCGCCTTCACGGTGAACGGCACACCGGTGCCGGTCGTCGTGCCCGGCGTGATCTCGACGTCGGCGATGTGCGCGTCCGTGCCGTAGGCCGTCAGCAGCGTCCCGGCGGCCGCGGCGTTGTTCGTGTAGGACGCGGCCGTCGTCGCGTCCCCCTGCTCCCAGGCCGTGAAGAACTTCTCCGCGGTCTCCTCGACCTCGTCGCCGCTCGGCGGCCCGCTCTTCCTGGTGGTCGCCCCGGCGGCCCCCGTGCTCCCGTCGCCGTCCAGCGCCGACACGATGTTGTAGGCGCCGTACCCGGCCCCGCCCACCATCACCGCGAACACGCCGCCTATGACGGCGACCTTGACCCCCCTGCCCATCGGCAGTCCCTCCCCGTTCATCCCCGTAGAGAACCTCCAGGCGCTTTGAACATGTTCAGAAGCGCGTGTGGTGGCACCCTATGTGCAGGGAGTGACCGGCGGTACGGGTGTTCCCGGATGTTGACCGAATGGAGATGCGGCGCCCTCAGACCCAGGTGTCGAGCCACATACGTGACCGCCAGTCCTCCATCGGGATCGCCGTCCCCGTGTAGATCGGCCAGAAGTAGATGAAGTTCCACGCGATGAGCAGCACCAGCACGCCCGCGCCCGTCGCCCCCGCGACCCGCCGGGCGTCGCTGCAGCCGGGGCGGCCGATGACCGCCCCCAGCAGCATCGCCACCGCGAGGCACAGGAAGGGCAGGAAGACGACGGCGTAGAAGAGGAAGATCGTGCGCTCCTGGTACAGGAACCAGGGCAGATAACCGGCCGCGATGCCGCAGGCGATGGCGCCCGCCCGCCAGTCCCGGCGGAAGACCCAGCGCCACAGCACGTAGAGCAGCGCGAAGCAGCCCACCCACCACAGCAGCGGGGTGCCGAGCGCCAGGACCTCGCGGGCGCACTTCTCGCCCGCGTCCACCGGGCAGCCGTCCGCTCCGGCCGCCGGGGACTCGTAGAAGTAGGAGACCGGACGGCCCAGGACGATCCAGCTCCACGGGTTCGACTGGTAGGTGTGCGGCGAGGTCAGGTGGGTGTGGAACTCCAGCACCTGCGACTCGTAGTGCCACAGGCTGCGCCACCAGTCCGGGAAGAGCCAGGACCAGGAGCTGTCCTTGCCGTCGGTCGCCGCCCAGTCGCGGTAGTAGCCGCCGCTGCCGTCGGCGGGGGAGAGGATCCAGCCCAGCCAGGACAGCACGTAGGTGACCAGCGCGACCGGCACCGTCGACAGGAACGCCCAGCCCAGGTCGTGCCGCAGCACCGCCCGGTAGGGCCGGCGGGCGCCCGCGACCCGGCGGGCGCCGACGTCCCACAGCACGGCCATCACGCAGAAGGCCGCCATGACGTACAGGCCGTTCCACTTGGTGGCCGCGGCCAGGCCCAGCATCAGACCGGCCGCCAGCCGCCAGGGGCGCCACCCGAAGCGGAAGGTCTCGGCGAGGTCCGCGTCCGGCCGGACCCGGCCGTCGTCGTCGACGGGCAGCGCGGCGGCGAGTCTGCGCCGGGACCGGTCCCGGTCGGCGAGCAGGCAGCCGAAGGCGGCCAGCACGAAGAACATCAGCACGCTGTCCAGCAGCGCGGTGCGGCTCATCACGAAGTGCAGCCCGTCCACCGCCATCAGCGCGCCCGCCAGACAGCCCAGGAAGGTGGAGCGGAACAGCCGGCGCCCGATCCGGCACAGCAGCAGCACCGACAGCGTGCCGAGCAGCGCCGTCATGAACCGCCAGCCGAACGGGTCGAAGCCGAACAGCAGCTCGCCCAGCCCGATGACGTACTTGCCGACCGGCGGATGGACGACGTACGCCGCGTCCGTCGGGATCGGGACGTCACCGCCGGAGTTCAGGATCAGGTCGTTGGCGTTCTTGTCCCAGTTGACCTCGAAACCGCGGTGGATCAGCGCCCAGGCGTCCTTCGCGTAGTACGTCTCGTCGAATATCACCGCCTTCGGGCTGCCCAGGTTCCAGAACCGCAGCACCCCCGCCAGCAGCGCCACCAGCAGCGGCCCGCCCCACGCGGACCAGCGCACGAGCCGGTCGGCGCGCGCCTTGGACAGGCCGAGGAAGACCCACAGGCGCTCACCGGGGCGCGTGTACGGGGGTACCAGCCGGTCGCGGACGTCGTCGGACGCGGGCCCCGCCGTGTAGCCGAAGCGGCGCAGCCGCCGCTGCCAGGTGGGCCGCTCGTCGAGCGGGGCCTGCTCCTGCCGGGTGTCCGTGGAGGACGCGGTACTGGTCACCGCGCCATCGTAGGGAACCGCGCTGTGCACGTCCCGCGCATGCCCCGGACCGGCCGGGCCGCGTCCTCCTCCGCCCCCGGGAAGGCATCCGTCCGCTCCTGGGAGGATGGAGGGCGTGACTGGAACCCTTGTACTGGCGGGCACCCCCATCGGCGACGTCCGGGACGCGCCGCCCCGGCTCGCCGAGGAACTGGCCGGCGCGGACGTCGTCGCCGCCGAGGACACCCGGCGGCTGCGCCGCCTCACCCAGGCGCTCGGCGTCACGCCCCGGGGGCGCGTCGTGTCCTACTTCGAGGGCAACGAGTCCGCCCGGACGCCCGAGCTGGTCGAGGAGCTGGCGGGCGGCGCGCGGGTGCTGCTGGTGACCGACGCCGGGATGCCCTCCGTCTCCGACCCCGGCTACCGGCTGGTCGCCGCCGCCGTCGAGCGGGACGTGCGGGTCACCGCGGTGCCCGGCCCGTCCGCCGTGCTCACCGCCCTCGCCCTGTCCGGGCTGCCGGTGGACCGGTTCTGCTTCGAGGGCTTCCTGCCGCGCAAGGCGGGCGAGCGGCTGACCCGGCTGCGCGAGGTGGCCGGGGAGCGCCGGACCCTCGTCTACTTCGAGTCCCCGCACCGCGTCGACGACACCCTCGCCG
The DNA here is from genome assembly GCF_055589025.1 of Streptomyces sp. NPDC041968. Classification (NCBI taxonomy): domain Bacteria; kingdom Bacillati; phylum Actinomycetota; class Actinomycetes; order Kitasatosporales; family Streptomycetaceae; genus Streptomyces; species Streptomyces sp. NPDC041968. The sequence continues at coordinate 151,664 of NZ_JBVJCB010000013.1, read as the reverse complement.
CCATGGCCGAGGTCTTCGGCGCCGACCGGCGGGCCGCCGTCTGCCGGGAGCTGACCAAGACCTACGAGGAGGTCAGACGCGGCGGGCTCGGCGAGCTGGCGGCCTGGGCCGCCGAGGGGGTGCGCGGCGAGATCACCGTCGTCGTCGAGGGCGCGCCGGAACAGGGTCCGGAGGAGATCGGCCCCGAGGAGCTGGTGCGCAGGGTGCGGGTGCGCGAGGAGGCGGGCGAGCGGCGCAAGGAGGCCATCGCCGCGGTCGCCGCACAGGTGGGCGTGCCCAAGCGGGAGGTCTTCGACGCGGTGGTGGCGGCGAAGAACACCGGAGGACAGGGGGCGGGATCCGGCCGCTCTTGACTCGTCCCTGACCTTTCGGGCCCTTGCGCCAAGGGCGGCCCAAATCGGCTCAAACATTCGGCGGATCCGGTGCTTTTCCACCGGTGGAGGAGTCCACTGGAAGAAGGGCCGACGAAGCGGCCGGTGAACCGAGGGAGCCGGGATGAGCATGAGTGAGAGTGCGGCGCGGTCCGGACCGCACGCCGGTGCCACCGCGGTCGTCCACGAGTCGTACTCCTTCGCCTGCATGCGCTGCGGGCACGGCTGGGAGCAGTCGTTCGAGATAGGGCACCACCGGGACGCGGACGGCAACGAGTACGTGCTGTACGTCGCGGACGGCCGCGTCGTGCCCTCCCCGCTGACCCGCCCGACCTGCGTCAACTGCGACAGCCACGTCGTACGGATCATGCGGCCGGGCCGGGTCGCCTCGGTGCGCGGCACCCTGTCCGGCGACCACCGGGTGGAGCCGGCCGGCCTCCCGGGAGCGCCCGAGCGGCCCGGGCCCGGAGCGCCGGGGCTCGCGCCCGGGCGTGGGCACCGGCACCTCACCGACCTCCTGCACGCCCTCCACCTCCACCGCAGGGCCGGCTGACCCCCGCCGCGCCTTCCGTAGGATCGGGGCATGCCTTCGAACGCCCCGGCCGACAAGAACGCGGCCCCGCCGCTCCCCGAACCGCTCCGCGTCCCGGTCGCCGACTCGCACACCCACCTCGACATGCAGTCGGGCACGGTGGCGGAGGGCCTCGCCAAGGCCGCCTCCGTCGGGGTCACCACGGTCGTCCAGGTCGGCTGCGACCTCGCCGGCTCCCGCTGGGCGGCCGAGACGGCCGCCGCGTACGAGGCCGTGCACGCCACCGTCGCCCTGCACCCCAACGAGGCGCCGCGGATCGTGCACGGGGACCCTGGGGGCACCTCCCAGCCCCCCGGGGCTGGGGGAGGCTGGTCGAGACAGAGTGCCCGGCAGCCCGGCGGGGACGCGGCGCTCGACGAGGCCCTCGCCGAGATCGACCGGCTGGCCGCACTGGACCAGGTCAAGGGCGTCGGCGAGACGGGACTGGACTACTTCCGCACCGGGCCCGAGGGCAAGGCCGCCCAGGAGCGGTCCTTCCGCGCCCACATCGAGATCGCCAAGCGCCACGGCAAGGCCCTGGTCATCCACGACCGCGACGCCCACGCCGACGTCCTGCGCGTCCTCAAGGAGGAGGGCGCCCCCGAGCGGACCGTCTTCCACTGCTACTCCGGCGACGCCGAGATGGCCGAGATCTGCGCCGGCGCCGGCTACTACATGTCCTTCGCCGGGAACGTCACCTTCAAGAACGCCCAGAACCTGCGCGACGCCCTCGCCGTCGCGCCGCCCGAGCTGATCCTGGTGGAGACCGACGCGCCGTTCCTGACGCCGGTGCCCTACCGGGGCCGGCCGAACGCCCCCTACCTGGTGCCGGTCACGGTGCGCGCCATGGCCGCGGTGCGGGGCGTCGACGAGGACACGCTGGCGACGGCCCTCGCGGCGAACACGGCCCGCGCCTTCGGCTACTGAGGGCTACTGGATTTCCACCGACGACGTACGCACGCGGGACGTTCGCCACGCTGAGTAGCCGCGTCGCTTTGGAGAGTGACGGACGCTCCGCTAGGTTCTGGGGGCCCGATCCGGACCCTGGAGCGTGTCGGCGTGAGCAGAACCCAGCCCGAGACCCACGAGTCGCCCGCGCCGTACGACGTGCACAGCGCGCCGACCCTGGCGTACGGGGAGACCTACCGGCCCGCCCGCCGGGCGACCGGGGCGGTGCTGCCCCGGCAGGGCGCCGCGAAGGCACCGGCCCCGGTGGCGGCCGACGGCAGGGCGGCACGCCGCCGCCGGGCCCGGGAGGCCGCGCGCGGGGACGGCTCCCTGCGCCGGCTGGTGCCGCGGGCCCTGGTCGTGGCGTTCCTCGCGGGCGGCACCACCGCCTTCGTCGCCAAGGACAAGGCGGTCGAGCTGACCGTCGACGGCACACCGCGCACCCTGCACACCTTCGCCGACGACGTGACCGGACTGCTCGCCGAGGAGGGCGTCCAGGTCGGCGCCCACGACGTGATCGTGCCCGCGCCGGGCACCCCGCTGACCAGCGGCGAGGACGTCACCGTCCGGTACGGACGGCCCGTGCTGCTCACCCTCGACGGCCACCGGCGCCAGCTGTGGACGACCGCGGAGACGGTGGAGGGGGCGCTGCGCGGACTCGGCGTACGCACCGAGGGCGCGTACCTGTCCGCCCCCGCCTCCCGGCGCATCGGACGCGAGGGCCTCGCGCTGGACGTGCGGACCGAGCGGGTGGTGACGGTCCTGGCGGACGGCCGGGCCCGCACCGTCCGCACCAACGCCGCGACCGTGCGCGAGGCCGTCGAGGAGGCCGGGGTGACGCTGCGCGGGCAGGACACGACGTCCGTCCCGGCGACCGGCTTCCCCCGCGACGGGCAGACCGTCACGGTGCTGCGCATCACCGGCTCGCAGGAGGTCCGCGAGGACCCGGTCCCCTTCGCCGTACGACGGACCGAGGACCCCTCGCTCCAGCGGGGCACGGAGGTCGTCGAGCAGGCGGGCACACCCGGCCTGCGGCGGACCACGTACGCCCTGCGCACCGTCAACGGCGTCCGGGAGAAGCCCCGGCGGCTGCGTACCGAGGTGGTGCGCGCACCCCGCCCGCGGATCGTGCGGGTCGGCACCCGCCCCCGGCCCGAGTCCGTGCGGGGCGCCGACCACCTGCACTGGCAGGCGCTGGCCGCGTGCGAGTCGGGCGGGCGGCCGGACGCCGTGGACCCCTCGGGCACCTACGGGGGCCTCTACCAGCTCGACGCCCCCACCTGGCACAGCGTCGGCGGCGAGGGCCGCCCCCAGGACGCGACGCCCGCCGAGCAGACGTACCGGGCGAAGAAGCTGTACGCGCGCAGCGGCTCCGCCCCCTGGCCGCACTGCGGGGCACGACTGGAGGGGTGACGGCCGCCTGACCGGCCGCCCGGGCGGTCACCCGGCCGCCCCCGGCTACCCTTGCGGGGTGAGCAGCCCCACCCCCGACGCCCTTCTCGGGCCCGCCGACGTCCGCGAACTCGCGGCGGCGCTCGGCGTGCGCCCCACCAAGCAGCGCGGCCAGAACTTCGTCATCGACGCGAACACGGTCCGCCGTATCGTCCGCACCGCCGAGGTACGCCCCGACGACGTGGTGGTCGAGGTGGGACCGGGTCTCGGCTCGCTCACCCTGGCCCTGCTGGAGGCCGCCGACCGGGTCACCGCCGTCGAGATCGACGACGTCCTCGCCGGCGCCCTCCCCGCCACCGTCGCCGCCCGGATGCCGGAGCGCGCCGACCGGTTCGCGCTCGTCCACTCCGACGCGATGCAGGTGACCGCGCTGCCGGGCCCCGCCCCGACCGCGCTGGTCGCCAACCTGCCGTACAACGTGGCCGTGCCCGTCCTCCTGCACATGCTGGAGACCTTCCCCAGCATCGAGCGCACCCTCGTGATGGTGCAGGCCGAGGTCGCCGACCGGCTCGCCGCCGGACCCGGCAGCAAGGTGTACGGCGTGCCCTCCGTGAAGGCCAACTGGTACGCCGACGTGAAGCGGGCCGGGTCCATCGGCCGCAACGTCTTCTGGCCCGCGCCCAACGTGGACAGCGGGCTGGTGTCGCTCGTCCGGCGCAGTGAGCCGCTGAAGACCACCGCGTCCCGGCGCGAGGTCTTCGCCGTCGTCGACGCCGCGTTCGCCCAGCGCCGCAAGACCCTGCGGGCCGCCCTCGCCGGGTGGGCGGGGTCGGCCGCCGCCGCCGAGACCGCCCTCGTCGCCGCGGGCGTGTCGCCGCAGGCGCGCGGGGAGGCGCTGACCGTGGAAGAGTTCGCGCGTATCGCCGAACACAAGGAGTGACGAGCAAGTGAGCGTGACGGTCCGCGTCCCCGCCAAGGTCAACGTGCAGCTCGCGGTCGGCGGCGTGCGCCCCGACGGCTTCCACGACCTGGCCAACGTCTTCCTCGCCGTCTCGCTGTACGACGAGGTCACCGCGGCCCCCTCACCGGAGGGCCTGCGCGTCACCTGCGAGGGGCCGGACGCCGACCAGGTCCCGCTGGACCGCACCAACCTCGCCGCCCGCGCGGCACTCGCCCTCGCCGAGCGGTACGGCCGCCGCCCCGACGTGCACCTGCACATCGCCAAGGACATCCCCGTCGCCGGCGGCATGGCGGGCGGCAGCGCGGACTGCGCCGGCGCGCTGGTCGCCTGCGACGCCCTGTGGGGCACCGGCGCGTCCCGCGACGAGCTGCTCGCGATCTGCGCCGAGCTGGGCAGCGACGTGCCGTTCAGCCTGGTCGGCGGGGCCGCGCTCGGCACCGGGCGGGGCGAGAAGCTGACCGGTCTCGAGGTCGGCGGCGCCTTCCACTGGGTCTTCGCGGTGGCCGCCAAGGGCCTGTCCACCCCGGCCGTGTTCCGCGAGTTCGACCGGCTGGGCGAGGGGCTGGAGATCCCCGAGCCGGCCGCCGACCAGGCCGTGCTGGAGGCGCTCGCCAAGGGCGACCCCGCCGCGCTCGCCGTCGCCGTCTCCAACGACCTCCAGCCCGCCGCCCTCTCCCTCTTCCCGCAGCTGTCCGACACCCTCGCGGCCGGGCGGGCGGCGGGGGCGCTGGCCGCGCTGGTCTCGGGCTCGGGGCCGACCACGGCCTTCCTCGCCACCGACGCCCGTGCGGCGTCCGACATCGCCGGGGTGCTGCGTGCCTCCGGGACCTGCCGCGACGTGCGCACCGCCTGCGGGCCGGCCCCCGGGGCGACCGTGCGGGACTGAGTCCCGGTCCGGCCGGACTACCCTGGAGGGTCGATCGTCCCCCAGGCAGGAGAGAAATGGCCGTCAACCTGGTCAATGTCGAGAACGTCAGCAAGGTGTACGGCACCCGTGCCCTGCTCGACGGGGTCTCCCTCGGCGTCTCCGAAGGGGACCGCATCGGCGTCGTCGGCCGCAACGGCGACGGCAAGACCACGCTGATCCGGATGCTCGCCAAGCTGGAGGAGCCGGACACCGGCCGCGTCACCCAGTCCGGCGGGCTGCGGCTCGGCGTCCTCACCCAGCACGACTCCCTCGACCCCGCGGCGACCGTCCGCCACGAGGTCATCGGCGACCTCGCCGACCACGAGTGGGCGGGCAACGCCAAGATCCGCGACGTGCTGACGGGCCTCTTCGGCGGCCTGGACATGCCGGGCTTCCCGCAGGGCCTGGACACCGTCATCGGACCGCTCTCCGGTGGCGAGCGGCGCCGGATCGCGCTGGCCAAGCTGCTCATCGACGAACAGGACCTCATCGTCCTCGACGAGCCCACCAACCACCTCGACGTCGAGGGCATCGCCTGGCTCGCCCAGCACCTGCGCACCCGCCGCTCGGCCCTCGTCTGCGTCACCCACGACCGCTGGTTCCTCGACCAGGTCTGCACCCGCATGTGGGACGTGCAGCGCGGTGACGTGTACGAGTACGAGGGCGGCTACTCCGACTACGTCTTCGCCCGTGCCGAGCGCGAGCGGATCGCCGCCACCGAGGAGACCAAGCGGCAGAACCTGGTCCGCAAGGAGCTGGCCTGGCTGCGGCGCGGCGCCCCCGCCCGCACCTCCAAGCCCCGCTTCCGCGTCGAGGCCGCCAACGAGCTGATCGCCGACGTGCCGCCGCCCCGGGACAGCAGCGAGCTGATGAAGTTCGCCTCCTCCCGGCTCGGTAAGACCGTGTTCGACCTGGAGGACGTGACCGTCCAGGCCGGCCCCAAGGTGCTGCTCAAGCACGTGACCTGGCAGCTCGGCCCCGGCGACCGCATCGGCCTGGTCGGGGTCAACGGCGCGGGCAAGACCTCCCTGCTGCGGGACCTCGCGAACGCCGCGTACAGCGACGGGGAGCAGCAGCCCGCGGGGGGACGCGTCAAGGTCGGCAGGACCGTCAAGCTGGCCTACCTGTCCCAGGAGGTCGCCGAACTCGACCCCACCTGGCGGGTGCTGGAGGCCGTGCAGCGCGTCCGCGAGCGCGTCGACCTCGGCAAGGGCCGCGAGATGACCGCCGGACAGCTCTGCGAGACCTTCGGCTTCGGCAAGGAGAAGCAGTGGACGCCGGTCGGGGACCTCTCCGGCGGTGAGCGCCGCCGGCTCCAGCTGCTCAGGCTCCTCATGGACGAGCCCAACGTCCTCTTCCTCGACGAGCCCACCAACGACCTCGACATCGAGACCCTGACCCAGCTGGAGGACGTGCTCGACGGCTGGCCCGGCTCGATGATCGTCATCTCCCACGACCGGTTCTTCGTCGAGCGCACCACCGACCGGGTCTTCGCCCTGCTCGGCGACGGCGCGCTCAGGATGCTGCCGCGCGGCATCGACGAGTACCTGGAGCGGCGCCGGCGGATGGAGGAGGCGGCCGCCGCCTCCGCCCCGGTGGCCGCGGTGAAGCCGGCCGAGGAGGTGCCCGAGAAGAGCGCCGCCGACGTGCGCGCCGCCAAGAAGGAGCTCCAGAAGATCGAGCGGCAGCTGGACAAGGTCTCCGAGAAGGAGGCCAAGCTGCACACGCGGATCGCCGAGAACGCCACGGACTTCGCGAAGGTGGCCGAACTCGACGCCGAGCTGCGCGGACTGGCCGGGCAGCGCGAGGAGCTGGAGATGCGCTGGCTGGAACTGGCCGAGGACGCCTAGCGGGGGCGGCGCCCGGGGGCAGTCGGGGGCGTGCGTGGCGTGAAGAGGGCGTGAAGGCGCGTAACAGAGGCATCACGGGCCGGTTCTCCCTTGGGTACAGGGGCGGACGCGGCCCGGTGTGCTGTCCGGCCCGGGTGATAGAAAGGCCGTCCGAGAACTGTCTGCATGACTGCCGTCGAACGACTCCGAGGCCAGCGCGTACCCCGGGGACGTGGCCAGAAATCAGTGAGCAATAAGGGGGAACGCGCTGATGAGCCAGCCGCCGAACCAGCCGCCGCAGGGCGGCTTCGGAGCACCGCAGGATCCGCCGCCGGGAGGTTTCGGGGCACCGACCCCGCCGCCCCCGCAGGGCCCGCCCCCGACGCCGCCGCCCCCGCAGGGCCCGCCGTCCGGACCACCGCCGCAGCCGGGGTACGGCTACCCGCAGCAGCCGGGGCAGCCCGGCCCGTACGGACAGCCGGGACCGTACAACTCCGGCCCGTACGCAGCGCCCCAGCAGCCGGGGCCGTACGGCGCGCAGCCCGGCTACGGGTACCCGCAGCCGCAGTTCCCGGGCGCGCCCGGCACCCCGCCGCCCGGCGGTTCCGGATCGCGCAACCCGTTCAAGGGCAAGCCGGCCCTGGTGGTGGGCGCCGCGGTCGCGGCCCTGCTCGTCATCGGCGGCAGCGTGTGGGCGGTCACCGCGAGCGGCGGCGACGACAAGGACAAGAAGCCCGTCGCCGGCAAGAGCGACGACCCGAAGCCCTCCGGCTCCGGCGGCGCCCCGGTCAACCCCGGTGACGGCAGCGGCGACGGCGGCGAGGACCCCGACAACCTCAACGAGGGCCGCCAGGCGGGCGAGTCGAAGGTGCTCTGGTACAAGGAGGCGCCCGACGCCCCCGGTTCCGGCGCCGACGCCCCCGGCATGTGGGTCACCGACAAGACGGCCGTGAAGGCCGCGTACAAGCAGCTCTTCGCGTACGACGTCGGCGACGGCAAGCCCTCCTGGGACCCGGTCGCCTTCCCGGAGAAGATCTGCGCGGTCACCCCGGAGAAGACGGCCGACGACAAGATCGTCGTCGCCTACATGAGCGGCTCCAGCGACCGCGCCAAGTGCAACAAGCTCCAGGAGATCGACCTCGCCACCGGTGCGAAGGGCTGGAGCGAGGAGGTCGCCGACGGCGAGCTGTTCGACTCCACGCTCTCCGTCGAGCTGAACCTCAGCGGCACCGTCCTCATGGTCGGCCGCTCCCAGTCCGGCACCGCCTACGACGTCACCAGCGGCAAGAAGCTGTACGACAAGAAGCGGTACGGCGACGCCTGCTTCCCGGCCGGCTTCGCGGGCAGCGCCACCAAGCTCGTCCAGGTCGCCTCCTGCGGCGCCGGCGGCAACAACGCGCACGACGAGATCCAGGGACTCGACCCGAAGACCGGCAAGGTCCAGTGGACCTACAAGTACGAGAAGGGCTGGCGGGTCGCCCGCGCCTACTCCGTCGACCCGCTCGTGATCTACGCCACCAACGAGGAAAAGAAGGTCTGGAACATCTCCACCTTCACCTCCGGCGGCAAGGTCCTCGAACAGGTCGGCGTCGACGAGGAATTCGCCCCCGAGTGCGGCTGGGCCATCCTCGAACGCGACCTCCAGGGCTGCGCGGGCGTCGCCGTCGCCGCGGGCACCCTCTACCTGCCGACCGAGGCGACCACCGGCGCCAACGAGATCGTCGCGATCAACCTCACCACCGGCAAGGAGAAGTGGCGCGTCAAGTCCCCCGCGGAGGAGACGATGACGCCGATCAAGGTCGAGGGCGACCGGCTCATCGCCTACGTCCAGCCCTCCTACGACGCGGGCGGCCGGGTCGTGTCCATCGCCACCGGCGGCGGCAGCCACGAGCCGACCGAGCTGCTCAAGAACCCGCAGGGCGTCGCGGACATCGAGAGCGGCTTCTACTCCAAGGACATCGACTGGGTCGACGGGCGGTTCTACCTCTCCAGCACCCGTCTGACCGGGAACGACGACGCCAAGGAGAAGTTGATGCTCGCCTTCGGCAAGTGACTCCTCCCGCCCGTTCCGTCCCCTCCCGAGGACCCGTCCGTCCGGGCCCGCGCCGCCGGCCCGGACGGCTCTCCCCGCCGTCTCCGCTCCCCGAGGTGCTCACGCCATGACCCAGCCGCCGCCCCCGCCGCCCCACCAGCCCCCGCAGGGGGGAGGCTTCGGCCCCCCGCAGGACCAGCCGCCGCAGCCGCCGACCCCGCCGTCGGGCGGTGCGCCGAACCTCGGCAAGACGCCGGAACCGGGCTACGGCTACCCGCAGACCCCGCCGTCGGCCCCGCAGACCCCGCCGGCCGCCCCGCAGACTCCTGCGTCGGCGCCGCAGACCCCGCCGGTGCCGCCCCAGACGCCGGTGGGCCCGCCGCAGCCGCAGCCCGGGTACGGGTACCCGCAGGCTCCGCCGCAGCCCCAGCCCGGTTACGGCTACCCCGGCCAGCAGCCCGGCCCGTACGGGCAGCCGCAGCAGCCGGGACCCTACGGGCAGCCGACCCCGCCGTACGGGCAGCCGGGGCAGCCCGTTCACCCCGGCCAGCCCGGCTACGGCTATCCGCAGGCGACCGTGCCGATGCAGGCCCAGGCGGGCAGGCCGGGCGGCGGTGGGAAGATCAACGCGCAGCTGGCGATCATCGTGGCGGCGGTCGTCGCGATCGCACTGATCATCGGCGGCGGTGTCTGGTACGCCGGCTCCTCCGGTGACAGCGGCAAGGACGACACCGCCGGCTCCAGTGGCGGCATCGGTGGCAAGGGCGGCACGGACGGCAAGGGCGGCGAGGGCGCGCCCTCCGGCAGCGAGGAGAAGGTGCCGTCCGACCCCGCGTCCAAGGTGCTCTTCCAGGTGCCCGCGCCCGCGGTGAGCAAGGACGACAACAGCGTCGTCGTCTCCGGCTCGTGGCTCACCGACCAGGTGTACGCCAAGAGCGGCATCGCCGAGGTCGTCGGCTACGACCCCGCCAAGGGCAGCAAGAAGTGGACGATCAAGCTGGCCGGACCCGTGTGCACGGCCACCAAGCACGTCACCGACGACAACAAGACGGTCATCGTCCACCAGCCCGCGATGCCCACCAAGGCGGAGCCCTCGCACGGCTGCACCCAGGTCGCGGTCATCGACCTGGACGCGGGCAAGAAGGTGTGGACGAAGACCGCAGGCGACCAGCCGATCTCCTTCGACAACGTCACGATCAGCGGCGACACCGTCGCGGCCGGCAGCAGCGAGGGCGGCGTCGCCTTCGGCGTGGCCGAGGGCGACGTCCGCTGGTCCCCGAAGGCCACCGACACCTGCCAGGACATGGGGTACGCGGGCGGCGAGAAGCTGGTCGCGGTGCGCCGCTGCGGGTCGTACGACGCCCGGCAGCTCAACATCCAGACCATCGACCCGAAGTCCGGCAAGGTGATCTCCGAGTACAAGATGGCCAAGGGCATCGAGTACGCGGGCGTCGTGTCGACGAACCCGCTGGTCGTGGCCGCCGACGTGGCGGACTCCGCCGGTGACGGCAGCGGCATCTCGGACCTGTTCTCCATCGACAACAAGACCGGGAAGCTGCTGAACCGCATCTCGGTGCCGGGCGACGAGTTCGGGGCCGAGTGCGACATCATCACCAAGGTCGAGCAGTGCACCGGTCTCGCGGTCGGCAACGGACGGCTCTACATCCCGACCGAGGAGCACGAGGGCAGCGGCGAGTCCTACAGCCGGACCAACGAGGTCGTCGCCTTCGACCTCGCCACGGGCAAGCAGACCGGGCAGCGCGCGGACGCCGGCGAGGACTACACGATCACCCCGCTGCGCATGGACGGCAACAACGTGATCGCCTACAAGCGCCCGCCCTACGACAAGGGCGGCCAGATCGTCAGCATCGACGGCGGGACCTTCAAGCAGACCACGCTGCTGGAGAACCCGGCGACGGAGACGGTCCGGGACGTGGAGGCGAGCATGCTGCCGGAGTACTCCGAGTACCTCTACTCGCAGGGGCGCCTGTACATGGCGCAGACGTACGCCAGCGAGCCGACCAGCGCGGACGAGAAGGAGTACCTCGCGATCGGGTTCGGCACCAGCGGCTGAGACGCGCCGCTGCGGCTTCGTGCGGCCCCGTCCCTGTTCAGGGGCGGGGCCTCTCCCGTGGGGGCGCGCGCCGGCGGGGCGTGGTGCCGGCGGGCCGGTGATCCGGGGCGGTTATCACCGGTAGGGCAGCGCGACGTCGAGCCAGCGTGTAGCTTCCGGGGCAGGCCGGGTGACTGGGGGGTTGCTCCATGGGAGTGAGGCTCATGGTGGTCGACGACCACCGACTGCTCGCCGAGGCGCTGGCCTCGGCGCTGAAGCTGCGGGGGCACCGGGTGCTCGCCGCGGCGGCGCCGGCCGCCGGGGCGGCGGAGCTGGTGATCAGCCGGGCGCCGGAGGTGTGCCTGCTGGGGACGGCGACGCCGGCCGAGCCGGGGATCTTCGATCCGGTGGTGCGGATCAAGCGGGAGCGTCCTCAGGTGGCGGTGCTGGTGCTGGGCCCGGTGCCGAACCCCCGCGGGATCGCGGCGGCGTTCGCGGCGGGGGCCTCGGGATACGTCCGGCACGACGAGCGGATAGAGGGCGTCGAGCGGTCGATCATGAAGGCGCGGGCCGGGGAGGTGGCGGTGGCGCCGTCGTTGTTGCAGGGCGCCTTCGGTGAGCTGCTGAATCCCGCGGCCCAGCCCGACGACGAGGGGCAGCGGCTGCTGCAGATGCTGACGCCGAGGGAGGTGGAGGTGCTGGTGCGGGTCGCCGACGGCGAGGACACGCGGCTGATCGCGGCGGGGATGGGGATCGCGCCGTCCACGGCCCGGACGCATGTGCAGCGGGTGCTGATGAAGCTGGGGGTGGGGTCGCGGCTGGAGGCGGCGGCGCTGGCGGCTCGGACGGGGCTGCTGGAGCGGGCGGGTGCCTCCGGCGGTTGAGCGGGTGCCTGCGGCGGCCTGTGGGGGGCGCAGCGGCACCCCGTAGCGCCGGGCCGGGTCCCCGGGGGCGCGGCCGGCGCCCCCGGGGCATGCAAGAACCCCGTCACTCCTCGGCAGAGGGCGGCGGCGGGGGAGCCGTCGGGCGCAGCTTCAGCCAGGCCAGGAAGAACAGGCCGAGGAGCAGCATGCCGAGGCCGGTCCACAGGTTGATGTTCACTCCCTCGGCCTTGTCGATGTCGTCGTCGGACGCCACGAAGCCCGCGATCGTCACGATGACGCCGTAGACCACGAACAGGCCGCCGATGATGCGCCGGATGTCGAACAGCCGCGCGGCGGTGACGGACTTGGTCTCCAGCTCGGAGACCTCGTCCTGGACGTTCTTGTCGGAGTAGGAATCGGACATGCTCTCTCAATCCTCCCGCGGTCAGAACGAGAACGGGATGTAGCAGGCGGCGGCCAGGACGACCGCCCCCCAGCCCAGCAGCGCCGGCTTGCGGTACCACGCGTCGTCGCCCTCGGCGGGTGCCTCGGTCATGCCGGGGGACGTGGTGCCGTAGACCAGGCCCTGGAGTTCGGCGGTGGGCTTCGGGGCGGTGAACAGGGAGACCGCGACCATGACGACCGCGCCGGCCACGAAGCCGGCGATCGCCGAGACGAAGTTGGCGCCCTGGTCGGAGGGGATGTCGATGATGCCCTGCTTGTAGACGACGAAGTAGTTCACCATCGCCGCGGTGGTGCCGGCGATCAGGCCCCAGAAGCCGGACTTCATGGACGCCCGCTTCCAGAACATGCCGATGATGAAGACCACGAACATCGGCACGTTGAAGAAGGAGAAGAGCGTCTGGAGGTAGCTCATGATGTTGGAGAAGGACGAGGCCAGGAACGCCGTGCCGATGGAGGCGAGGACGCCGATCACCGTGATCAGGCGGCCGAAGCGCACGTAGTAGCCGTCCTCGCGGTCCTTCACGACGTAGCGCGCCCAGATGTCGGTGGTGAAGACCGTGTTGAAGGACGACACGTTCGCCGCCATGCCGGCCATGAAGGCGGCCAGGAGGCCGGTGACCGCGATGCCGAGGACGCCGTTGGGCAGCAGCTGCTGCATCAGGTACGGGATGGCGTCGTTGTACTGGAGGTCCGAGCCGGGGGTGCCGATCTTCGGGACGAGGACCGCGGCGACCAGGCCCGGGATCATGACGACGAAGACGATGAAGATCTTCGGGAAGGCGGCGATGAGCGGCGTGCGCTGGGCCGCCGAGAGGTTCTTCGCCGACAGGGCGCGCTGCACCTCGGCGAAGTTGGTCGTCCAGTAGCCGAAGGACAGCACGAAGCCGAGGCCGAGGACGATGGTCAGCCAGTTGGCGCCCAGCGGGTTGTCGCTGCCGATGCCCGTGCCGCCCCACGCGGTCATGAAGTCGCCGCCGCGGGACTGGGTGAGGGAGTCGGACAGGCCGTCCCAGCCGCCGACCTTCTTCAGGCCCAGGATGGTGATCGGGATGAGGCCGGCCAGGATCACGAAGAACTGGAGGACCTCGTTGTAGATCGCCGAGGAGAGGCCGCCGAGCGTGATGTACGCGAGGACGAAGAAGCCGGCGACCACGATGGCCACCCACTGCGGCCAGCCGAGGAGGGCCTCGACGACGATCGCGAGGGCGTAGAGGTTGACGCCCGCGATGAGGATGGCGGCGACGGCGAACAGGATCGAACTGAGGAGGTGCGCGGCCCGGTCGAAGCGCAGGAGGAGGAACTCCGGGACCGAGCGGACCTTAGAGCCGTAGTAGAACGGCATCATCACCAGACCCAGGAAGACCATCGCCGGGATGGCGCCGATCCAGTACCAGTGGGTCGTGTAGACGCCGTACTGGGCGCTGTTGGCGGCCATGCCGAGGATCTCGGTGGCGCCCAGGTTGGCCGCGACGAAGGCGAGGCCGGTGACCCAGGCGGGCAGCGAGCGGCCGGACAGGAAGAAGTCGAGGCTGGTCTTGACGGAGCGGCGGGCGGCGAAGCCGATGCCGAGCACGACGACGAAGTAGATCCCGAGGATCGTGTAGTCGAGCCAGTTGGTGGGGAGTCGAAGCTCCGCGGCTAGATATGTGGGGGTATGCATACGAACTCGCTTCGTTGCGCGAACTGGTCCGGAGCGGAACCTACGCCTCCGCGTTCAGTAATTGAACACTTCTGGTGACGTTCTTTGTTTGATTGTGATGAGCGGCGGGTCTGGTGAGTTGTGATGTGTTATGTTTGATTGTGTTGAGTGATTGGGTGCGGGTGTAGAGGAGTGCGGCAGTGAAGAAGACCTCGACCCGGCTGGCCGACGGTCGCGAGCTCGTCTACTACGACCTGCACGACGACGCGGTCCGCGACGCCGTGGACCGCCGTCCGCTGGAGCCCACCGTCACCACCTCCGAGGTCCGCCGCGACCCGCTGCGCGGCGACTCGGTCGCCATCGCCTCGCACCGCCAGGGCCGCACCTACCACCCGCCCGCCGACCAGTGCCCGCTGTGCCCCACGCGGGGCGAGCGGCTGAGCGAGATCCCGGACTCGTCGTACGACGTGGTGGTCTTCGAGAACCGCTTCCCCTCGCTGGCCGGTGACTCCGGGCGCTGCGAGGTCGTCTGCTTCACCTCCGACCACGACGCGTCCTTCGCCGAGCTGAGCGAGGAGCAGGCCCGGCTCGTGCTCGATGCCTGGACCGACCGGACGTCGGAGCTGTCGCATCTGCCCTCCGTGGACCAGGTGTTCTGTTTCGAGAACCGGGGCGCCGAGATCGGCGTGACGCTGGGTCACCCGCACGGGCAGATCTACGCCTACCCCTTCACCACCCCCCGCACCGCCCAGATGCTCCGTTCGCTCGCCGCCCACAAGGACGCCACGGGCGGGGAGAACCTGTTCGACGCGGTCCTGGAGGAGGAGCTGGCCGGTGAGCGGGTCGTCCTGGAGGGCGAGCACTGGGCCGCCTTCGTGCCGCACGCCGCGCACTGGCCGTACGAGGTGCACCTCTATCCCAAGCGCCGGGTGCCCGACCTGCTCGGGCTCGACGAGGCGGCTCGCACAGAGTTCCCCCAGGTCTATCTGGAACTGTTGAGGCGCTTCGACCGGATCTTCGGTGAGGGCGAGCCTCCGACGCCGTACATCGCCGCCTGGCACCAGGCGCCGTTCGGGCACCTGGAGGACTTCGAGGGCGTGGTGCGGGACGACTTCGCGCTGCACCTGGAGCTTTTCACCATCCGCCGTACGTCCGGCAAGCTGAAGTTCCTCGCGGGCTCCGAGTCGGGCATGGACGTGTTCATCAACGACGTGCCCCCGGAGCTCGCGGCCGAGCGACTGCGAGAGGTAGCGAGTTCATGAGTGGGAAGTACCTGGTGACGGGCGGCGCGGGCTATGTCGGCAGCGTCGTCGCCCAGCATCTGCTGGAAGCCGGTCACGAGGTCGTCGTGCTCGACAACCTCTCGACGGGCTTCCGCGAGGGCGTCCCGGCGGGCGCCGTGTTCGTCGAGGGGGACATCCGCGACGCCGCCAAGTGGCTGGACGCCACCTTCGACGGGGTGCTGCACTTCGCCGCCTTCTCCCAGGTCGGCGAGTCCGTCGTGAAGCCCGAGAAGTACTGGGACAACAACGTCGGCGGCACCATGGCCCTGCTGGAGGCGATGCGCACGGCGGGCGTGCGCCGGCTCGTCTTCTCCTCCACGGCCGCGACCTACGGCGAGCCGGAGGAGTCCCCGATCGTCGAGTCCGCGCCCACCAGGCCCACCAGCCCCTACGGCGCCTCGAAGCTCGCCGTGGACCACATGATCACGGGCGAGGCGAAGGCCCACGGGCTGGGCGCGGTCTCGCTGCGGTACTTCAACGTCGCGGGCGCCTACGGGGCGTACGGCGAGCGCCACGACCCCGAGTCCCACCTGATCCCGCTGGTCCTCCAGGTGGCGCAGGGCCGGCGCGAGGCCGTCTCCGTCTTCGGTGACGACTACCCGACCCCCGACGGCACCTGCGTGCGCGACTACATCCACGTCGCCGACCTGGCCGAGGCCCACCTGCTGGCCCTGGGCGCGGCCGCCCCCGGCGAGCACCTCATCTGCAACCTGGGCAACGGCAACGGCTTCTCCGTCCGCGAGGTCGTCGAGACCGTCCGCCGGGTGACGGGCCACCCGATCCCGGAGGTCGTCGCGGAGCGCCGCGGCGGCGACCCGGCGGTCCTGGTGGCGTCGGCGGACACCGCCCGCGAGAAACTGGGCTGGAACCCGTCCCGCGCGGACCTCGCGGGGATCGTGGCGGACGCGTGGGAGTTCGCGCAGCGGCGCGCGGACCAGGACTGGACGAAGGGCTAGGGGTCAGGGCATGGGCGAGGCTGTCGCGGAGACCGTCGGCGAGCGGTTCCGGGAGCTGTACGGGGCGGACCCGGAAGGGGTGTGGGCGGCGCCGGGCCGCGTCAACCTCATCGGCGAACACACGGACTACAACGACGGCTTCGTCATGCCGTTCGCCCTGCCGCACACCGCGGTCGCCGCCGTCTCCCGGCGCGACGACGGCATCCTGCGCCTGCACTCGGCGGACATCGCCGCCGGACCCGTCGAGCTGCGGGTCGCCGACCTGGACCCCGGCTCGGACAAGTCCTGGACCGCCTACCCCTCGGGCGTCGTCTGGGCGCTGCGCGAGGCCGGCCACGAGCTGACCGGCGCCGACGTCCACCTCGCCTCGACGGTCCCGTCGGGCGCCGGGCTCTCGTCCTCGGCGGCCCTGGAGGTCGTCGTGGCCCTGGCGTTGAACGACCTGTACTCCCTCGGCCTGCGCGGCTGGCAGCTGGCCCGGCTGTGCCAGCGGGCGGAGAACGTCTACGTCGGCGCCCCGGTCGGCATCATGGACCAGACCGCGTCCGCCTGCTGCGAGACCGGGCACGCCCTGTTCCTCGACACCCGCGACCTCTCCCAGCGCCAGATCCCCTTCGACCTCGCGGCCGAGGGCATGCGCCTGCTCGTCGTCGACACCCGCGTCAAGCACTCCCACAGCGAGGGCGAGTACGGCAAGCGCCGCGCCGGCTGCGAGAAGGGCGCCGCGCTGCTCGGCGTGGACGCGCTGCGGGACGTGGCGTACGGGGAACTGGACGCGGCGCTGGAGCGGCTGGCCGACGACGAGGAGGTGCGCCGCCTGGTGCGCCACGTCGTCACCGAGGACGAGCGGGTCGAGCGGGTGGTGGCGCTGCTGGAGTCCGGCGACACCCGCGCCATCGGCCCGGTCCTGGTCGAGGGCCACGCCTCGCTGCGCGACGACTTCCGCATCTCCTGCCGGGAGCTGGACCTGGTCGTCGACACGGCCCTCGCGGCCGGCGCCCTCGGCGCCCGCATGACCGGCGGCGGCTTCGGCGGCTCGGCCATCGTCCTCGTGGAGGCGGCCGACGTCGACGCCGTCACCAAGGCGGTGGAGGAGGCGTTCGCGGCGGCGGGCCTCACCGCCCCGCGGGTCTTCGAGGCGGTGCCCTCGGCGGGGGCGCGGCGCCTCGTCTGAGCCCGGCTACCCGAACCGCTTCACCAGCGTGTACTCCGTGATCCCCGGCGGATAGTCGGGGATCACGCAGACCACCTCGTACCCCTGCTTCCGGTAGAAGTCCGGTGCCTGGAAGTCCCAGGTCTCCACCCGGGACGCCGAGCAACCCCGTTCCCGGCGGGCCACGCGCTCCGCCTGCGCCAGCAGGGCGGAGCCCAGCCCGGCGCCGCGGTGGCGGTCGGCCACCCACAGGTAGGTCACGTGCAGCCAGGTCGCCCAGGTGTGGCCGACGAGGCCACCGGCCAGCGCACCGGCCTCGTCCAGGACCCAGACGTGCAGGGGGAATTCGCGTTCGTGAGCGGTTCCGCGCAACGAACGCAGCACCGGGGAGGCCGCCGTGTTCGTCTCCCGCAGGCGGGTGCGCAGCAGATCGCGCCGCGCCTTGTCCACTTCTGTCACAAGACGAAACATGCGGCTCACCATAAACGTGCCGGACGGTCAGTTCTGCAAATAGCCTTCCGCTCCCGGCGCCCGCCCGTACTCTGATGGACAGCACCGGTGGGGGCCGGTGCCGTTCAGGGGGCGAGACAGCCGGGTACGAGGCCCGGGACGGGGGCAGTGGTTGTTGTACGGCGGCGGCCGTGCGGCCGCGGCGTCCTGTTCCGGAGCACCGACCGCACCGTCGGGCACGGGATTCCGGGCGTCGTACCCGTGCCGGTGGCGTCTTCCGACGACGGACAGACGATGGGTATCCCCTGCTCCTGGAGGAGCTCGGGGGAGGGGGTTTCGTGGTTCGTATCCGAGTCCTGGTCGTCGACGACCATCGCATCTTCGCCGAGTCGCTGGCCGCCGCCCTGGCCGCCGAGCCCGACGTCGACGTCTCCGCGGCCGGCAGCGGTCCGGCCGCGCTGCGCTGCCTGGAGCGGGCCGCGTCCGAGGGGCGGCGGTTCGACGTGCTGCTCGTCGACGCCGACCTCGGCGGCCGGGTGCCCGGCGCCCGGCCCGCCGTGCCGGTGCGGGACGGCAACGAGGACGGCCTGGTGGACGGGATCTCCCTGGTCGCCGGGGTGCGGACGGCCCAGCCCGGGGTGCGGACCGTCGTCCTCGCCGAGAAGGACGACCCCCGGCGGGCGGCCCTCGCGCTGGGCGCCGGCGCCTGCGGGTGGGTGGCCAAGGACTGCTCCCTGTCGCGGCTGCTCAGCGTCATCCGGGGCGTCCTGCGCGACGAGACGCATCTGCCGCCCGCCCTGCTCACCGGCGTCCTGCGGGAGTTGACCGCCGCCCGCAAGCACCGCACCGAGAGCGAACGGCTGGTGGAGTCGCTGACCCCGCGCGAACGCGAGGTGCTGCGCTGCATGGTGGCCGGGCTCGGGCGCAAGGCCGTCGCCGAGCGGCTGTACCTGTCCCCCCACACCGTCCGCACCCACATGCAGAACGTGCTGGGCAAGCTGGGCGTCCACTCCACCCTCGCGGCCGTGGCACTGGCCCGCCGGGCCGGGGTGGGACCGGTGGACCTGGGGCCGGCCGAGCGGATCGGGTCGCGGGAGAGCACCAGCGCCTGACGGGCCGGTGCGCACCGGTCGGGACCCGCGAGGCCTCGGCCCGTACGGTCCTCAGCCGGGGATGTTGTCGAAGGGGGCGGTCAGCTGGCGCAGCAGTGCCGCCAGTTCGCTGCGCTGGGCGCGGGACAGCTCGGCGAGGATGGCGCGCTCCTGGTCCAGCAGGCCCGCCAGGGAGCGGTCGGCACGGTCCCGGCCCTCGTCCGTGAGCCGGACCAGCACCCCGCGCCGGTCACTGGGGTCGGGCAGGCGCTCCACCAGGCCCTTCTTGGCCAGGCGGTCGATACGGTTGGTCATCGTGCCCGAGGTGACCAGGGTCTGCGTGAGGAGCTGGCCCGGCGAGAGCTGGTACGGGGTCCCCGCGCGGCGCAGCGCGGTCAGGACGTCGAACTCCCACGGCTCGAGTTCGTGTTCGGAGAAGGCCAGTCGCCGTGCGCGGTCCAGGTGCCGGGCGAGCCGGCTGACCCGGCTCAGTACCTCGAGCGGTTCCACGTCGAGGTCCGGGCGCTCCCGGCGCCACGCTGCGACCAGCCGATCGACCTCGTCCTCCATGACGATCAGTGTAGTGGTTGTGTCGACGTGAAGTCTCTTGACCTCGACTCTCTTGACGTCGAGATAGTCGCTCGGTGACGCTGGGTACCCGCCCCGGACGCGACCCTGGAGGCTCCATGCCCGCCACCATCCCCACCTGGGACCCCGCCCAGTACCTGCGCCACGCCGGGCACCGCGCCCGCCCCTTCACCGACCTCCTCGCGCGCGTGCCCGACCTCGCCGAGGGCGCCTCCGCGAGGCCGCCCCGCATCGCCGACCTCGGCTGCGGCCCCGGCAACGTCACCGTCCTGCTCGCCGACCGCTGGCCCACCGCCCGCATCACCGGCTACGACAACTCGGCGCGGATGCTCGAACGGGCCGGGGAGCACGCCGGGGCCACCCCCGGGGGCGGACGCCTCGACTTCGCCCCCGCCGACGTCCGCACCTGGACGCCCGCCGAGCCGTACGACCTCCTCGTCAGCAACGCCACCCTCCAGTGGGTCCCCGGCCACGCCGACCGCTTCCCCGACTGGATCGCCGGCCTCGCCCCCGGCGGCGTCCTCGCCTTCCAGGTGCCCGGCAACTTCGACGCCCCCAGCCACCGCCTGATGCGCGAGATCGCCCACTCCCCGCGCTGGCGGGACCGCCTCGCCGGCACCCTGCGCCACGACGGGGCCGTCCTCACCCCCGAGGCCTACCTCGACCGCCTCACCTCGGCCGGCTGCACCGCCGACGTGTGGGAGACGACGTACGTCCACCTGCTGCCCGGCGAGGACGCGGTCCTCGACTGGGTGAAGGGGACGGGGCTGCGGCCCGTGCTCACCGCCCTGGACGACGACCCCGAGGCCCGCGACGCCTTCGTCGAGGAGTACCGGACCGCGCTGCGCGCCGCCTACCCGGCCGGGGCGCACGGCACCCCGTTCCCGTTCCGCCGCGTCTTCGCCGTGGCCCGCACGGAGGGGAGCCGGTGACCACCCCCGCAGGGGCCGCCGCGCCACCCCGGGCGGCGGACCGGACGGGTCACACCACCCCGTCCGCCACCAGTGCCTCGATGTCCTCGGCGGACAGGCCCAGCTCGCCGAGGACGGCCCGCGTGTGCTCGCCCGGCGCGGGCACCGCCTCCATGCGGGGCGCCCCCGTCGGGCCGGGAGGCGCCAGGGCCGGTACGGGTCCCACCGGGGTCGGCACCTCGTGCAGGCGCCCGCGCGCGGCCAGCTGCGGGTGGGCCCACACCTCGTCGAGCGTGTTCACCCGGGCGTTGGCCACGGGCACCGCGCCCAGCAGGTCGATCGCCTCGGCGCTCGTCAGCTCCGCGAAGCGGGCGGCGACGATCCCGCCCAGCGTCTCGCGGTGCGCGTTGCGGGCGGCGTTGGTCGCGTAGTCGGGGTGGTCGGCCAGCTCCGGCCGCTCCAGGAAGCGCTCGCAGAAGCCGCGCCACTCGCGCTCGTTCTGGATCGCCATCATGACGACCTTGCCGTCGCCCGCCGTGAACGGGCCATAGGGGTGGATCGTGGCGTGCGCGGCACCCGCCCGGGGCGGCGGTTCGGCCCCGTCGAGGGCGTAGTACAGCGGGAAGCCCATCCACTCCACGGTGGCCTCCAGCATCGACACGTCCAGGTGCGTGCCCCGCCCGGTCCGCCCGCGTTCCAGCAGCGCGGCCAGGATCGAGCTGTAGGCGTACATCCCGGCGGCGATGTCCGACACCGAGACGCCCACCTTGGCCCTCTCCTCCGGCGTGCCCGTGACGGACAGCAGCCCCGACTCCGCCTGCACCATCAGGTCGTACGCCTTGCGGTCCGCGTAGGGCCCGGGAGCGCCGTAACCGGAGATGTCGCACACGATCAGCCCGGGGTGCCGGGACCGCAGCTCCGCCGCGCCCAGGCCGGCCCGGGCCGCAGCGCCCGGCGCCAGGTTCTGCAGGAAGACGTCGGCGTCCGCGATCAGCCGGCGCAGCACCGCCGCGCCGCGCGGGTCCTTGATGTCCAGGGTGAGGGACTCCTTGTTCCGGTTCACCCAGACGAAGTGCGAGCTCAGCCCCCGTGCCCGGGTGTCGTAGGCGCGGGCGAAGTCCCCCGTGCCGGGACGCTCCACCTTGATCACCCGCGCGCCGAGGTCGGCGAGCTGGCGGCTGGCGTAGGGAGCAGCCACCGCCTGTTCGAGCGCGATGACGGTGACTCCGCGAAGCGGCTGCATGCGTGATTCCCCCGAGGTGCCGCTAGCTCTTGCGGTGGCCGATCAGCCGCGGCTTGGGCTCCAGACCGTCCAGCCCGTGCCACGCCAGGTTCACCAGGTGCGCCGCCACCTCCGCCTTCTTCGGGCGGCGCACGTCCAGCCACCACTGCCCGGTCAGCGCCACCATGCCCACCAGCGCCTGCGCGTACAGCGGGGCCAGCTTGGCGTCGAAGCCGCGGTTCTTGAACTCGCGGCCCAGGATGTCCTCCACCTGGGTGGCGATGTCCGAGATGAGGGAGGCGAAGGTGCCCGTCGACTGCGGGATGGGGGAGTCGCGGACCAGGATGCGGAAACCGTCCGTGTACTCCTCGATGTAGTCCAGGAGCGCGAAGGCCGCCTGCTCGCACAGCTCACGCGGATGGCCGGCGGTCAGGGAACTGGTCACCATGTCGAGCAGCCGCCGCATCTCGCGGTCCACCACCACCGCGTACAGCCCCTCCTTGCCCCCGAAGTGCTCGTACACCACCGGCTTGGAAACCCCGGCCTTCGCCGCGATCTCCTCCACCGACGTGCCCTCGAAACCCTTCTCGGCGAAGAGGGTGCGACCGATCTCCAGCAGCTGCTGGCGGCGCTCGGCACCGGTCATCCGGGTGCGGCGCGCGCGGCGCGGCTTGTCATTGCTGGAAGTGCTGGAGTCGGTCGCCACAGCGACCATCATGCCGCCTCGACGGTTTCCTTCCGGCGGCGGGAGCCGCCTTCGTCCGTGTTCCGCCGGGAATCGATACGCGAGCGTGACGGCCACCGCACGTCGTAGGCCCAGCCGAGCCGCTCGAACCAGCGGATCAGCCGCGCGCTCGAGTCCAGCTGGCCGCGCATCACACCGTGCCGCGCCGAGGTCGGGTCGGCGTGGTGCAGGTTGTGCCAGGACTCACCGCAGGACAGGATCGCCAGCCACCACACGTTGCCCGAGCGGTCCCGCGACTTGAACGGGCGCTTGCCGACCGCGTGGCAGATCGAGTTGATCGACCACGTCACGTGGTGCAGCAGGGCCACCCGGACGAGTGACCCCCAGAAGAACCCGGTGAACGCTCCCCACCAGGACATCGTGACCAGCCCGCCGATCAGCGCCGGGAGGGCCAGCGACACCAGCGTCCACAGGACGAACTGGCGGGAGACCGCGCGCAGCGCCGGGTCCTTGATCAGATCCGGGGCGTACTTCTCCTGCGAGGTCTGCTCCTCGTCGAACATCCAGGCGATGTGCGCCCACCACAGGCCCTTGATCAGGGCCGGGACCGTCTCCCCGTACCGCCACGGCGAATGCGGGTCGCCCTCGTGGTCGGAGAACTTGTGGTGCTTGCGGTGGTCGGCCACCCAGCGGACCAGCGGACCCTCGACGGCCATCGAGCCCGCGATCGCCAGCGCGATCTTCAGCGGCCGTTTCGCCTTGAAGGAGCCGTGGGTGAAGTGACGGTGGAAGCCGATGGTGATGCCGTGGCAGCCCAGGAAGTAGAAGAAGACCAGCAGGCCCAGGTCCAGCCAGCTGACCCCCCACCCCCAGGCCAGCGGCACCGCCGCCACCAGCGCGAGGAACGGGACGGTGATGAACAGCAGCAGCGTGATCTGCTCGAGGGACCGCTTCTGCTCACCGCCCAGGGTGGCGGACGGCGCGGCGGTGCCGTCGGGATTCTTCGAAGCGTCTGGGATCACATCGGAACTCGTGGTCATGCGCGTCCCCTGGGGGGTCGAGGGTGATGTCAGGTGCCGGGTCTCGGTATCCGTGTGCTCATTCCTACGGTTCCGTAACCTACGGCGACGTAAGTATGGCAGCGCGTGGTGCCGCGGCAAGAGCCCCACAGCCTGCGCGTCCCGGCCGACACCTATCCTGGGGGTCGGTCGGACAGCGCGGTCCGCTCTGAACTACTTCCCGGACGTCCGGCCAGGTAAGCGGCTCCCGCCGCGCGAGACGGCCGTCCGGGTCCCCTCCCAGACGAGCTTCAACACTCCAAGGAGCCGCACCTGTGAGCAGTGCCGACGACCAGACCACCGTGACGACCAGCAGCGAGCTGCGCGCCGACATCCGCCGGCTGGGTGATCTCCTCGGAGAGACCCTGGTACGGCAGGAGGGCCCCGAGCTGCTGGAACTCGTCGAAAAGGTGCGCCGACTCACCCGAGAGGACGGCGAGGCCGCCGCCGAGCTGCTGCGCGGCACCGAACTGGAGACCGCGGCCAAGCTGGTCCGCGCCTTCTCCACGTACTTCCACCTCGCCAACGTGACCGAGCAGGTCCACCGCGGCCGGGAACTGGGCGCCCGGCGCGCCGCCGAGGGCGGACTGCTCGCGCGGACCGCCGACCGCCTGAAGGACGCCGACCCCGAGCACCTGCGCGAGACCGTCCGCAACCTCAACGTGCGGCCCGTCTTCACCGCGCACCCCACCGAGGCCGCCCGCCGCTCCGTCCTCAACAAGCTGCGCCGCATCGCCGCGCTCCTGGACACCCCGGTCATCGCGTCCGACCGCCGCCGCCTCGACACCCGCCTCGCCGAGAACATCGACCTCGTCTGGCAGACCGACGAACTCCGCGTCGTGCGCCCCGAGCCCGCCGACGAGGCCCGCAACGCCATCTACTACCTCGACGAACTGCACGCGAACGCCGTCGGCGACGTCCTGGAGGACCTCACCGCGGAGCTGGAACGGGCCGGCGTCAAGCTCCCCGACGACACCCGCCCCCTCACCTTCGGCACCTGGATCGGCGGCGACCGCGACGGCAACCCCAACGTCACCCCCCAGGTGACCTGGGACGTCCTCATCCTCCAGCACGAGCACGGCATCAACGACGCCCTGGAGATGATCGACGAGCTGCGCGGCTTCCTCTCCAACTCCATCCGCTACACCGGCGCCACCGAGGAACTCCTCACCTCCCTCCAGGCCGACCTCGAGCGGCTCCCGGAGATCAGCCCCCGCTACAAGCGCCTCAACGCCGAGGAGCCCTACCGGCTCAAGGCCACCTGCATCCGGCAGAAGCTGGAGAACACCAAGCAGCGCCTCGCCAAGGGCACCCCCCACGAGGCCGGCCACGACTACCTGGGCACCGCCGAACTCCTCGACGACCTGCGCATCGTCCAGACCTCCCTGCGCGCCCACCGCGGCGGCCTCTTCGCCGACGGCCGCCTCGCCCGCACCATCCGCACCCTCGCCGCCTTCGGCCTCCAGCTCGCCACCATGGACGTCCGCGAGCACGCCGACGCCCACCACCACGCCCTCGGCCAGCTCTTCGACCGGCTCGGCGAGGAGTCCTGGCGCTACGCCGACATGCCCCGCGAGTACCGCACCAAGCTCCTCGCCAAGGAACTGCGCTCCCGGCGCCCCCTGGCGCCCACCCCGGCACCCGTCGACGCCGCCGGGGAGAAGACCCTCGGCGTCTTCCAGACCGTCCGGCGCGCTCTGGAGGTCTTCGGCCCCGAGGTCATCGAGTCCTACATCATCTCCATGTGCCAGGGCGCCGACGACGTCTTCGCCGCCGCCGTGCTCGCCCGCGAGGCCGGACTGCTCGACCTGCACGCCGGCTGGGCGAAGATCGGCATCGTGCCGCTCCTGGAGACGACCGACGAGCTGAAGGCCGCCGACACCATCCTGGAGGACCTCCTCTCCGACCCCTCCTACCGGCGCCTGGTCGCCCTGCGCGGCGACGTCCAGGAGGTCATGCTCGGCTACTCCGACTCCTCCAAGTTCGGCGGCATCACCACCTCGCAGTGGGAGATCCACCGCGCCCAGCGCCGCCTGCGCGACGTCGCCCACCGCTACGGCGTGCGGCTGCGCCTCTTCCACGGCCGCGGCGGCACCGTCGGCCGCGGCGGCGGCCCTTCGCACGACGCGATCCTCGCCCAGCCCTGGGGCACCCTGGAGGGCGAGATCAAGGTGACCGAGCAGGGCGAGGTCATCTCCGACAAGTACCTCATCCCGGCCCTGGCCAGGGAAAACCTGGAGCTGACCGTCGCGGCCACCCTCCAGGCCTCCGCCCTGCACACCGCGCCCCGCCAGTCCGACGAGGCGCTCGCCCGCTGGGACGCCGCGATGGACGTGGTCTCCGACGCCGCCCACGCCGCCTACCGCAAGCTGGTCGAGGACCCCGACCTGCCCACGTACTTCCTGGCCTCCACACCGGTCGACCAGCTCGCCGACCTGCACCTGGGCTCGCGGCCCTCCCGCCGCCCCGGCTCGGGCGTCTCGCTCGACGGACTGCGCGCCATCCCCTGGGTCTTCGGCTGGACCCAGTCCCGGCAGATCGTCCCCGGCTGGTACGGCGTCGGCTCCGGCCTGAAGGCCCTGCGCGAGGCCGGCCTGGACACCGTCCTGGACGAGATGCACCAGCAGTGGCACTTCTTCCGCAACTTCATCTCCAACGTCGAGATGACCCTCGCCAAGACCGACCTGCGCATCGCCCAGCACTACGTCGACACCCTCGTGCCGGACGAGCTGAAGCACGTCTTCGACGCCATCAAGGCCGAACACGAACTCACCGTCGCCGAGGTCCTGCGCGTCACCGGCGAGACCGAACTCCTGGACGCCGACCCGGTCCTGAAGCAGACCTTCGCCATCCGCGACGCCTACCTCGACCCGATCTCCTACCTCCAGGTCGCCCTCCTCGGCCGCCAGCGCGAGGCCGCCGCCGCGGGCGAGGAAGCCGACCCGCTGCTCGCCAGGGCGCTGCTCCTCACCGTCAACGGCGTCGCCGCGGGCCTGCGCAACACCGGCTGACGCCCCGCCCCCGACGAAAGACCGGTGCCCCGGGCTCACCCGAGCCCGGGGCACCGGCACGTCACGCCGTACGCGGACGCCTCACACCGCGACAAACGCCGCCGTCAACAGGGCGATCCCGGCCCCGGCCATCGCCCACGCCGTCCGCGTCCGCCGCAGACCGCCCGCCACCACCACCGACGCCAGCAGCAACGCCCCGCCCAACGGCACCCAGGCGTAGAGCACCCCGGCCGGCCCCGAACGCACCGCGTCGTCACCCCCCGGCTTCATCACCACGCTGTACGTCCGCCCCTGGCGCACGGCGACCGAGTCCTCCAGGACCACCCGCCCCCGCGCCTGCGACCCCGCCGACACCGGCGCGTAGGGCCCACTGCACACACCCCCGCCGCACCACGTCACCTCGACGGTGCCCTGCTCCCGGCCCTTGGTCAGCAGCACGTGCTGCGCCGTACCCCAGGACGCCCAGACCCCGGCGATCAGGATCACCACCGTCACCGCACCCATCGCCGCGATCCGGCCGAACCGCAGCAGGGCGGAGGAGGCCTGACGGGGACGGGCGGCGGCGGAGGCGGGCATGGCCGGGATCATTGGCCATATCTGCACGCCCGGTCAACTCGCCCGCGCACCATCACCGGACAAGTCGGGAGTTGTACGTCAGGAGTGTGCATCAGCAGTTGCGCGTCAGGAGCTGCACTTCAGGAGGTGTGCGTCAGGAGTTGTACGAACTCTGCGCCCGCTCCAGGCCCTCGATCACCAGGGCCTCCACCGCGTCCGCCGCCCGGTCCACGAACCAGTCCAGCTCCTTGCGCTCCGTCGACGAGAAGTCCCGCAGCACGAAATCGGCCACCGGCATCCGCCCGGGCGGCCGCCCGATCCCGAACCGCACCCGGTGGTAGTCCGGCCCCAGCGCCTTCGTGATCGACTTCAGCCCGTTGTGCCCGTTGTCCCCGCCGCCCAGCTTCAGCCGCAGCACGCCGTAGTCGATGTCCAACTCGTCGTGCACCGCCACGATGTTGCCGACCGGCACCTTGTAGAAGTCCCGCAGCGCGGTCACCGGCCCGCCCGACACGTTCATGAACGACATCGGCTTCGCCAGGACCACCCGCCGACTGCCCGGCCCCGGCGGCCCGATCCGCCCCTCGACCACCTGCGCCTGCGCCTTGCCGTGCCGCTTGAACCGCGCCCCGATCCGCTCCGCCAGCAGATCCGCCACCATGAAACCGACGTTGTGCCGGTTCGCGGCGTACTCCGCCCCCGGATTGCCGAGTCCGGCCACCAGCCAGGGCGCACTCGCGTCCGTCGTCACGTCCCCGTCTCCTTCGTGTCCGCCATGACCCTCCGCCATGACCGTCCGTACAAACGCGTCGGCCGCCGCCCCCGCGGGAGCAGCGGCCGACCGACGTTGACCGTGGGACGAGGATCAGGCCTCGGCGGCCTCGTCGCCCGTGCCCTCGCCCTCGCCCGCGGGCTCCTCGGCCTGCGCGGCCAGGACCTGCAGGACGACGGTGTCCTCCTCGACGCCCAGCTTGGTGCCGGCCGGGAGCGGGATGTCCTTCGCCAGGATGGAGGCGCCGGCCTCCAGGCCCTCGACGGAGACCGTGACCGACTCGGGGATGTGCGTGGCCTCGGCCTCGACCGGCAGCGCGTTCAGCACGTGCTCCAGCAGGTTGCCGCCCGGCGCCAGCTCACCCTCGGTCTGCACGAAGATCTCGACGCTGACGGTCTCGCCGCGCGTCACCAGCTGCAGGTCGACGTGCTCCAGGAAGCCCTTGATCGGGTCGCGCTGGACCGACTTCGGGATCGCCAGCTCGTTGGACTCGCCGTCGATGTCCAGCGCGATGAGCACGTTCGGCGTACGCAGCGCCAGCAGCAGCTCGTGGCCCGGCAGCGTCAGGTGGATCGGGTCGGAACCGTGGCCGTACAGCACACCGGGAACCTTGTTGTCGCGACGGATGCGACGGGCGGCACCCTTGCCGAACTCGCTGCGCGTGGCGGCGGCGATCTTCACCTCGGACATGATCACTCCTCGTAGAGGTAGAAACGGACGTGGTCACCCGGCCACGAACGGCCTGCTACGAAGAGCGCGTCGATAACGGACCGCCACACCCGCCAGAACGGGTGCGGCCTCCCTCGCCGAGCAACTGCAGCAGTCTACTCGGAGAGGGAGGCCGCACCCAAAACGATCAGCCACGACGGCCCGCGGCGGTCGGCGCGGGCCGCTCGCCGCTACTGCTCGTCGAACAGGCTCGTCACCGAACCGTCCTCGAACACCTCGCGCACCGCACGCGCGATGGTCGGCGCGATCGACAGCACCGTGATCTTGTCCAGCTCCAGCTCGTTCGGCGTCGGCAGCGTGTTGGTGAACACGAACTCGCTCACCTTCGAGTTCTTCAGCCGGTCCGCGGCCGGACCCGACAGCACACCGTGCGTCGCCGTCACGATGACGTCCTCCGCACCGTGCGCGAACAGCGCGTCCGCCGCGGCGCAGATGGTGCCGCCGGTGTCGATCATGTCGTCGACCAGGACGCAGATACGTCCCTTCACGTCACCCACGACCTCGTGCACCGTGACCTGGTTCGCCACGTCCTTGTCGCGCCGCTTGTGCACGATGGCCAGCGGCGCGCTCAGACGGTCGCACCAGCGGTCCGCCACCCGCACCCGGCCGGCGTCCGGCGAGACCACCGTCAGCTTCGAACGGTCCACCTTCGCACCCACGTAGTCCGCCAGCAGCGGCAGCGCGAACAGGTGGTCCACGGGACCGTCGAAGAAGCCCTGGATCTGGTCCGTGTGCAGGTCCACCGCGAGGATCCGGTCCGCACCCGCGGTCTTCATCAGGTCCGCGATCAGACGCGCCGAGATCGGTTCACGTCCGCGGTGCTTCTTGTCCTGCCGCGCGTAACCGTAGAACGGCACGATGACGGTGATGGAGCGGGCCGACGCGCGCTTCAACGCGTCGATCATGATCAGCTGCTCCATGACCCACTTGTTGATCGGAGCCGTGTGGCTCTGGATCAGGAAGCAGTCCGCACCGCGCGCCGACTCCTGGTAACGCACGTAGATCTCGCCGTTGGCGAAGTCGAAGGCCTTCGTCGGAACGACCCCGACACCCAGCTCGTGGGCGATCTCCTCGGCAAGCTCGGGGTGGGCGCGGCCGGAGAAGAACATCATCTTCTTCTCGCCGGTCGTCTTGATCCCGGTCACAGCACGTTCTCCTCAGAGGTTTCGCAGCTGAGCGTCACGGGCGCTCTCCCGACTGGCCGCGGGGGCGTCTCAGCTGGTGGGGTGCGGATATGCACCTATCACGGTACGCCGTGTTCGACGCACCGGTTTCCGGTCAGCCCTCGCCGCCGGCCTCCCCGGTGACCGCCTCGGCCGCCTTCGCCGCCGCGCTCCCCGGTCGCTTCCGAGCCACCCAACCCTCGATATTCCGCTGCTGGCCACGGGCCACGGCCAGCGAACCGGGCGGCACGTCCTTCGTGATGACCGAGCCGGCGGCGGTGTAGGCACCGTCCCCGACCGTGACAGGAGCCACAAACATGTTGTCCGAGCCCGTCTTGCAGTGTGAGCCGACGGTCGTGTGGTGCTTGCTCTCCCCGTCGTAGTTCACGAACACGCTCGCGGCGCCGATGTTCGAGTACTCGCCGATCGTCGCGTCGCCCACGTAGGAGAGGTGCGGCACCTTCGTGCCCTCGCCGATGGAGGCGTTCTTCGTCTCGACGTACGTACCGATCTTGGCCTTGAGTCCGAGACGGGTACCGGGACGCAGGTACGCGTACGGGCCCACGGTCGCCTCGGGGCCGACGGCCGCCGAGACCGAGACGGTGTTGTCCACGCGGGCACCGGCGCCGACCCGCGTGTCGGTGAGCCGGGAGTTCGGGCCCACCTCGGACCCCTCGGCGAGGTGGGTGGAGCCGTGCAGCTGCGTGCCCGGGTGGACGATCACGTCCTGCTCGAAGGTCACCGTCACGTCGACCCAGGTGGTCGCCGGGTCGACGACCGTCACGCCGGCCAGCATCGCCCGCGTCAGCAGCCGGTCGTTGAGGATCCGACGGGCCTCGGCGAGCTGCACCCGGTTGTTGATCCCGGCGATCTCCCGGTGGTCCCCGGCGACCGACGCACCGACCCGGTGCCCGGCCTCGCGCAGGATGCCGAGGACGTCGGTGAGGTACTCCTCGCCCTGGCTGTTGTCCGTACGCACCTTGCCGAGCGCGTCGGCGAGCAGCCGGCCGTCGAAGGCGAAGACACCGGAGTTGATCTCGCGGATCGCCCGCTGCGACTCGGACGCGTCCTTGTGCTCGACGATCGCGGTGACGGCACCGGAGGTCCCGTCCCGCACGATCCGGCCGTACCCCGTCGCGTCCGGCACCTCGGCGGTCAGCACGGTCACCGCGTTCCCGTCGGCGGTGTGGGTGGCGGCGAGGGCCTGGAGCGTCTCGCCGGTCAGCAGGGGCGTGTCACCGCAGACGACCACGACCGTGCCGTCCACGGTGCCGCCCAGCGCCTCCAGCCCCATCCGCACCGCGTGCCCGGTGCCGTTCTGCTGCTCCTGGACGGCGGTGCGCACCTCGGGCGAGACCTCGGCGAGGTGGGCGGTGACCTTCTCACGGGCGTGTCCGACGACGACGACCAGGTTCTCGGGGTCCAGCTCGCCGGCGGCGGCGAGCACGTGTCCGACGAGGGACCGGCCGCACAGCTCGTGCAGGACCTTGGGGGTGGCCGACTTCATACGGGTGCCCTCACCCGCTGCGAGAACGACGACGGCTGCCGGGCGAATGGCGCTCACGGGATGCCCTTCGGCTTTTTGGGGGGGTGGGGGTGGACATCCGCAGGATACCGGGATGGGTTGTGGGGGGCATGAGTGCGGGCCCTGACATCGGCTTTCGCCGGTCAGGACCCGAACTGAGCAACTGCTCCCCTGCCAGGACTCGAACCTGAAATGATCCATCCAAAGTGGATAGTGTTGCCGATTACACCACAGGGGATAGCAGACTCGACTAAACGGACATTTCTCCGGTCGGTCGAGCGGCTCCCCACACTATGCCGTACCAGGACCCTTCGATGCGACGGTACAAGTCGGCGCCTTTCAGTACTTTGATCACCAGGCATCCCCGGTGCGAGGCACCCGCGTTCCCGAGTTCGGCCCAGTAGCGTTCGGCTCCCGCGACGCCTGCGGACCTCGTGGATCATGACGGCGCACCGGAGCCGCTCGCGCTCCACCTCGAGGAGGTCGAGCCGGGCGAGGAGGACCCGGACCATGCCGGGGTCGCTGTTCACGAAGGCGACGCTCTCCCGGCGATCGTAGGGCTTGTCCTTGCCTCCTTCGGCCCAGTACAGACCGATGCCCACCAGGAACGGCTCGCGCGGGGCGGAGGCTCGCCCTCCAGGAGCCGGTCGCGGATCTGGCGGCGGCTCAGGCCCTCGCGCCGCAGCGCCACCGCCCGCTCCCGCAAGCCCTCGAAGTCCGCGTACTTGTTCCGTGGATGTGCCAGGGGCATACCGTCCGGCCGGAATCCCCGCTTCCGGAGGTGAAGGGACCGGGGTTCACCAGTTCGAGGGATATCGCGTCCTATCGTTTGTCGAAAGTCACCGGAAATGGGGCGCCCACCGCCCGTAGGCTGGGAGGCATGACCACGACGGGGGAAGAACACGCACCGGCCCGGGGTGGGCCTTGGTGGTGGGACAGGCGGCGCGGTGCGGTGCTCGATGTGAGCCTCGGCGCCGTGTCCGCGCTGGAGTGCGCGGCGGAGGGGGTCCCGTTCGCGCGGGACGCGGGGATTCCGGTGGCGGCGGGGGTCGTCTTCGGGTTGCTGGCCGGCTCGGTGCTGGTGGTGCGGCGGAGGTGGCCGATCGCGGTCGTGCTGGTGGGGATCGCCATCACGCCCGCCGAGATGGGCTTGCTGCTGGGCATCGTCGGCCTGTACACGCTGGCGGCGTCGGAGCTGCCGCGGCGGATCATCGGGTCGCTGGCCGGGATGTCGTTCCTGGGGACGCTGATCGTGACGTTCGTACGACTGCGGCAGGACATGGCGCGGGACGGCGTGGACTTCGGGGACTGGTTCTTCCCCTTCGCGTCGATCGGGACGTCGCTGGGCGTGACCGCTCCGCCGCTGCTGCTGGGCCTGTACGTGGGGGCGCGGCGCCGGTTGATGGAGAGCCTGCGGGAGCGGGCGGACAGTCTGGAGCGGGAGCTGCAGTTGCTGGCGGAGCGGGCGGAGGAGCGCGCGCAGTGGGCCCGCAACGAGGAGCGGACGCGGATCGCGCGGGAGATGCACGACGTGGTCGCGCACCGGGTGAGTCTGATGGTGGTGCATGCGGCCGCGTTGCAGGCCGTGGCGCGGAAGGACCCGGAGAAGGCGGTGAAGAACGCCGCGCTGGTGGGGGACATGGGGCGGCAGGCGCTGACGGAGCTGCGGGAGATGCTCGGGGTGCTGCGCAGTGGCGGGGACGGTGTGCGCGGGGAGCGGGCGTCGGTGCCGCTGGCGGCGGTGGGGGCGGCTGCCGCGGCGGCGGCCTCGCGGGCCGCGGGGGACGGCGAGGGGCCCGCCGACGGGCCGTGTCTGTCCGAGCTGGACGAGCTGGTGGGGCAGTCGGAGGCGGCCGGGATGGTCGTGAACCTGTCGGTGGAGGGGGAGGAGCGGTCGTATCCGCCCGAGGTGGAGTCGACGGCGTTCCGGGTGGTGCAGGAGGCGTTGACCAATGTGCACAAGCACGCGGCCGGCGCGAAGACGTACGTGCGGCTGGCCCACCGGGTCTCGGAGATCGCGATGCAGGTGGAGAACGAGCCGCCGCCGGAGCTGTCCTCCGCCTCGTCGGCGCGGTTGCCGTCGGGTGGCAACGGGCTGGTGGGGATGAAGGAGCGGGTGGCCGCGTTGGGCGGGGTGTTCGTGTCCGGCCCGACGGACGCGGGGGGTTTCCGGGTGTCGGCGGTGATTCCGGCGTCGTCGGCGGCGCTGTAGCCCGCGGGTCAGCCGGTGGTGAGGCGGGTCGGCTGGGTGCCGGCGACGAGGGTGGCGAGGGCCTGGTCGATGTCCGGGCCGAGGTACCAGTCGCCGGTGTGGTCGAGGGCGTAGACGCGGCCCTCGGTGTCGATGGCGACGAGGGCCTGGCTGTCGGTCTCGATGCCGAGGGGGCAGGTCCGGGTGTCGAGGGCGCGGCCGAGGTCGCCGAGGGTGCGGGCCATGTGGAGGCCGTGCAGGGGGTCCAGGTGGAGGACGGCGGGGGCGATCTGGCGGCCGGGGCCCGTGGGGGCGATGTGGAGGCCGCCGAACTCGGCCCAGGCCTCGACGGCGGCGGGGAAGACGGTGTGGCGGTGTCCTGCGGGCGAGGTGTGTTCGCGCAGGGTGTCGGCCCAGATCTCGGCCTGCTTGATGTCCCAGCGTCCGGGCAGCCAGCCGGCGTCGCGCAGCGCGGCGTCGACGGGGACGGGGAAGCGGGTGGTGGAGGTGCGGTCGGCTTGCATCGGCCCTTGGTTCGTTTCGGTCGGCTCTGGCGGCTCGTGCGGCTCTGGCGGCTCTGTCTTCGGTGGTGGTGGCCGGGGGTCAGCCGTCCTGCGTCGTGGGGTCGACGACGCGGACGCCGAAGTGGGCGCTGAGGGCGGTGCAGGCGCGGCACGGTGCGGCGAAGCTGCCGTGCAGGGGGTCGCCGTCCTCGCGGATGCGGCGGGTGGTGAGCTTGGAGTGCTTGAGCGCCTTGCGTGCCTCGCCGTTGGTCATGGGCTTGCGCGCGGCGCGTTTGCTGCGGGCGGCGTCGGCGGTGGCCAGGTGTCGTGAGATGAGGATCGTCTCGGCGCAGCGGCCGGTGTAGCGGTCGCGTTGGCCGCTGGTGAGGGTGTCGAGGAAGTCCTGTACGAGAGGGTGCAGGGCGGGCGGTGCGTCGGCGCGGGTGGCGGTGCCGGTGAGGGTGGTGCCGCGGACCGACAGGGCGGCGGCGACGGTGGGGAGGATGCCGTCGCGGCGGTGCTGGAGGACCGGCGCGTGGTGGGCTTCCGTGCTGCTCCAGCCGACGCGGGGGTCGCCGCCGCGTGGGCCGTCGGACCGGCCGGTGTCGGGTCCCGTCTGTGTCGCACTCATGATCGTCTTCCCCTCCTGAGCATCCCCCCGGAGGTCACAGAGTGCCAAATCCCGTGGCGGCTGCGGAAGCTGGGGCGTGGTGACACGCCCGGGTACGGGCGGTGCGTCACGGGAGGGTGACGGCTGGTCACGGAAGCGGAGGCGGGCGTGTCGGGCACGGGGTCCGGTGCCGGTGACCCCTCTTGCCGTACCGCATAGGCTGTCGGCACCGCGATCGCGTGCGGTGAACGAGACAGTCCAGACAGTGCAGACAGATCAGACAGACGCCGCAGGGGGCAACCGCCATGACGACAGGTCGGCTCGGGCAACAAGCCGCGCCGCCGAACGCGGCCTATGCCGGACAGGTCGTGCATTTCCCGGATCCGGTGCGGGCGGCCCGTCACCCGAGAGGGGTACGGGTGGACGAGGGCGGTTACCCCGTCTTCTCGCCGTACGCCCGCGCGGTCGCGGAGATCGCGGACCCGCCGGAGGGGTTCGGTGTCGACGAGCTGCGGCTGACGGACTACGTGTCGGCCAACGCGGCGCTGTCGGCGTCGGGGCACGAGTTGTGGGACACGGTGCCCGCGGTGGCGACGCCGCACGGCTGGACGTGGCACCACGTGGCCGGTTCGCGGCGGATGGAGCTGGTCCCGGTCGAGGTGAAGGCGCTGTTGCGGCACCACGGCGGGATCGCGACGGCGGCGGTGGACCAGGGCAAGCGGGGCACGCGGCCGTTGCAGGAGACGCGTCCGGCGCACTTCGGTCTGCCGAAGTCGGGAGTGGCCGTGTCGGAGCAGCAGGTGCAGGAGGTCGAGGAGGACCTCGGGTACCGGCTGCCGGGCGCGTACCGGTCGTTCCTGAAGGCGGCGGGCGGCTGCGCCCCGGTGGGCACGGCGCTCGACGCGGAGCTGGGGCTGCTGGTGGACCAGCCGTTCTTCACGGTGCGTGAGGAGGCGGCGGTCAACGACCTGGTCTATGTCAACAAGTGTCTGCGGGACCATCTGACCAAGGACTACCTGGGCGTCGCGTTCGTCCAGGGCGGTCTGCTCGCGGTGAAGGTGAAGGGCGAGCGGCTCGGTTCGGTGTGGTTCTGCGCGTACGACGACGTTCGGGACGTGGACCCCGCGTTGCCGCCCGCCGAGCGGGTGGAGCGGTTGCTGCGGCCCTGCGGTGAGGACTTCGACGCGTTCCTGTCGCGGCTCGCGGGGTCTCCGCCGGAGCTGGAGACGGTGGCGAACCTGATGGTGGACGGCGGGTTCGCGCGCGCGGTGCCGGTGGCGTCGGTGCCCTCGGCGTCTTCGGCGTCTTCGGCGTCTTCGGTAGGGGAGTGAGCTGACGATGGTGACGTTCGCGCAGGCGCAGGAGCGCGCGGAGGAGTGGGTCAACGGCGAGCTGCCGTCGTACCAGCACCGCGAGGTGCGGGTCCGGGAGTTCGACCTCGGGTTCGTGGTGTGGGCCGAGGACCGTGCGGACGGACCGCGTTCGGACGGGGGCGCGCAGCGGCTGGTGATCGCGCGGGACAGCGGTGAGGCGACGCTGTGGCCCGGGTTGCCGGTGGGTGAGGTCATCCGCCGGTACGAGGAGGAGTACGGCCGTCCCGAGGAGGCCGCGGAGCCGGTGCCGGCGCCCGCGGCGCGGGTGGACCTCAATCAGACGTCGTTCCTGCTGAGCCCGCCGGAGTGGTTGCAGGAGGCGGCGGACAAGCTGGGCATTCCGGATCGGCGGCAGGGGAGCGGCGCGGCCGCCGCCGGTGCCGACGCGGGGCCCGGGGCGCTGCCCGAGACGCAGGCCGGGGTGCCGACGGCGCCCGAGCCGTCCGCGTTCCCCGCCGCGCCGTCGGCTCCCGCGGCCTCGGCCGACGCCGGGTCGAGCGGTGCGGTGTGGCCGGCCGCCGGATCCGGTGGTGCCGGCTCTTCCGCGGCGGGTGCGCCGGCGGGGGCGACTCCCTGGGCGGGGACGGACACCAACGCGGACGCCGGTGAGGACCGTTCGGTGCCGCTGCCCGAGACCGTGTTCGCGCCGCCGCTGAGCGGTGCGGACCGCGGCACACCGCCGCCCGCGGCCACGCCGGAGGCCAAGACGGCGCTGCTCTCGGGGGGCAGCCAGCTTCCGCCGACGGCGGTCACCCCGGCGATCGAGGACCCGAACGCCTCGGCCGCGCCCGCGGGTGCGGGTGCGTCGGCGCCCGCGTCGCCGGCGCAGCCGTCGGCGGGTGCGGGCACGGGTGCGGGTGCGTCCGCCACGCCGGCCCGGCCTCTTCCCTCGGACGCGGGGGACATCGCCGACGTGGCGACCAGCAAGGCGACGCCCCCGCCGCGCCGGGGCGGTGGTTCCGCCACCCCGCCTCCGCCGAGCGCGCCGGGCGTGCCGGGCGTGCGCCCCGGAGAAACGCCCCCGCCGTCCGCGCCGGGAACGCCGGGAACGCCGGCGGGCGGTTACGTGCCGACGCAGCTGGTGTCGTCCCTCGGCCCCGAGGGCCCGGGCAACGGCCCGGGTACGCCGCCTCCGCCGAACGCGCCGCAGCCGCCCGCCGGTCAGGGTGCGCCGGGGACGCCGCCTCCGCCGAGTGCCCCTGGCGGCACGCCCCCGGGCGGGATGCACCACGCCGCCACGATGCTGGCCGACCCGGGCCGGACGGGTGGCGGTGCGCCCCAGCAGCCCGGGCCCCCCGCGCCGCCCGCGCCCCCCGTGCCTCCTGGTGCGCCGGGCGCGCCGGGCGCCCCCGGGGTGTCCGGTGGGCCGGGCACGCCTCCGTTCCCCGCGGCTCCCGGTGGGCCGGGCACGCCGCCGCCCCCCGCGGCTCCGGGTGCGCCCGGCCGCCAGGGTTCCTCCGGTGGGGCGGGCGGTGCCGTGCACCACGCCCAGACCGTGCTGGCCGCGCCCCCGGTGGCCGGCCCGGGCGCGCCTCCGCCGCCGCCGGGCGCTCCTGGCCTCCCGGGTGCCCCCGGGGCCCAGGGCGTCCCCGGGGCTCCGGGTGTCCCCGGCGCCGCACGGCCCATGCCGCCCGGTGCCATGCCGCCCCCCGGTGCCATGCCGCCGCCCGGCGGGCCGGTGCCCGGGCAGCCGCCCGCGTACGGCTATCCGCAGCCGCCCGCCGGTCTGCCGACCGTCGGCCCGGGCTACCAGGCCGTGCTGCGCTATCGCGCCCAGGACGGCTCCGAGCAGCAGCTGATCCGGCGTTCGGCGCCGGGCACGCCGCACCCGGAGTGGCAGATCTTCCACGAGCTGCGCGCCATGAACGTGCCGCCGGACCAGGTGCTGGAGCTGCACACGGAGCTGGAGTCGTGCGAGCTGCCGGGCGCGTACTGCGCACGGATGATCCGCGAGCAGTGGCCCCAGGCGCGGATCACCTCCATCGCCCCGTACGGCACCGATCACGCGAGCCGACAGCAGGGCATGCAGCAACTGCTGGAGCATCAGGGCGAGTTGCACCAGGTGGCCGACGGGCCGGCCCGGCCGGCGCCGGTGCGCGCCCCGCTGCCGCCCGTGCAGCCGGTGCCGCCGGTGCCGCCGGAGGTCATCGGGCAGGAGCTGGGGGGCGCGTTCGGTCCGGGGGTCTTCCGGTTCGAGCAGGCCGCGGTGTCGCGGCAGGGTGTGCCGCCGGTCGTGGCGCACACGCTGGTCGCGGCGGGCCTGCCGATGGACATGGGCCCGTTCTTCTGGGCGCAGGCCCAGCCGGGCCGCCCGGTGCCGACGCTGGCGGAGCTGGCGGCCGAGCGGGGGGTGCAGCCGGCCCCGGACGCGGGTTCGTACCTCGTCGTGGGCAGTGACTTCGGCCGGGCGATCTGCGTGCAGTACGGCACGGCGGCCATCGTGGCGGTGCCGGTGGAGGCCGGTCCGGGCGGGGCGCCCGTGCCGCCGCAGTTCGTCAACACGGGGCTGCCGGAGTTCGCGCGCAGCCTGGCCCTGCTGGGCCGTATGTGGCGGCTGCGGTTCGGGCTGAACCAGGAGCAGGCGGGCCGCTGGACGGTGGACTTCCAGGCTCAGCTGGCCGCGCTGGACCCGGCGGCGCTCGGCTCGCCGGAGAGCTGGTGGTCGGTGCTGCTGGAGCAGATGTGGGACGGGCTGCTGTGACGGTTCGTCACCGTTGACGCGTCCGACGGGTGGGGCCCGGTCGTCCTGAGGGGCGACCGGGCCCCACCCGTTTACGTGCGGTGTGTCGCATTATGTTGGGTTACGCCCGCTCCATAAAGTCGGTCGGGTCCATTCAGTGCGGCAGGTTCACCGCAGGGGTGATGAGCATGAGCAGCGCATCGGCGTCTCCGCACGACTTCGTGACCGTACGCGGGTGGGACCGCGGTTACCGTCCCGAGCAGGTGGAGGCGTGTGCCGCGGCCCTCTCCGAGGAGCGCGACGCGGCCTGGGAGCGGGCGGCCCGGCTGACCGTGCTCGCCCGGGAGATGGGGGAGGAGCTGGCGGAGCTGCGGGAAGCGGCCGCACACCTCACCTCGCAGGACTACGCGGCGCTCGGGGAGCGCGCCCGGCGCCTGTTCCTGCTCGGTCAGGAGGAGGCCGAGGCCGTACGGGAGGAGGGCCGGTGTGCGGCGGAGCGCCTGGCGGAGGAGGCGCGGGCGTACGCGGCCGGTCTGCACGAGGCGGCACGGGCGCACGCCGACGCCGTGCGCGCCGAGGCCGACGAGCGGGCCCGGCAGCGGCTGCTCGCGGCGCGTGCGGAGGCCGACGAGGCGCGGATCGAGGCGCGACGCGAGGTGAGGTCCGGGCGTGCGGAGGCGTTGGCGGCCCTGCGGGACATGCGGGGGCGGACCACCGGGATGCTGGCCGAGCAGGACAGGGAGCACGCCGGGCGGCGCGCCGCGGCCGAGCGCGAGCACGACGAGCGGGTGCGGGCCCTGGACGCCCGCCACGCGGAGCTGGTGGCCCGCGCCGAGCAGGGCGTGGACGCGGCGCGGCGGGCCCTGGCCGCCGCAGAGGAGGCCGCCGCGAGGCGGCAGGAGGAGGCCCGGGCCCGGGCGGCCGAGGTGGTCGCCGAGGCCCGGGCGCGGCAGGAGCGGATCGCCCGTGAGACGGAGCGGGTGCTGCGCGAGCACGGGGAGCGGTGGGACGAACTCCAGGCCCAGATGGCCTCCGTGCGCAGCAACCTCAGCGCGCTGACGGGGCGGGCGGTGGAGTGAGGCGCGGGGCTCCCGGCCGCGGCTCCGGGAGTGCCGCGCCTCACTCGCCCCGGCGGACCGCTCCGGCCAGGATCCAGCCCTCCACGGCCTCGTAGGCGCGGCGCTGCTCCTCCGCCTTGCGCCGGCCCGACAGCACCGTCCCCAGCCAGCCGAAGGCGAAGCCGAGCGGGATGGTGACCAGGCCCGTGGTGGTGAACGGGAACCAGTTGAAGTCGGCGTTGGGGAAGGCGGAGACGGGTGAGCCGGAGACCAGGTTGGTGCCCGGCATCAGCAGCAGGACGGCCAGCGAGCCGCCGATCAGGGTGCTGAGCAGTCCGGTGCGGGTGTAGCGGCGCCAGAAGAGGCCGTAGACGAGGGCGGGGGCGAGGGCCGAGGCGCCCAGGCAGAAGGACAGGGTGACCAGGGGCTGGAGGCTGCGGTGCTGGACGAGGGTCGCGAGGACGATCGCGGGGACGCCCACCGCCAGGGCCGAGACGCGGGCGAGGGCCATCTCGCGGCGCGGTGACAGCTCCCGGACGCGGGCGGCGAACACGTCGTGGGCGAGGGAGTTGGCGCAGGCGAGGATCATCCCGCCGACGGAGGCGAGCAGGGTGAGGAAGACGGCCGTGGTGACCGTCGTGAACAGGAACGTCTCCGCCGTGGACACCTGGGCGCCGAACGCCGCCTGGGAGCCCAGCAGGTAGGCGGTGTTGCCCTGCGGGTCGACGCCCGTGACGGTCTCCCGTCCTACCAGGGCCGCCGCGCCGAA
Organism: Streptomyces sp. NPDC041968; assembly: GCF_055589025.1. Taxonomy (NCBI): domain Bacteria; kingdom Bacillati; phylum Actinomycetota; class Actinomycetes; order Kitasatosporales; family Streptomycetaceae; genus Streptomyces; species Streptomyces sp. NPDC041968. The sequence continues at coordinate 111,297 of NZ_JBVJCB010000013.1, read as the reverse complement.
GCCGACGACCGTGATGACCAGGACGAACAGCGCCACGGCCGACACCGCCCAGGACATCGAGCGGCGCACCTGGCGGGCCGAGGACGCGGTGTACATGCGCATGGTGACGTGGGGGAGGCAGGCGCCGCCGAGGACGACGGTCAGGTGCGCGGTGACCATGTCCACCTCGGGGAGCGGTCCGCCCGCGAACTGGAGGCCGGAGTTCAGGAACGCCTCACCCGCACCGCTGCGGTCAGCCGCCGCGTCGAACAGGGCGCCCGGGTCCCAGTCGAAGCGGTTCAGGATCAGTGCGGCGACCACCGTGCCCGAACCGAGCAGCATCACGATCTTGAGGATCTGGATGAGGGCAGTGCCCTTCATCCCGCCGATCGCGGCGTAGCTGATCATCAGTACGCCCAGGCCGACGATGCAGCCGGTCTCCAGCGACTCGCCGGAGAAGCCGAGGACGAAGGCGAGCAGTTGGCCGGCGCCCGCGAGCTGTACCAGCATCAGCGGGAGCAGCGCCGCGAGGGTCACCGCGCAGGCGGCGACGCGGACGCCGCGTCCGGGCATCCGCCGGGCGAGCGCGTCGCCCATGGTGAAGCGGCCCGCGTTACGCAGGGGTTCGGCCAGCAGGAACATCAGCAGCATCAGCGACAGGGCGGTGCTGAGCGCCAGGACGACGCCGTCGTGGCCGAAGAGGGCGATGACGCCGCTGGTGCCGAGCACGGTCGCGGCCGAGATGTAGTCGCCGGCGATCGCCAGGCCGTTGCGCATCGGGGACAGTGAGCCGTAGCCGGTGTAGAACTCGTCGAGGTCGTCCCGGTCGGGGCCGGTCATCACGCACAGCAGCAGCGTGATGGTGGCGACGGTGGTGAAGCCGACCAGGGACATGGTCTGGGCGTTGCCGCTGAACTCCGTCATCGTGCCGCCCTCCGCCGGGCATCCAGTTCGGCCTCCTTGCGGATGCGGTCCGCGAGCGGGTCGACACGCCGGCGGGCGGTGTGCTCGTACAGCGCTATCGCCAGCCAGGTGACGGGCAGTTGGGCCAGGGCGAGCATCAGGCCGGTGGGTACTCCGCCGACGAGGGACCCGCTCATGAGGCCGGGCGCGTAGGCGGACAGGAGCAGGAACAGGGTGAAGTAGCCGAGCGCGGTGAGCGTGGCGGTGCGGCGCTGCCAGCGGTAGGCGCTGCGCAGGACCCGAAGGTCGCTGTGGTGCCCGAGCGCGGCCCGGCGCGGCGCCTGTCGGGAGGCGGGGGCGGCGAAGGGGGAGGGGAACGGCTCCGCCGGTCGCCGGGGGCGGGCGCCGTGGGGGGACGGGGCGGGGGCGTGGGACGGGTAGGGCGGGCGTTGCTGCGGGGGTGGTGGGGGCCGGTGCGGGTACGACGGGGACGGGTCGTAGGACATCCCGGTGCTCCTTGCGCGGCTCGGGTCCGGTGCGGCGGACCGCAGGGAGGTGGGGGCGGCGGGCCACGCACGTTACTCGCCGGTCACGTGGAGCGCTGAGTTTTGGCCCAACTGGTCGGTCGGTATGCGCCGAGCGGTCCGATCGGGCGGTGGTACCCGCGTTGAGCTGGGCCTTTCCGAGGGTGCCGGCCCGCGGGACCTCAGTCCTTCAGCACCGGGAACCGGCGTGGCGCCACCACGAGCAGCACCAGGAACGCCAGCGCCGCCGCACCCGCCGCGCCCCAGTACACCGCGTGCACGGCGTCGGCGATCGCCCGCCGTACGGGCTCGTGGGCGGCCCCCGAGTCCAGCGCCCTCGTCACCGAGTCGAGCGCACCGGCCCCGTGCTCACCGGCCCCGACGTCGACGGCCTCGCCGGTCCCGTGCTCGCCGTTCCCGAGGTCGCCGCCCGTCCCGCCCAGCCGCGCCGCCAGTACCCCGTTGGCGATCGCGCCGAAGGCCGCCGCGCCGAGCGTCTGTCCGGTCTGCCGGCAGAAGAGGATCGACGCGGTCGCGGTGCCCCGCTCCGACCAGCCGACCGTGGACTGGACCCCCACGATGAGCGGCAGCTGGAACAGGCCGAGCGCGGCGCCGAGCAGCAGCATCAGCAGGGCCGGCTGCCAGGCCTCGCCGGGGTAGGGCAGGAAGGGGAAGGCGAACAGGAGCAGGGCCGCGGCGCCGATGCCGAGCACCGCCGTGTTCCGGAAGCCGATCCTGCGGTACACGTGCTGGCTCAGGGCCGCCGACACCGGCCAGCTCAGCGTCCACACGGAGAGCACGAAGCCGGCCGCCACGGGCGCCAGACCCAGCACCGACTGGGCGTAGGTGGGCAGGAACACGGCCGGCGCCACCATCAGCACGCCCAGCGCGCCGAGCGCCAGGTTCACCGCGGCGATCGTACGGCGGCGCCACACCCAGCCGGGGATGATCGGCTCCACCGCCCGGCGCTCGATCACCACCACGGCCGCCAGCAGCGCGAGACCCGTCCCGAACAGGGCGAGCGAGGGAGCCGACAGCCACGGCCAGGCCACCCCGCCCTGCACCAGGGCGGCGAGCAGCACGCCGCCGCAGGCGAAGACGGCCAGCGCGCCCGCCCAGTCGACCCGTGCGCGCGCGGTGCGCCGCTCCCGCGCCGGCTCGTGCAGGTGACGGACGATCAGCCACAGGGCGAGCGCGCCGACGGGCAGGTTGACGAGGAAGATCCAGCGCCAGTCGGCGTAGGCGACCAGCAGGCCGCCGATGCCGGGGCCGGTGACCGCGGAGAGGGCCCACACCGTGGACAGCCTGGCCTGGATCTTCGGCCGCTCCTGAAGCGGGTACAGGTCGGCGGCGAGGGTCTGCACGGTGCCCTGGAGGGCGCCGCCGCCCAGCCCCTGCAGGACCCGGAAGGCGATCAGCGCGCCCATGTTCCAGGCGAGCGCGCACAGCAGGGAGCCGAGGAGGAACAGCGCCGCCCCCGCCACCAGGACCGGTTTGCGGCCGAAGGTGTCGGAGAGCTTGCCGTAGACGGGCAGCGTGACCGTGACGGCCAGCAGGTAGCCGGAGAAGAGCCAGGAGAAGAGGGAGAAGCCGCCGAGGTCGCCCACGATCTGCGGGACGGCGGTGGAGACGATCGTGGCGTCCAGCGCCGCCAGCGCCATGGCGAGCATCAGGGCAGCGACGACCGGACCGCGCCGGTCCGGGCCCGTACCCCGCTCGGCGCCGTGTGTCGCCGGCCTGGTGCTCTCCACGCCGTCCACGCCGTCCACCCGGGTGCCCTCCCTTGCGTTCCCCCTGCATCCATCCGCCGGGATCAGCTTGCCACTTGATACCGGTGCGACGGCAGGGTGAGGCTCGGTGCGACCAAGGGGGGAGGCCTACCCCGAGACCACCTCCCCCGGAGGGTGGACTGCCCCTAGGGGTACCTCCGTACCAGGGGTCGGGGAGGGTTCGTACCGACGGAGGACGAGACGGCCCGCGCGCGTCCTTAGTCTGGCTTTACGCCGCTGGGGGGCGGCGAACCGGACCCACGGGGGTGGGGTTTTCCCCAGCGGAAGAGTGCGCTGAACCTCAGCGCGCCCGACCCCTGGTTCCGGCCAGACTTCTCGACGTAGCAGCGACACGTTCCACGCACGTCCACGCGAAGCGGTAGCGCGCGGCGTCCACCGCCGGCACCGGCGGCCCGGACGATGACCGACATAGGAGACTTGACATGACATCGGCCGTAACCATTCCCAGGCACGGGGACACTGGAGGGCGTACGGCCGTTGCCGCGCGAGCGCGGCAGGTCGTGAAGGCCTACGGGTCGGGCGAGACCCGGGTCGTCGCCCTCGACCACGTGGACGTGGACATCGCCCGCGGCCAGTTCACCGCGATCATGGGCCCGTCGGGGTCCGGCAAGTCGACGCTGATGCACTGCCTGGCCGGCCTGGACACCGTCACCGGCGGGAAGATCTACCTGGACGAGACCGAGATCACCGGCCTGAAGGACAAGAAGCTCACGCAGCTGCGCCGGGACCGGATCGGCTTCATCTTCCAGGCCTTCAACCTGCTCCCGACGCTGAACGCGATCGAGAACATCACGCTGCCCATGGACATCGCCGGCCGCAAGTACGACCGCGCGTGGCTGGACCGGGTCGTCGAGACCGTGGGGCTCGCCGGGCGGCTGAAGCACCGGCCGAACCAGCTCTCCGGCGGCCAGCAGCAGCGCGTCGCGGTGGCGCGGGCACTGGCCGCGCGGCCCGAGATCATCTTCGGTGACGAACCGACCGGAAACCTCGACTCGCGCGCCGGCGCCGAGGTGCTGGGCTTCCTGCGCCGGTCGGTCACCGAACTGGGGCAGACCATCGTGATGGTCACCCACGACCCGGTCGCCGCCAGCTACGCGGACCGGGTCCTGTACCTCGCCGACGGCCGCATCGTGGACGAGATGTACGAGCCGACCGCGGACACCGTCCTCGACCGCATGAAGGACTTCGACGCCCGGGGGCGCACGTCATGACCGTCGTCAAGACCTCGATGCGCAACTTCTTCGCGCACAAGGGCCGCATGGCGCTCTCCGCGGTGGCCGTGCTGCTGTCGGTGGCGTTCGTATGCGGCACCCTGGTGTTCACCGACACCATGAACACCACCTTCGACAAGCTCTTCGCGGTCACGTCGTCGGACGTGACGGTCATGCCGAAGGACGCCAAGAGCGAGGAGACCCCGCAGAACGGCGTGCCCGCGGCGCTGCCCGCGTCCGCCCTGGAGCAGGTCCGCAAGGCCGAGGGCGTCGAGTCCGCCGAGGGCGCGGTCGCCTCCATGAACGTGACCGTCGTCGACGCCGACAACGACAACGTGGGCGCCACCAGCGGCGCCCCGACCATCGCCGGCAACTGGACGAAGAACGACCTGCGGTCGATGGAGATCACCTCCGGGCACGCCCCCCGCGGGCCGACCGAGGCCATGGTCGACGCCGACACCGCCGACAAGCACGACCTGAAGCTCGGCGACGAACTGCGCACCATCGCGCAGACCGGCGACTTCAAGGCGAGGATCGTCGGCATCGCCTCCTTCACGGTGACCAACCCCGGCGCCGCCGTCGTCTACTTCGACACGGCCACCGCCCAGCGCGAACTGCTCGGCGCCACCGGCCGGTTCACCCAGTTCAACGTCACCGCCGCGGACGGTGTCTCCGACGCGCGGCTCAAACAGAGCGTCTCCGGGGCCACGGACGGCACCTTCAAGGTGCAGACGGCGAAGGAGAACTCCGACGAGAACCGCAAGGAACTCGGCGAGTTCATGAACGTCATCAAGTACGCGATGCTCGGCTTCGCCGGAATCGCGTTCCTGGTCGGCATCTTCCTGATCATCAACACCTTCTCCATGCTGGTCGCCCAGCGCACCCGCGAGATCGGCCTCATGCGGGCCGTCGGCTCCTCCCGGAGCCAGGTCAACCGCTCGGTGCTGGTCGAGGCGCTGCTCCTCGGCGTCGTCGGCTCGGTCCTCGGCGTCGCGGCCGGTGTCGGGATCGCCGTCGGCCTGATGAAGCTGATGTCGACGGCGGGCATGAACCTGTCCACCGACGACCTGACCGTCAAGACGGCCACCCCCGTGGTCGGCCTGGTCCTCGGCATCGTCGTCACCGTCCTGGCCGCCTACCTGCCCGCCCGCCGCGCCGGCAAGATCTCCCCGATGGCCGCCCTGCGCGACGCCGGTACGCCCGCCGACGGCAAGGCCGGCTGGATACGCGGTCTGATCGGCCTGGTCCTCACCGGTGCCGGTGCCGCCGCCCTGCTCGCGGCCGCCGGAGCCGACAAGGCGAGCGAGGGTTCGCTGATGCTCGGCGCGGGCATCGTGCTGTCCCTCATCGGCTTCGTCGTCATCGGGCCGCTGCTGGCCGGCATCGTGGTCCGGGCGATCAGCGTGGTGCTGCTGCGGGCCTTCGGTCCGGTGGGCCGCCTGGCCGAGCGCAACGCCCTGCGCAACCCGCGCCGCACCGGGGCCACGGGCGCCGCCCTGATGATCGGCCTCGCGCTGGTGGCCTGCCTGTCGGTGGTCGGCTCCTCCATGGTCGCCTCGGCCACCAGCGAGCTGGACAAGACGGTCGGCGCGGACTTCATCGTCCAGGGCAGCCAGCGGATCGTGCCGCAGGCCGAGAAGGCGATGCGGGAGACGCCCGGCCTGGACCACGTCACCCGCTACAAGATGGTCGACGCCACCCTGACCTCGCCCGACGGCAAGAAGGACGACGAGGGCATCACGGCCGCCGACCCGACCTACGCCGAGGACGTGAACCGCGCGACGACCGAGGGTGAGCTGACCGCCGCCTACGGCGCCGACGCGATGTCGGTCGGCTCGGACTACGCGACCGAGCACGACGTGCACGTCGGCGACACGATCTCCGTCGCCTTCAAGGGCGGCGAGACCGCCGAGCTGAAGGTCGCCGCGATCACGTCCGACGACGTGGCCATCGACCAGGGCGCGCGGTACATCAGCATCGAGACGATGCGGAAGTACCTGCCGGCCGACAGCGTCCCGCCGAACACGATCATGTTCGCCAAGGCCGCGGACGGCCAGGCGGAGCAGGCGTACGCGGCGCTGAAGAAGTCGATGGCCCCCTACCCGCAGTACCAGGTGGCCGACCAGACCGACTACAAGCAGGAGCTGAAGGACCAGATCGGCCAGCTGCTGAACATGGTCTACGGCCTGCTCGCCCTGGCGATCATCGTCGCCGTCCTCGGAGTGGTGAACACGCTGGCCCTGTCGGTGGTCGAGCGGACCCGCGAGATCGGCCTCATGCGGGCGATCGGCCTCTCCCGCCGCCAGCTGCGCCGGATGATCCGCATGGAGTCCGTCGTCATCGCCCTCTTCGGCGCCCTGCTGGGCCTGGGGCTGGGCATGGGCTGGGGCGCCACGGCGCAGAAGCTGCTCGCCCTGGAGGGACTGAACGTCCTCGACATCCCCTGGCCGACGATCATCGGCGTCTTCGTCGGATCGGCCTTCGTGGGCCTGTTCGCGGCGCTCGTCCCGGCCTTCCGCGCGGGCCGGATGAACGTCCTGAACGCCATCGCGACGGAGTAGCGACCGAAAGCCGCCGCACACGGGGGTTGCGGGGGCGCGCGCCCGGCGCCGGAAGTCCTGAGGACTCCGGCGCCGGGCGCTTTCGTGCGGGGACGGTCCGCGCACGCCGGACGACGCGGCGCCGGGCGTCGTCCACAGGCCCCGGCGCCGGTCCGCCCGGCGTCGTACGCTGGAGACCCCCGGCCCTCACCCCGCCGGGTTACTCGCGTTGCACATTTTCAGACGGAACCCACGGAACCCACGGACACCGCGGAACAACCGGTATCACCGGGACAATCCAGAGACAATCGCGGTGTCCCGGGCACCCCGGACCCCACGGACTACACCCCAGGACGGAAGCACCCCCTCCATGAGCCTGCACGGTCTGCTCGACGCCGTCGTCAAGGACACCGCCCTCGCGGAAGCGATCTCGGCGGCCGCAGACGGCAACCGCATGCACGTCGACCTGGTCGGCCCGCCCGCCGCCCGCGCCTTCTCGGTCGCCGCGCTGGCCCGCGAGACCAGCCGCCCCGTGCTGGCGGTGACGGCGACGGGACGTGAGGCGGAGGACCTGGCGGCGGCCCTGCGTTCTCTGCTGCCGCCGGAGGGGGTCGTGGAGTACCCCTCCTGGGAGACCCTCCCGCACGAGCGCCTCAGCCCGCGCAGCGACACCGTCGGCCGCCGCCTGGCCGTCCTGCGCCGCCTCGCCCACCCCCGCGCCGACGACCCCGAGACCGGACCGGTCTCGGTCGTCGTCGCCCCCGTGCGCTCCGTGCTCCAGCCGCAGGTCAAGGGCCTCGGCGACCTGGAGCCGGTGGCGCTGCGCTCCGGACAGAGCGCCGACCTGGAGGAGATCGTCCAGGCCCTGGCGGCCGCGGCGTACGCGCGCGTGGAGCTGGTGGAGAAGCGCGGCGAGTTCGCCGTGCGCGGCGGCATCCTCGACGTCTTCCCGCCCACCGAGGAACACCCGCTGCGCGTGGAGTTCTGGGGTGACGACGTCGAGGAGATCCGCTACTTCAAGGTCGCCGACCAGCGCTCCCTGGAGGTCGCCGAGCACGGCCTGTGGGCCCCGCCCTGCCGCGAGCTGCTGCTCACCGACGACGTGCGCGAGCGGGCCCGCGTCCTCGCCGAGGCCCACCCCGAGCTGGGCGAGCTGCTCGGCAAGATCGCCGAGGGCATCGCCGTCGAGGGCATGGAGTCCCTGGCCCCGGTCCTCGTCGACGACATGGAACTGCTGCTCGACGTGCTGCCCAAGGGCGCGATGGCCGTGGTCTGCGACCCCGAGCGGGTGCGCACGCGGGCCGCCGACCTGGTGGCCACCAGCCAGGAGTTCCTCCAGGCCTCCTGGGCGGCCACCGCGGGCGGGGGCGAGGCGCCGATCGACGTGGACGCGGCCTCGCTGTGGTCCATCGCGGACGTCCGGGAGCGGGCCCGCGAGCTGGACATGATGTGGTGGTCCGTCTCGCCCTTCGCCGCCGACGACGCGCTGGAGGACGCCGACACCCTCAAGCTCGGCATGCACGCCCCCGAGACCTACCGCGGGGACACCGCGAAGGCGCTGGCCGACACCAAGGGCTGGCTCGCCGACGGCTGGCGCGCGGTCTACCTCACCGAGGGCCACGGCCCGGCCGCCCGCACCGTCGAGGTCCTCGGCGGCGAAGGCATCCCGGCCCGGCTCGACAGCGACCTCACGACCCTCGGCCCCTCCGTCGTGCACGTCTCCTGCGGCTCGGTCGACCACGGCTTCGTCGACCGGGCGCTCAAGCTCGCCGTCCTCACCGAGACCGACCTGACCGGCCAGAAGGCCGCGGGCCGCGAGGGTGCCCGGATGCCGGCCCGGCGCCGCAAGACCATCGACCCGCTCACCCTGGAGGCGGGCGACCACATCGTCCACGAGCAGCACGGCGTGGGCCGCTACATCGAGATGGTCCAGCGCACCGTGCAGGGCGCCACCCGCGAGTACCTGGTGGTGGAGTACGCCCCCGCCAAGCGCGGCCAGCCCGGTGACCGGTTGTACATCCCCACCGACCAGCTGGAGCAGATCACCAAGTACGTCGGCGGCGAGGCGCCCACCCTGCACCGCCTCGGCGGAGCGGACTGGACCAAGACCAAGGCCCGTGCGAAGAAGGCGGTCAAGGAGATCGCCGCCGACCTGATCAAGCTCTACAGCGCCCGCATGGCGGCACCGGGGCACGCCTTCGGTGCGGACACCCCCTGGCAGCGCGAGCTGGAGGACGCCTTCCCGTACGCGGAGACCCCGGACCAGCTCACCACCATCGCCGAGGTCAAGGAGGACATGGAGAAGACCGTCCCCATGGACCGCCTGATCTGCGGCGACGTCGGCTACGGCAAGACGGAGATCGCGGTCCGCGCCGCCTTCAAGGCCGTCCAGGACGGCAAGCAGGTCGCCGTCCTCGTCCCGACGACCCTGCTGGTGCAGCAGCACTTCGGCACGTTCAGCGAGCGGTACGCGCAGTTCCCGGTGAACGTGAGGGCGCTGTCCCGCTTCCAGAGCGACACCGAGGCGAAGGCGACCCTGGAAGGGCTCCGCGAGGGCTCGGTGGACCTCGTCATCGGCACCCACCGGCTCTTCTCCTCCGAGACGAAGTTCAAGGACCTGGGCCTGGTCATCGTCGACGAGGAGCAGCGCTTCGGCGTCGAGCACAAGGAGCAGCTGAAGAAGCTCCGCGCCAACGTCGACGTGCTCACCATGTCCGCCACCCCCATCCCGCGCACCCTGGAGATGGCGGTCACCGGTATCCGCGAGATGTCGACGATCACCACCCCGCCGGAGGAGCGCCATCCGGTGCTGACCTTCGTCGGCCCCTACGAGCACCGGCAGATCGGCGCCGCCATCCGCCGCGAGCTGCTGCGCGAGGGACAGGTCTTCTACATCCACAACCGCGTCGAGTCCATCGACCGCGCGGCGGCCAAGCTGCGCGAGATCGTGCCCGAGGCGCGCATCGCCACCGCCCACGGCCAGATGTCCGAGCAGGCGCTGGAACAGGTCGTCGTCGACTTCTGGGAGAAGAAGTTCGACGTCCTGGTCTCCACGACCATCGTCGAGTCCGGCATCGACATCTCCAACGCCAACACCCTCATCGTCGAGCGCGGCGACAACTTCGGCCTCAGCCAGCTCCACCAGCTGCGCGGCCGGGTCGGCCGAGGCCGCGAGCGCGGCTACGCCTACTTCCTCTACCCGCCGGAGAAGCCGCTGACCGAGACCGCGCACGAGCGGCTCGCCACCATCGCCCAGCACACCGAGATGGGCGCGGGCATGTACGTGGCGATGAAGGACCTGGAGATCCGCGGCGCCGGCAACCTGCTCGGCGGCGAGCAGTCCGGCCACATCGCGGGCGTCGGCTTCGACCTGTACGTGCGGATGGTCGGCGAGGCCGTCGCCGACTACCGCGCCTCCCTGGAGGGCGGTGTGGAGGAGGAGCCGCCGCTGGAGGTCAAGATCGAGCTGCCGGTCGACGCGCACGTCCCGCACGACTACGCCCCCGGCGAGCGGCTGCGGCTCCAGGCGTACCGGTCCATCGCCTCCGCCAACAGCGAGGAGGACGTCAAGGCCGTACGCGAGGAACTCGTCGACCGCTACGGCAAGCTGCCGGAACCGGTGGAGAACCTGCTCCTGGTGGCGGGGCTGCGCATGCTCGCGCGGGCGTGCGCCGTCGGTGAGATCGTGCTCCAGGGCAACAACATCCGGTTCGCGCCGGTGGAGTTGCGCGAGTCTCAGGAGCTGAGGCTGAAGCGGCTCTACCCCGGCAGCGTCATCAAGGCGGGCGCCCGCCAGGTCCTCGTGCCGCGTCCGAAGACCGCGAAGGTGGGCGGCAAGCCGCTGGTCGGACGCGAGTTGCTGGGCTGGGTGGGGGAGTTCCTGACCTCGATCCTCGGGTCGTAGTCAGCCGCCGGACCGGCGGGTCGCGGTCTCCCGCCCGGGACACCGTCCCCGCGCGAAGCCGTCACGCCCGAAGCCGTCCACGGGGACAGGTCCCGTGGACGGCTTCGGTGTGTGCGCGGCGCGGAAGTGCTCTACCGCTGATCGGGGCCACCCTGCTCGCGCCCGAAGCCGAGTTTGCCCTCGGCCTGCTGCTGCGCGGAGTCGACCTGCTTCTTGTGCTTGCCACCGGTCCTCTGGTTGACCTGCTGCTCGGCGGCGTCGGACATCTTCCTGGACCTGTCCTTGTCCTTGCCGGCCATGCTCTTCATCTTGTCGAGGATGCCCATGCAGAGCTCCTTCCGGGACGTGACTCACAGTCGACCGTACGACAGATATAGCCCATATGCCCGCTAAGGGCCATTTAGGACCTCTATGGTCTGGACCTCTCCGTCGCTACGGTGGTACGGCGAACGGCAAGGGGAGGGCACGCATGACGCGGCACAGCAGGATCCGTACCGGAGGGGCCGCGGTCGCGGTCCTCGCCGTGGCGCTGGTCACCGGTTGCGAGGGCCCGGGTGGTGAGGGGTCCTCGCCGCCCGGTGGCGGCGCCGAGGCACCGGCGGCGGGACGGGCCGTCAGCCCCCTGCGCAACCCGGACGGAACCGAACCCGGCCTCGCCCCGATCACGGGCGACGCCCAGAAGGCGGCGGCCCGGGACCTCATCGACGGCCTGCGCACCAAGGGACGCGGCCCCCGGACGGGCTACGACCGCGACGAGTTCGGGTACGCGTGGATGGACTCGGTGGAGGGCGTACCGCTGGCGAGGAACGGTTGTGACACGCGGAACGACCTGCTGAAACGCGATGGCCAGGACCTGCGCTTCCGCTCCGGCTCCGACTGCGTGGTCGTCGCCATGACGCTGGACGACCCGTACACCCGCACCACCATCGAGTGGCGCAAGCAGGACGCGAGCGAGGTCCAGATCGACCACGTCGTGCCCCTGTCCTACAGCTGGCAGATGGGTTCCTCGCGGTGGGCGGAGAGCAAGCGCGAGCAACTGGCCAACGACCCGCTCAACCTCCTCCCCGTCGAGGGCCGCGCCAACTCCGCCAAGCGGGATTCCGGCCCGGCGTCCTGGCTGCCGCCGAACAAGTCGGTCAGGTGCGCGTACGCGGTGCGGTTCGCGCAGGTCGCCGTCAAGTACGAACTCGCGGTGACCGCACCGGACCGGCAGACGATGCTGCGGCAGTGCGGCAGTGCGGCGGTTGACGCGGGGGAGCCGGGGGGTCGGTGAACGCTGATTTCGGGCCGTCGGCCGTGCCGAAATCCGTTTCCGGGGCGTCGGCCGTCCTGGCTACGGTGACCGCATGGAGCTGAAGATATCGAGCCTCGCCGAGCGCCCGGAGATGGTGGACCGGGTCCGCGCCATGGCCGACAGCTGGCCCGCCTTCGCCGTGGAGGACCTGTCGGGCAACGCCCATTACCCGCGCATCGCCGCCGAACTGCCGGAGTACGTGCAGTTCGCCGAGGACGAGCACGGTGAGGTCGTCGCCCACGGCCACAGCGTGCCGTTCGCCCTGCACCGCGAAGGGCGCGGCACCCTGCCCGCCCGGGGGTGGGGCGAGGTGCTCGTCTGGGCCTTCGGCGACCTGCGCCGGGGTGACCCCACCGACACCGTCAGCGCCATCTCCGTCACCGTCGCCCCGCACGCGCAAGGGCGGGGTCTCTCCGGCCGGATGCTCGCCGCCATGCGGGACAACGCCCGTGCCCGCGGTTTCCGTGAGGTCGTCGCCCCCGTCCGCCCCAGCGCCAAGCACCTCGAACCGCACGCCCCCATCGAGGAGTACGCCCGCCGCCTGCGTCCCGACGGTCTGCCCCACGACCCGTGGCTGCGCGTCCACGCCCGGGCCGGCGCCACCCTCGACTCCGTGGCCCCGGCCTCCATGACCGTCTCCGGTTCGCTGGAGCAGTGGCGGAGCTGGACCGGGCTGCCCTTCGACACCGCCGGGGACGTCGAGGTCCCCGGCGCCCTGGTGCCGGTGCGCTGTGAACCCGAGCGCGGGTACGCGGTGTACGTCGAGCCGAACGTGTGGATGCGGCACGCGTTGTGACCTGACGACGCATGACCGGCTCCCCCCCGTTCCGGCGGCGACCGCGACCCCGCGCCGTGTGCGGTGATCTTCGAGGCTCGTGGCCGCCGGGCGGGCGGCCGGAGCCCGGCGGCCGGAACCGGCGGTCAGAAGTTGCCGTTGCCGAGCAGCTCGCCGTCGGCGTCGTAGACGGTGACGAGACCGTTCTCGCTCTGCTTCCAGTCGGCGAACGCGGAGGCGATGAGGTTGGCCGGGCCCGTCCCCTCGCCCATGATTCCGCCGGTGAAGTCGGTGTAGACGTCGGCCGAGTCGAGGACGTCGTTCTGCTCCTCGGCGCCCTGCACCTTGGTGACGTGGGACACGGCGTCCTTCTCCGCGGCGGTCCCGTTCTTCCCCACGAACGCCTTGAACTGCTCGGCCTGGGACGCCTTCTCGACGGCCTTGTCCTCGGCGGGTTTGGCGTCCGCCTTGCCGTCCGCCTTCGCGTCACCGTCCGCCTTCGCGCCGCCGGGATTCTCGTCGGCGCCGACGGAGGTCCGGCCGTCCCTCCTCCCCTCGACCCCCCTCCTCCGAGGCGCCGCGGAACTGGCCTCCGAACTCGGAGCCCGGCAGACCTTCGAGTTCCTGCTCGGCCGGCACCTCGACGCCAACCCCCGCCAGTACACGCTCACCCCCGCCGACCTCGCCGGCCTGATGGCGGACCTCGCCGGCCCCGCCCGTACGGTCCTCGACCCCGCCTGCGGCACCGGTGCCCTCCTGCGCGCCGCCGCGCCGGACGGCCCGGCTCCCCGGCCGGAACAGGCCGACCAGCGACTGCACGCCCAGGACGCCGTCCCCGACCTCGCCGCGCTCACCGGGCTCCGGCTCGCCCTGCACACCCGGGCCGGCATCCGCGCCGCGGCCGGCGACACCCTGCGCGCCGACGCCTTCCCCGAGCTGCGCGCCGACGCCGTCCTGTGCCACCCGCCGTTCAACGAGCGCAACTGGGGACACGACGAACTCGCCTACGACGCACGGTGGGAGTACGGCTTCCCGGCCCGCACCGAGTCCGAGCTGGCCTGGGTGCAGCACGCCCTCGCCCGCCTGCGGGACGGCGGTACCGCCGTCCTCCTCATGCCGCCCGCCGCCGCCTCCCGCCGCTCCGGCCGCCGCGTCCGCGCCGATCTGCTGCGCCGGGGCGCGCTGCGGGCCGTGGTCGCGCTGCCGGTCGGCGCGGCGCCGCCGTACAACATCGCGCTCCACCTGTGGGTGCTGCGCCGGCCCGACAAGGCGCCCGCGCAGCCCGAGGTGCTGCTCGCCGACGTGGGGCAGTTCGCCGGCGAGGGACGGGGCGGCCCCGACTGGCGGGCCGTGCGGGACGCCGTGCTGGACGCCTGGCGGGACTTCGACGGCGCCGGGCGTCTCGACGAACGGCCCGGCCTGGCCCGTTCGCTGCCCGTCATCGCCCTCCTCGACGACGACGTCGACCTCTCACCCGCCCGCCATCTGCCGCCCCCCACGGCCGCCGACGGCGCCGGACGCCTCACGGACGTACGCGAACGCCTCGGTGAGACCCTGCGCCTGGCCGCCGACCTCACCCCCGCCCCCGCCCACGACCCCGCACAGCCCGCGCCCCGCTGGCCGCTCACCACCGTCGGCGAACTCGTCCGCGGTGGCGCCCTGGTGGTGCGCACCGGCACCCACGGCGGCCACGCGCGCGTGCCCGTGCTCACCGACCACGACGTCCTCTCCGGCACCGGCCCCTCCGGCACCCTCCCGGAGAGCGACGAGGAACCCGTGCTCACCGAACCCGGCGACGTCGTCGTCCCGGTCCTCGGCGGCGGCTCCGTCGCGCGCGTGGTCGACGACGCCACCGCGGGCGCCGCCCTGGGGCGCAACCTGGTCCTCCTGCGCCCCGACCAGGCCGCGCTCGACCCCTGGTTCCTCGCCGGCTTTCTGCGCGGCACCGCCAACAACCGCCAGGCCAGCAGCTACGCCTCCACCGCCACCCGCCTCGACGTACGCCGCCTCCAGCTGCCGCGGCTCCCGCTCGACGCCCAGCACCGCTACGGCGCCCGTTTCCGCGCCCTCGACGAGTTCGACCGGGCCCTCAAACGCGCGGGCCGCCTCGGCGACCAGCTCGTACGGGGCATGTACGACGGGCTCACGGACGGCTCGGTGGCCCCGGACTGACGGTCTGCCCGGCAACTGCCCGGCGACCACCCGGTCGATGGCCCACCGAAAGCCCGTCCGACGGCCTTGATCCACGGCCCCACGGACGACCCGTCCGACGGCCCGGGCACGGGAAGTGACCAGCACGACAACGGTTCGGTACAACCCGGGACCGCTTGTCCGTGTCGGCCTATACGCTCGTCCCCACACGGGACCTTCCGGTGTGTCCGCCTCGTCAGGCCTTCAGGAGAAGTCATGCACGGCCAGGGCTTTGTGCCGCCACCGCCGCAGCGCCGCCCCCACACCGCGGTGCTGGTCCTGCTGCGCGTCTTCTTCGTGGCGCTCCCCCTGCTGAGCCTCGGGTTCCTCGCCTGGATATCGACCCTCTACGCGGCCATCGTCTCCCGCAGACCGCGCGACTGGTGGGCCTTCGGCGCGTCGGCCGTCGTCCTGGTGATCAGCTTCAGCCTGCTCGCCACGGACAACACGGACGACTTCAGCACGCCGAAGGGCACCACGGGCATGGTCATCCTGTTGCTCAACGCCTGCGCGTGCGCCGGTTACTTCCTCTACGCGGACATCCGGCACCACCAGGCGCCCCTCCACACCGGTTACCCGCCGCCCGGGTCCCCGGCCACCGGATACGGACACCCGCAGCCCGCGTACCCCTACACCCCCGTACCCCCGCAGGCGGCCCCGCAGCAGCCCCCGCCCCCGTACCGGGCCCCGCAGCCGCAGACGCCCACCCCGCCCCCGGCGCCCCCGCGCACCCCCCAGCCCGCCCGCATCGACCAGGTCCGCGCCGAACTCGACGAGCTGAGCGACTACCTCCGCAAACACGACGGCAACGGCAGCGGCAACGGCGGCCAGGAGCACGCCAGGTGACCGTGGCGGCGGGACGCGTCGTCGCCGACCGGTACGAACTGTCCACGCTCATCGGACAGGGCGGCATGGGCCAGGTCTGGACGGCCTACGACCGACGGCTCGACCGGCGCGTGGCGGTGAAGCTGCTGCGCCCCGACAAGGTGGCCGGCCAGGAGGCCGAGGAACTGCGCCGCCGGTTCGTGCGCGAGTGCCGGGTGACCGCCCAGGTCGACCACCCCGGCCTCGTCACCGTGCACGACGCCGGCAGCGAGGGCGAGGAGCTGTTCCTCGTCATGCAGTACGTCGACGGCGCCGACCTCTCCGACCACCTCGCCGAACACGACCCCTACCCCTGGCAGTGGGCGGTCGCCGTGGCCGCGCAGCTGTGCGCCGTCCTGAGCGCGGTGCACGCCGTGCCGATCGTCCACCGCGACCTCAAGCCCCGCAACGTGATGGTGAAGCAGGACGGCACCGTCACCGTCCTCGACCTCGGCGTCGCCTCCGTCATGGACGCCGACACCACTCGCCTCACCCACACCGGCACCCCCATAGGCTCGCCCGCCTACATGGCGCCCGAGCAGGCGATGGGCGGTGCCGTCGGCCCCTACACCGACCTCTACGCACTCGGCGTCCTCCTGCACGAACTGCTCAGCGGAGACGTCCCGTTCGCCGGCTCCACCGCCCTCGGCGTCCTCCACCGGCACCTGTACGAGCCCCCGCTGCCCGTACGCCGCCTCCGCCCCGAGGTCCCCGAGGCGCTCGAGGCCCTGGTCTTGCGCCTGCTCGCCAAGGACCCGCAGCACCGCCCCGCCTCCGCCCAGGAGGTCTACGAGCACCTGGCACTGCTGCTGCCCGCGCGCTCCATGCCCACCGGCGGGCCCCTCGACCCCACCCGCCCCTTCGTACGCCCGCACGCCCCCTGGCCGGACCGGGCCCGCACCCCCGCACCGCAGCCGACACCCGTCCCACCCGTCGCCGAGGCCGAGAAGCCGGACGTCGCCCGAGCCGTCGACGACGTCAAACGCCTCCTCGGCGAGGGCCGCATCACCCAGGCCGTCGACATCCTCGGCGCGATCCTGCCCGTCGCCGCCGCACAGCACGGCGAGCGCTCTCCGGTCGTGCGCACCCTGCGCAAGCAGTACGCGGCCACCCTCCTGGACGACGGCCAGTACCGGCGCGCCCTGCCCGAGCTGCGCCGCCTCGCCGACGAACGCGCCGCCGAGGCCGGCCAGGCCGACCCGCAGTCCCTGCGCCACCGCTACGACGCCGCCCAGTGCCTGGAGCAGCTCGGCGAACCGGCCGCGGCCCTCGCCGAGTACCGCGCCCTGCTGCCGTACTACGAGAACCAGTACGTCGCGGGCGACCCCGACCTCGCCCACGACGTCCGCCGCCGCATCGGCCACCTGCTGCTCGCCCTCGGCGACCGCGCCGCCGCCCACGAGACGCTGGTGCGGCTGCTGCACGACGTGGAGCGCCTGCACGGCCCCGGCCATCCGGTGGCGGCCGAGGTCCGGCGCACCCTCCAGTGGCTCGGCCAGGTACGCGGCTGACGACCGCGCGCCCTCCCCGGTGGACCGCGCGGACGGCGCGGCGGTGCCCGAAGTCCCGGTGAATCGTTGGTCGAATGGGTTGGCCAGAGCCGGGCCACTGCCTACCATCGATCATCGCAAGACTTTGTGCACCGTCGCACAATCTCCAACGGGAGGCTTCCTTGCACCGCCGCCGTCGCACCGCGCTCCTGCTCACCGCCGCGATCGCCGCCGCGGCGCCCCTGCTCACCGCCTGCGGCAACGACGCGCATCCGGGAGCGGCGGCCGTCGTGGGCGACCAGCGGATCACCGTCGCCCAGCTGGAGAACCGCGTCGACGAGGTGCGCGAGGCGCAGCGGGCCGCCGTCCCGGACGACACCCAGTACCAGCAGGTCGTCGCCCGCACCGGCACCCTCACCCGCGACACCCTGCACAGCATGGTCCTGGACCGGGTCCTGCACCGCGCCGCCCAGGACGCGGGGGTGACCGTCAGCCGCAGTGAGGTGCAGAAGATGCGCGGCGGACTGGAGGAGCAGGCCGGCGGCGCCAAGGAGCTGGAGACGGTCTGGCTCCAGCAGTACGGTGTCGCCCCCGAGCGCCTCGACGAGAACCTCCGTCTCCAGCTGGAGGCCCAGAAGCTCGCCGAGAGCCTCGGCACCGACACCAGCCGTCCCGAGTTCTGGCAGGCCCTGTCCAAGGCCTCGGCCAAGCTCGACGTCGACCTCAATCCGCGCTACGGCGACTGGGACGTCCAGAAGAGCAGCCGCGTCGACGCGAAGACGCCGTGGCTGCGGGAGATCACGGCACAGCGCGCCCAGCAGACGGCGTAACGGTCCTGCGCGGGGCCTGCCCACCGACGGACGGTCCCGGGCGGCCACCCGGCGGAGATCCGGCGCGGGCACCCCGTGCGGACAGCCCCTGTGGACAACTCAGGGCGCCGTCAGCCGCGTGCGTTACGTTTCTGATCGTGAACGCAATCAGCGCCGACGCCGCTCCCGGCACCGCCCCCGACCCCGGCCGCATCGTCCTGCTCACCACGAGCCATCGCGTGGCCCCCGGCCTGCTGTCCTGGCCCGCCTGGCAGGCCCTGCGCACCGCCGACCGCGTGCTGTGCGCCGACGCGGCGCACCCGCAGCTCCCCTACCTGCGCGAGGCGGGCATACGGGTCGACGAGGGGGCCCCGACCGCCGAGGAGCTGGTCGCGGCCTGCGTCGGCGGCCGGACCGTGGTGGTCGTGGCGACCGGTGAGGGCGACCCCGCGCTCACCGACGGACTGGCCCGCCTCGCCGGCTCCGGCCGCCTGACCATGCCCGACCTGGAGCTGCTCCCCGCCTCCTACGACCTCCCGGGCGCCCGCCTCCTCGACCTCGTGCAGGTCATGGACCGCATCCGCGTCGCATGCCCCTGGTCGTCCCGGCGGACCCACGAGGGCCTGGCCAAGTACGCCATCGAGGAGGCGTACGAGCTGGTCGAGGCGATCGAGGACGGCGACCGCGACGAACTCCGCGAGGAGCTGGGCGACGTCCTCCTCCAGGTCGTCTTCCACGCCCGCATCGCCGAGGAGGATCCCGACGCCCCGTTCTCCGTGGACGACGTGGCCGGCACCATCGTCAGCAAACTGATCCACCGCCACCCGCACGTCTTCGGCGACGAGACGGCGACCACCCCCGAGGAGGTCAGGGAGCACTGGCTGCGCACCAAGGCCGCCGAGAAGCAGCGCACCTCGGTCACCGAGGGCGTCCCCCTCGGCCAGCCCGGACTCGCCCTCGCCGCCAAGCTCGCCTCCCGGGTCCGCACGGCGGGCCTCACCGTCCCCCTTCCCACCGGCGAAGGTGTGGGTTACGAACTCCTCGCCCTCGCCGCCCGCGCCGAGTCCGAGGGCACCGACCCGGAGGCGGCCCTGAGAGCGGCGGCCCGCACCTACCGGGACGCGATCAGGGAGGTCGAGGGGTGACCGGCCACCCGCCCCACCCCGGCCGGCCGTCCCACCCCGGCCACCGTGCCCCCGGTGCCGCCGAAGGCCCCGCCCCCGAGCTGTTCACCTGGGAGTTCGCGAGCGACCCCTACCCCGCGTACGCCTGGCTGCGCGAGCATTCCCCCGTGCACCGGACACGGCTGCCCAGCGGCGTGGAGGCCTGGCTGGTCACCCGGTACGCCGACGCCAAGCAGGCCCTCGCCGACCCGCGGCTGTCCAAGAACCCGGCGCACCACGACGAGCCCGCGCACGCCAAGGGCAAGACCGGCATCCCGGGGGAGCGCAAGGCCGACCTGATGACCCATCTGCTGAACATCGACCCGCCGGACCACACCCGGCTGCGCCGACTGGTCAGCAAGGCGTTCACCCCGCGCCGGGTGGCGGAGTTCGCGCCCCGCGTGCAGGAGCTCGCCGACGGGCTCATCGACCGGTTCGCCGCCACCGGCAGCGCCGACCTCATCCACGAGTTCGCCTTCCCGCTTCCCATCTACGCCATCTGCGACCTGCTCGGCGTACCCCGCGAGGACCAGGACGACTTCCGCGACTGGGCGGGCATGATGATCCGCCACGGCGGGGGGCCGCGGGGCGGGGTGGCGCGGTCGGTGAAGAAGATGCGGGGCTACCTCGCCGAGCTCATCCACCGCAAGCGCGCGGCGCTGACACCCGAGCCCGAACCCGGTGAGGACCTCATCTCCGGCCTCATCCGCGCCTCCGACCACGGCGAGCACCTCACCGAGAACGAGGCCGCGGCCATGGCCTTCATCCTGCTCTTCGCGGGATTCGAGACCACCGTGAACCTGGTGGGCAACGGCACGTACGCCCTGCTCACGCACCCGGAGCAGCGGGCCCGTCTCCAGTCGTCCCTGGCCGACGGCGAACGCGCCCTGCTGGAGACCGGGGTGGAGGAACTGCTGCGGTACGACGGCCCGGTGGAGCTGGCCACGTGGCGCTTCGCCACCCGGCCGCTCACCATCGGCGGGCAGGACATCGCGGCGGGCGACCCCGTCCTCGTCGTCCTCGCCGCCGCCGACCGGGACCCGGAGCGGTTCACGGACCCGGACACCCTGGACCTCTCCCGCCGGGACAGTCAGCACCTCGGGTACGGCCACGGCATCCACTACTGCCTGGGCGCCCCGCTCGCCCGGCTGGAGGGGCAGACCGCGCTCGCCACGCTCCTGACCCGCCTGCCGGACCTGAGCCTGGCCGCCGACCCGGCCGAACTGCGCTGGCGCGGCGGGCTCATCATGCGAGGTCTGCGCACCCTGCCCGTGTCGTTCACACCGGTCGCGCCGAAGAACGGGAGCGTTGCGTCGCCTTCGCAAAAGTGACACGCGCTCAACTTTGTGATCTTCACGTGATCTGCGCGGCATGAACTTGTGACAAGCGATCATCTGCCTATACGTTCACGGATCAACGTGGCCCCCAGTCTCACGGCCGCGCGATCCCCGCTGTCTCGTGAAAGGTCGTCGCATGCTCTCCGGGAACGGTCGTCACCGCCGCCCCCGCCAGGCACCCGCCCTGGTCGTCGCCGCCGGAGTGACGGGCTCCGCCATCGCGATCCCGCTTCTCGGCGCCACCGGCGCGCACGCGGCCGACGGGGCGAACTGGGACCGGGTCGCCGAGTGCGAGACCGGCGGCGCCTGGAGCCAGAGCAGCGGCAACGGCTACTACGGCGGGCTGCAGCTGTCCCAGGACGTCTGGGAGCAGTACGGCGGCCTGGAGTACGCGTCGAGCGCCGATCAGGCCAGCCGCTCCCAGCAGATAAGAATCGCCGAGAAGTTGCGTGCGGACCAGGGCATCGCCGCCTGGCCGACCTGTGGTCTGCTCGCGGGCCTGGGCAACGACTCGGGTTCGCCGGCCGGCGGTACGGGTGCGGCGGAGGAGGGTTCGGCGCAGGGGTCGGACGATGCGGGGACGCCGACGGCGCCCCGGTCGACCGCGGCGTCCGGTACCGGGTCGTCCGGCTCGTCCGACGAGTCCGAGCGGGCCTCCGGGGTCTCGCCTTCGTCCCCGCCCCCGGCCGCGCCTGACTCCCCGTCGGCCGAACCGGACGAAACGGCCAAGGCCGACACAACGCCCGGAACCAGCCCCTCCGCGACTGCCGACCCGCAGGAGTCCGACAGGTCGTCCACAGCCACCACCAAGGATGACGAAACGGACAAGGCGGGCCAGCGTGCGGGCTCTTCGGCCCTCACCGACACCGCGGGGTCCGGCGCCGGCAAGCACCGCGGCGACCGCGCCGAGGAGGGCCGCGGGTCCGACGCGTCGGGGCGGCACGCCTCGCGCGGTGAGGGTGAGGCGCGAGAGGTCGTCGACGGCTCGTACACCGTCCGTTCCGGCGACAGTCTCTGGGGCATCGCCGACTCCCTTGAGCTCGACGGCGGGTGGCGCTCGCTGTACGTCGGCAACGAGGAGGTCGTCGGCGCCGACCCGGACCACATCCTGCCCGGTCAGACGCTCACGGTCGGGTGCGAATCGGGCCAAAAGTAGGGGGAGTTCACGTCACGGTTCGGGGCCTATGTCCGATTTGGATCACGTGAGACATAGCTCTCAGAAGCCGTGATCGTCTTTGAAAATCCGGCGAGCGCGTGTCTACGGTCATGGTCGCTCGCCATCGCGGGCCCCGGCTGCCGCAACGCCGAATCCTGCCAGCGGCCGTCCGGGAACAGTCGTCGCGTCAAGCGCCGCAGGCAGGAGCGGGGGACCCAAGGTAAGTGCCGCACCGGGCAGTCGAGCCGGAGCGGCTAGGGGTGGAGCCGAGTTCCGCGAGGAACCCGGCCGGGCAACTCAACCGGCCCGAACCCGACAGCTCACCTCGCAGGCGTCGGTGAGGGGATCAACCATGCTGTTTTCCGGCAAGGGCAAGCACCGTCGCCCGTCCAAGGCCACCCGAGTCATCGCCGTCGCCGGTGTCACCGGTGCCGCCGTCGCCGCCCCGCTGATGGCGGCCGGCAACGCCTCCGCCGCCACCGCCTCCGAGTGGGACGCCGTCGCCCAGTGCGAGTCCGGCGGCAACTGGTCCATCAACACCGGCAACGGTTACTACGGCGGTCTGCAGTTCTCCGCCTCCACCTGGGCCGGCTACGGCGGTACGCAGTACGCCGCGACCGCCGACCAGGCGAGCAAGTCGCAGCAGATCGAGATCGCCGAGAAGGTGCTCGCGGGCCAGGGCAAGGGTGCCTGGCCGGTCTGCGGCACCGGCCTGTCGGGCGCCGCGTACACCGGTGGCGGCTCCACCGAGAGCCAGGACAGCGGTTCCGCGCAGGGCTCCGGCAGCTCCGAGAGCCAGAGCAGCGGCTCCACCGCCGACCGCTCCACCGAGCAGAAGGCCTCCCGCTCCGAGGAGCGCCCGGCCGCCGAGAAGCCGGCCGAGAAGAAGACCGTCACCACCCCGACCGGCAAGAAGGTCGAGAAGGGCGACGGCGAGTACAAGGTCGTCAAGGGCGACACCCTCAGCTCGATCGCCGAGGAGCACGACGTCAAGGGCGGCTGGGCGAAGCTGTTCAAGCTGAACGACGACATCGTCGACGAGGCCGACCTGATCTACCCGGGCCAGCAGCTGCACCTGAAGTAAGCGGCCCCGCCTGCTCCCGTCCCGGCGCGTGTTCCCCCGTACGCGCCGGGACGGGTTTTTCACGCCCCCGTCCCGCCCGCACCGCCCTCCCCGGGACCGCGGGTGTTTCCGGAAACGTCTTTGTTCCGTTCGGAAACAATTTACTCTCGGTTCTGTCCAGCGGGTGGGCGATCGGCTGGCCGATCGCCCGGAGCCGGTTAGGCTCGGTCCCGCAGAGCCGCTGCGGTCCTGTGGACCCGCGCGTCACACCGAAGCGTCACATTGAAGAAGGAGATGCTCGTGCCGTCCATCGACGTCGTCGTAGCCCGGGAAATCCTGGACTCCCGAGGCAACCCCACGGTCGAGGTCGAGGTCGGCCTCGACGACGGCAGCACGGGTCGTGCCGCCGTTCCCTCCGGCGCCTCCACCGGCGCCTTCGAGGCCATCGAACTCCGTGACGGCGACCCGGCCCGTTACCTGGGCAAGGGCGTCGAGAAGGCCGTCCTGGCCGTCATCGAGCAGATCGGCCCGGAGCTGGTCGGCTACGACGCCACCGAGCAGCGCCTGATCGACCAGGCCATGTTCGACCTGGACGCCACCGACAACAAGGGCTCGCTGGGCGCCAACGCCATCCTCGGCGTCTCCCTCGCCGTCGCCCACGCCGCGTCCGAGGCCAGCGACCTGCCGCTCTTCCGCTACCTGGGCGGCCCCAACGCGCACCTGCTGCCGGTGCCGATGATGAACATCCTGAACGGCGGCTCGCACGCCGACTCCAACGTGGACATCCAGGAGTTCATGATCGCCCCGATCGGCGCGGAGTCCTTCTCCGAGGCCCTGCGCTGGGGCGCCGAGGTCTACCACACGCTGAAGAAGGTCCTGAAGAACAAGGGCCTGGCCACCGGCCTCGGCGACGAGGGCGGCTTCGCCCCGAACCTCGGCTCCAACCGCGAGGCCCTCGACCTGATCCTCGAGGCGATCAAGGAGGCCGGCTACACCCCCGGCGAGCAGATCGCCCTGGCGCTCGACGTCGCCGCGTCCGAGTTCTACAAGGACGGCTCCTACGCCTTCGAGGGCAAGAACCGCACCGCCGCCGAGATGACCGAGTACTACGCCGAGCTGGTCGAGGCGTACCCGCTGGTCTCCATCGAGGACCCGCTGTTCGAGGACGACTGGGACGGCTGGAACACCATCACCGCCCAGCTCGGCGACAAGGTGCAGCTCGTCGGCGACGACCTGTTCGTCACCAACCCGGAGCGCCTGGCCCGCGGCATCGAGGAGAACTCGGCCAACGCCCTGCTCGTCAAGGTGAACCAGATCGGCTCGCTGACCGAGACCCTGGACGCCGTCGAGCTGGCCCAGCGCAACGGCTTCAAGTGCATGATGTCCCACCGCTCCGGCGAGACCGAGGACGTCACCATCGCCGACCTGGCCGTCGCCACCAACTGCGGCCAGATCAAGACCGGTGCCCCGGCCCGCTCCGAGCGCGTCGCCAAGTACAACCAGCTGCTGCGCATCGAGGAGATCCTCGACGACGCCGCGGTGTACGCCGGCCGCAGCGCGTTCCCCCGCTTCAAGGGCTGACCCGCCCCGTAAGAGGCGGCGTCGTACGTACGTCCCCGTACTCGGTCCCGTACCGTGTGCGGGGACGTACGCACGTAGGGCGACGCACGAGGGTGCAGGGGAGGCGGGGACATGGCGGTGAAGGACCGGGACCGTTTCTCCACCGCGACCAGGATCCGGATCATCGGGGAGCAGACCGCGGCCCGGGTCTACCGTTCGCAGACCAAGCGCCAGGCCCGCCGCTCCCGGCTGACCGGCCGGGCCGCGCTGCTCGCGATGGTGCTCTGCTCGCTGGTCGTGGCGCTCGCCTATCCGATACGGCAGTACGTCGCCCAGCGGGCGGAGGTCGCCGATCTCCAGCGGGAGCAGCGCGAGACCCGGAGCCGGGTCGAGGAGCTGCGCGACCTCAAGGCGCGCTGGCAGGACGACGCCTACGCCGAGCAGCAGGTCCGGCTGCGGCTGCACTACGTGATGCCGGGGGAGACGGGGTTCGTCGTCGTCGACCCGGACGCCGCCAAGCAGGCCCGCGCCGAGGCCGGTGCCGCCGACCGCCCCTGGTACCGCAACGTCTGGGACGGGATCGACAAGGCCGACGCCGCCGCAAGCCGGCCGTGAACCGACCGCGCCGGCCGTGACTCAACAGGAAGACCAGCAGAAGACAGTCATGCAGACTCCCCCGCCGACCACCCCGCGCACCGAGCCCACCGACGCGGACGTGGCGGCCTTCAAGCAGCAGCTCGGGCGTCCTCCGCGCGGTTTGCGCGCCATCGCGCACCGCTGCCCCTGCGGCCAGCCGGACGTCGTGGAGACGGCACCGCGGCTGCCCGACGGCACGCCCTTCCCCACGCTGTACTACCTGACGTGCCCGCGGGCGGCCTCCGCGATCGGCACGCTGGAGGCGAACGGCGTGATGAAGGAGATGACCGAGCGCCTCGCCACCGACCCCGAGCTGGCCGCCGCCTACCGGGCCGCGCACGAGGACTACATCCGGCGCCGCGACGAGATCGAGGAGCTGACCGGGTTCCCGAGCGCGGGCGGCATGCCCGACCGGGTCAAGTGCCTGCACGTGCTGGTCGGCCACTCCCTCGCGGCCGGGCCGGGCGTGAACCCGCTGGGCGACGAGGCCATCGCGATGCTGCCCGAGTGGTGGCGCAAGGGGCCGTGCGTGACGGTCGACGGGACCTGTGGGGAGGACGACAAGTGACCCGTGTCGCCGCCATCGACTGCGGTACGAACTCCATCCGGCTGCTGGTCGCCGACGTCGACCCGGCGACCGGTGAGCTGACCGACCTGGACCGCCGCATGACCATCGTGCGGCTCGGTCAGGGCGTCGACCGCACCGGGCGGCTGGCGTCCGAGGCGCTGGAGCGGACCTTCGCCGCGTGCCGCGAGTACGCCGGGGTGATCAAGGAGCACGGCGCGGAGCGGCTGCGCTTCGTGGCGACCTCCGCCTCCCGGGACGCGGAGAACCGGGACGACTTCGTGCGCGGCGTGCTGGACATCCTCGGCGTGGAGCCGGAGGTCATCACGGGGGACCAGGAGGCGGAGTTCTCCTTCACCGGCGCCACCCGGGAGCTGGCCGGCCGCGACCACCTCGACAGGCCCTACCTGGTCGTGGACATCGGCGGCGGCTCGACCGAGTTCGTCGTCGGCGACGACCGTGTGCGTGCCGCCCGTTCCGTGGACGTCGGCTGCGTCCGGATGACCGAGCGGCACCTGGTCCACGACGGCACGGTGACCGACCCGCCGACCGAGGCGCAGGTCGCGGCGATGCGGGCGGACATCGAGGCGGCCCTGGACCTCGCCGAGGAGACGGTGCCGCTGCGCGAGGCGCGCACGCTGGTGGGGCTGGCCGGTTCGGTGACGACGCTCTCCGCCATCGCGCAGGAGCTGCCCGAGTACGACTCCGCCGCCATCCACCACTCCCGGGTCTCCCGGGACCGGGTCGGGGAGATCACCGCGTGGCTGCTGCGCTCCACCCACGCCGAGCGCGCGGCGGTCCCGTCCATGCATCCGGGCCGCGTCGACGTCATCGGAGCGGGTGCGCTCGTCCTTCTGGCGATCATGGAGCGGACGGGCGCGCGGGAGGTCGTCGTGAGCGAGCACGACATCCTCGACGGCATCGCGTGGTCGGTGGCGTAGGGGGTCCGTGCTCGCTCCCTGAGCAGGACGGACGACGATTGAGCGGTCGCCGGGGGGCCTCGCGGGCCTCTCGGCGACGTGGTGTCGGGAAAGTTCGTGAAGTTCTTCACAAGGAATTGGGCCCGGTCGGACGGCGAAAGCGCGTCGGTTGACCCTTTTGGGGGTTCAACAGCCCTTTGAACGCGTTCAGGACCGTGTGTGCGAGGGGTGCCGTCGGGTCGCCGGGAGGGGGTGGTCCACCGTCCCCTCAGGTGCGGACGGGCAGCTCACGCGGCATTGACAACGGGGTGCACTACACGCTGGTTCCTTCCCCCGCCATGATCTCCGTCACGTGGGCGGCGGATGGTAGCACAGCCTTCACCGAAGCTTGTGAAGGGGCGCACGAACGACCCCCCTGAGACGGGTGGATACTCGATGGCATGAGCACCACGGAGCGTCCCAGGATCCTCGTAGTAGGCGGTGGGTACGTAGGCCTGTACGCAGCTCGACGCATCCAGAAGAAGATGCGTTACGGCGAGGCGACCGTCACCGTCGTCGACCCGCGGTCGTACATGACCTACCAGCCCTTCCTCCCCGAAGCCGCCGCCGGCAACATCTCCCCGCGGCACGTCGTCGTCCCCCTCAGGCGCGTGCTTCCCAAGGCGGAGGTCCTCACCGGCCGGGTCACCACCATCGACCAGGACCGCAAGGTCGCCACGATCGCCCCGCTGGTGGGCGAGGCGTACGAGCTGCCGTTCGACTACCTGGTCATCGCCATGGGCGCGGTCTCCCGCACCTTCCCGATCCCCGGCCTCGCCGAACAGGGCATCGGCATGAAGGGCATCGAGGAGTCCATCGGACTGCGCAACCACGTCCTGGAGCAGCTCGACAAGGCCGACTCCACCACCGACGAGGAGATCCGCCGCAAGGCGCTCACCTTCGTCTTCATCGGCGGCGGTTTCGCCGGCGCGGAGACCATCGGTGAGGTCGAGGACATGGCCCGCGACGCGGCCAAGTACTACAAGAACGTCTCCCGCGAGGACATGCGCTTCATCCTCGTGGACGCCGCCGACAAGATCCTCCCCGAGGTCGGCCCCAAGCTCGGCCAGTACGGCAAGGAGCACCTCGAGGGCCGCGGCGTCGAGGTCTACCTGTCCACCTCCATGGACTCCTGCGTCGACGGCCACGTCGTGCTGAAGAACGGCCTGGAGGTCGACTCCAGCACCATCGTGTGGACGGCCGGCGTCAAGCCGAACCCGGCCCTGTCCCGCTTCGGCCTGCCGCTGGGTCCCCGCGGTCACGTCGACTGCGAGCCGACCCTCCAGGTCAAGGGCACCGACTACATCTGGGCCGCGGGCGACAACGCCCAGGTGCCGGACCTCGTCGGCCGCAAGGCGGGCAACGAGAACGCCTGGTGCCCGCCGAACGCCCAGCACGCGCTGCGCCAGGCCAAGGTCCTCGGCGACAACGTGATCTCCGGCATGCGGGGCTTCCCGCAGAAGGACTACAGCCACGCCAACAAGGGCGCGGTGGCGGGCCTCGGCCTCCACAAGGGCGTCGCGATGATCGTCATGGGCAAGATGAAGATCAAGCTCAAGGGACGTCTCGCCTGGTACATGCACCGCGGCTACCACGGTCTCGCGATGCCGACCTTCAACCGGAAGATCCGCGTCTTCGCGGACTGGACGCTCGGCATGTTCCTCAAGCGCGAGGTCGTCTCCCTCGGCGCGATGGAGACCCCGCGCGAGGAGTTCTACGAGGCCGCCAAGCCGGCCCCGGCCGCCGCGCCCAAGGCCGCCGAGCCGGCCGCGCAGCCGCAGAAGTCCGGGGAGAAGGCCAAGGCCTCCTGACCTCCCCTCCAGCGCACCCGTAGTACCCCGAAGGGGCCGCCCGCCATCCGTGGTGCGGGCGGCCCCTTCGCGCTGCGCCGGCCGGACGACAGAATTCGTGGTGTGTACAAGTATTTTGCCGAGTCGTGACGCGCGCCGGGGACTGTGCGGCGGGCTCCCAGGTGTTTACGTGGTGAGGAACATTCCGGGATCGCTCGTCACGGAGGTACGCCATGGCTGACGCCGCGCTGCGGCTGCAGAGCCTCTTCGAACAGTTGCTGGGAGCACCCCTCCCGGTGCGCGTCCGCGCCTGGGACGGTTCGCAGGCGGGACCGCCGGGCGCGCCCACCGTCGTCGTCCGCCATCGCCGGGCCCTGCGCCGCCTGCTGTTCAAGCCGGGCGAACTGGGCCTGGCCCGCGCCTGGGTGGCCGGCGACCTCGACGTCGACGGCGACCTGTACGCCGCCCTGGACGCGGTGGCCGGCCTCCTCTGGGAACGCGGTGAGGACGCCCGCGGCCTCGTCGAGGCGCTGCGCGACCCCGAGGTCCGGGCCGCCGTACGCGGGCTGGTGAGGCTCGCCGGGCCGCCGCTGCCGCCCGCCCCGCCCCCGGAGGAGGTCCGCCGCCCCCGCGGCCACCTGCACACCAGGCGCACCGACAGACGCGCCATCAGCCACCACTACGACGTCGGCAACGACTTCTACGCCCTCGTCCTCGGCCCCTCCATGGTGTACTCCTGCGCCTACTGGCAGACCCCCGGGAGCGCGGGCGGCACCCTGGAGGACGCCCAGCGCGACAAGCTCGAACTGGTCTGCCGCAAGCTCGGCCTGAGTCCCGGTCAGCGCCTTCTGGACGTCGGCTGCGGCTGGGGCTCCATGGCGATCCACGCGGCCCGCGAGCACGGCGTGAGCGTCGTCGGCGTCACGCTCTCCCAGGAACAGGCCGCCTACGCCCGCAAGCGCGTCGCCGAGGAGGGGCTCACCGACCGGGTGGAGATCCGGGTCCAGGACTACCGGGACGTCGCGGACGGGCCGTACGACGCCGTCTCCTCCATCGGCATGGCCGAGCACGTCGGCGCCGAGCGCTACCTGGAGTACGCCGGTGACCTGTTCCGGCTGCTCAGGCCCGGCGGGCGGCTGCTCAACCACCAGATCGCGCGGCGCCCCGAACGGGACGAGTCCGCCTACAGCGTGGACGAGTTCATCGACGCCTACGTCTTCCCCGACGGTGAACTGGCCCCCCTCGGCACCACCGTCACCCAGCTGGAGCGCGCCGGGTTCGAGGTGCGCGACGTGGAGTCGATCCGCGAGCACTACGCGCTCACCCTGCGCCGCTGGGTGGCCAACCTGGAGTCCGGCTGGGCGGCGGCCACGGGGCTCGTCACCCCGGGCCGTGCGCGGGTCTGGCGCCTGTACATGGCCGCCTCCGCGCTCGCCTTCGAGCACAACCGCATCGGCGTCAACCAGGTCCTCGCCGTGCGGACCCCGGACTCGGGCGACTCCGGACTGCCGCTGCGCACCCGCGTGTGGGGTGCGCCCGGCCGCGTCTGACCGGACACGAGGGCCGGGCCCCCCGCGGGGAGCCCTGCCCTCGCTGTGCCGCTGTGCGGCGAGGTCACTCGGCCTTGATCGCGTTCAGCATGTTCAGCCGGGCGGCGTTGCGGGCCGGCCACATCGCGGCCAGGACGCCCACCAGGCCGGCCAGCACCAGGAAGATCCCGATCCGGTCCCAGGGCAGGACCAGCGCGTACCCCGGGATCTGGTCCGCGACGGTCTCGCCGATCGCCCAGCCGAGGAACGTGCCGAGACCGATGCCGACCACGGCGCCGAACATCGAGATGACGACGGCCTCCAACCGGACCATCCGCTTCACCCGGCGCCGGTCCAGACCGATCGCGCGCAGCATGCCGATCTCCTGCTGACGTTCGAAGACGGACATCGCGAGGGTGTTCACGACGCCCAGCACCGCGATGATCAGGGCCATGGCCAGCAGGCCGTACATGATGTTCAGCATGGTGTTGATGGCGCCGCCGAACTCGTCGCGGATGTCCTGCCGGTCCATCACGGTGATCGCCGGGTTGTCGCCGAGCGCGTCGATGAGGACCTGCTCGTTGGCCGCGGACTGGCCGCCGTCGACCTTCACGAAGATCTGCCGGATGGACGGCTTCGTCTCGTGCCGGTCCACGACCTCGCGGTCGACGAGGACGGGGGAGAGGAACTCGCTGTCCTTGTAGACGGCGCCGACCGTCAGCGTGGCCTTCTCGTCGTCGTCGAAGGTGACGGGGACGGTGTCGCCGGTCTTCCAGCCCCTGCTCTCGGCCGTCTTCTCGGCGACCGCGATCCGGCCCTCGGCGAGCGAACCCGCGCTGCCGCTGACGACGTCGACCGTCAGGACCTTCTCGATGTCGCCCGGGGTGACCGCCGAGGCGGACACGTAGTCCTCACCGTCGACCCGGAAGTAGGCGTCCTGCTGCGGCGAGACAGCGGACACGCCCTCGGCCTTCTCCAGCGCCGTCAGCGCGGTCCGGTCGAGGTCGCCTCCGTTGGCCATCGAGACCATGTAGTCGGCCTTGATGTTGTCCGTGGTCATCTTGTCGATGGCCGCGCCGACCGTGATACCGAGCACCGACAGGGCGGTCACCAGCGTCAGTCCGATCGCCAGCGCCGAGGCGGTGGCGCCGGTGCGGCGCGGGTTGCGGACCGCGTTCTGGGCGGCCAGCTTGCCCGCCACCCCGAACGGGCCGACGAGCAGCGGTCGGACGAGCGCGATCACGGGCCGGGACAGCAGCGGGATCAGGATGATCACGCCGATCAGTGCGAAGAACGCGCCCGCCCCGATGTACATCCGGCCGTCGTCGCCCCCGGTCGAGGCACCCGCCACGATCCCCAGCGCACCGAGGGCGGTGACCACCGCGCCGATGGAGTTGCGCAGCACCAGTGACTTGGTGGTGGCCACCGCGTGGACGCTGTTCATGGCCGCCACCGGCGGGATCTTCGCGGCCCGGCGGCCGGGCAGCCAGGCGGCGAACGTCGTGATCAGCACGCCCACCGAGAACGCCGCCACCACCGGCGTGGCGGACAGGACCAGCGGACCGTCCGGCATCTTCATGTCGAACGCGGCCATCCCGGAGCGCAGTCCGACGGCCAGTGCGATGCCGAGGGCGAAGCCGACGGCCGAGGCCACCAGGCCCACCAGCGCGGCCTCGGCGAGCACCGAGCGGGTGATCTGCCTGCGGGACGCGCCGACGGCGCGCATCAGGGCGATCTCCTTGGTGCGCTGGGCGACCAGCATCGTGAACGTGTTGGAGATCAGGAAGATGCCGACGAAGAGCGCGATGCCCGCGAAGCCGAGCAGGATCTGCTTGAGGTTGCCCATGCCCTGTTCGATCTGCTCGGCCTGCTCGTCCGCGAGCGCCTGGCCGGTCCGGGCCTCGGCGGTGTCCGGCAGCAGCGGCTCGACCGAGCGGAGGATCTCCGAGGCGTGCGCGCCGGGGGCGGCGGTGACGGTGACGCTCTCGAAGTAGCCCGGCTTCAGGTACTGCTTCTGGGCGATGGAGGTGTCGAAGAGGACGAGGCTGCCGCCGGCGTTGACGGCACCGTCCTCGGTGGTGAACACGCCGCTGAGGGTGTACTCCTTCACCGGGCCGTTGGTCGCGACGCGCACCCGGTCGCCGACCTCGTACTCGCCCTTGCCGGCGGACTCCTCGTCCAGGGCGATCTGGTCGTCCCTCACCGGGCCGGAGCCGTCGGTGAACGTGTACGCGGCGTCCGTGCCGTCCTTGCCGGGCGCGAAGTTGGCGCCCTTGTTGGACCAGCCGACGCCGATGAGTTTCCCGTCGGGGTCGGCGACGCCGGCGAAGCCCTCGACACGGCCGTACACCCCGGCGACGCCGTCCACGGCGGAGATCCGGTCCAGGACCTTGCCGGAGAGGCCGGGCTCCTCCCGGGGGTCGTCCGGGTCGGCGTGCGAGGTGACGGCGACGGCGACGTCGTCGTAGCTCTTCGCCGACTGGTTGCGGAAGGCGTGGGAGAGGGTGTCGGCGAAGACCAGGGTGCCCGACACGAACGCAACGCCCAGCATCACGGCGAGCACGGTCATCAACAGCCTGGCCTTGTGCGCGAGAACGTTGCGCAAGGCGGTTCGGAACATGGTCTTCTCTGTCCAGACGTACGGGGGAGGTACGGGGGAGGTACGGGGGTGTGCGCGGCGGGCGGGGACGTCAGCTGGTGCGGCCCTTGGCGTCGAACTGCTTCATGCGGTCCAGCACCGAGTCGGCCGTCGGCCCGTACACCTCGTCGACGATGCGCCCGTCCGCGAGGAAGACCACCCGGTCCGCGTAGGCCGCGGCCACCGGGTCGTGAGTCACCATCACCACCGTCTGCCCCAGCTCCCGCACCGAGTTGCGCAGGAAGCCCAGCACCTCGGCGCCGGAGCGGGAGTCGAGGTTTCCGGTCGGCTCGTCACCGAAGATGATCTCGGGGCGGGAGGCCAGCGCACGGGCCACGGCCACGCGCTGCTGCTGGCCGCCGGAGAGCTGGGAGGGACGGTGGCCGAGCCGGTCGGCCAGCCCGACCATCTCGATCACGGAGTCCACCCACTGCTGGTCCGGCTTGCGGCCCGCGATGTCCATGGGGAGGGTGATGTTCTCCCGCGCGGTGAGCGTCGGCAGCAGGTTGAACGCCTGGAAGATGAAACCGATCTTGTCCCGGCGCAGCTTGGTCAGCTGCTTGTCCTTCAGCGACCCCAGCTCGGTCTCGCCGATGCGCACGGAGCCGGAGGAGAAGGTGTCGAGACCGGCCACGCAGTGCATCAGCGTGGACTTGCCGGAGCCGGAGGGGCCCATGATGGCGGTCAGCTCGGCCTGCCGGAAGTCGATGGAGACGCGGTCCAGGGCGACCACCTGGGTCTCGCCCTGGCCGTAGATCTTGGAAAGCTCCGTGGCGCGCGCGGCCACGGTGGTGGACCGGTCGGCGATGGGTGCGGTGGTCACGGGAAGGGCGCTCCTGTCGGTACGGCGTGCTCGGGGACGCTGTCCATCCTTCCGGCCGCCGGGCGCCTTGTAGTCAGCCGCTGTTCCGGTTCCGAGGGGGGACTCCGGTCGGACCGGGCGGGCCCGTGTACTACCTGAGGATGACGGCCGACCCTGATCCGCCGGGCCGGTGCGGGCGGCACCGGAACAGGGCGGGCGCCCTTGTCGAGACGGTGAAATTCCGTCATTCCGCGTGCGACGCCCGGCGCCGCACGCGAGGCTGTTGGCAAGTGAGGACGGCCCGGCCGCGGAACTGATGCGCCCTCAGGCGCCAATAAAATAAGACAAGATCGGTCCGCCGGACCCGTGTTCGAGGGATGTGCCCCGATAGGCTCAAGACGCTCGACGCGGAGCCCATGGCCTGCCCGGATGGTGGAATGCAGACACGGCGAGCTTAAACCTCGCTGCCCCTTCGCGGGCGTGCCGGTTCAAGTCCGGCTCCGGGCACTCTCCCTTTCTTCCCCCTTTCCTTTCCCCGCGCGGCGACTTCGCCGCAGACCGTTGACAGCGGTGTCACTCGGCCGGAGACTCACCCTCGATCGGTGAACTAATTTTCACCAGGCGAACGCCGCTCCGCGGTCAAGCGTCATGCGAACAACCGAAGGGAACGACCGATGCGCACCACCGTCGGCATCATCGGGGCCGGACCCGCCGGGCTCCTCCTCGCCCGGCTGCTCCACCACGCCGGTATCGACTCCGTCGTCCTGGAGAGCCGCGACCGTGCCTACGTCGAGCGGCGGCAGCGCGCCGGAATCCTGGAGCAGGGCACCGTGGACGTCCTGCGGGCGGCCGGCGCGGCGGAGCGCATGGACCGGGAGGGGCTGCGGCACGACGGCATCGAGCTGCGCTACGACCGGCGGCGCCACCGCGTCGACTTCCCCGCGCTGACCGGCGGGAAGTCGGTCATGGTCTACGCCCAGACCGAGGTCTGCAAGGACCTCATCGCCCTCCAGCTCGACGAGGGCGGCCCGCTGCTGTTCGAGACCGAGGCGCTGGCCGTGGAGGACGCGGCGACCGGGCACCCGCGCGTCCGCTTCCGGCACGGAGGCGCGGACGGGCCGAACGGCGGGAGCGGCGTCGAGGACGTCCTGGAGTGCGACTACGTCGTGGGCTGCGACGGCTTCTGGGGGGTGGCCCGGGCGGCCGTCCCCTCCGGTGTGGGCCGCACCTTCGAGCGGAGGTACCCCTTCGGCTGGCTCGGCATCCTCGCCGATGTGCCGCCGTCGCACGACGAGCTGGTCTACGCCCGCCACGACCGCGGTTTCGCCCTGCTGTCCATGCGCTCCCCGTCCGTCTCCCGCCTGTACCTCCAGGTGCCCGAGGGCACGGACGCCGAGAACTGGAGCGACGAGGAGATCTGGGCCGAGCTGGAACGCCGCTTCGAGACGGACGACGACTGGACGCTGCGGCGCGGCCCGATCACCCAGAAGTCGGTCACGCCGATGCGCTCCTACGTCCACGAGCCCATGCGGCACGGCCGCCTCTTCCTGGCCGGTGACGCCGCGCACATCGTGCCGCCCACCGGCGCCAAGGGCCTGAACCTCGCCGTCGGTGACGTCGTCACCTTCGCGCGGGCCCTGGTCCACCGCACGCGGACCGGCTCCGAGGACCTGCTCGACGCCTACTCCGCGACCTGCCTGCGCCGCGTCTGGCAGGCCGAGCGCTTCTCGTACGACATGACGACCCTGCTGCACCGCGCCCCCGACGCCACGCCCTTCGACGACCGCCTCCAGGTGGCCCGCCTGGACCGGATCGCGGGCTCCCGCGCGGCCGAGACCGACCTCGCCGAGGCCTACACCGGGTTCCCGATCGGGTGAGCGGGGCGCGGCCGGGTGCGGGCCCCCGCCGTGAGGGGAATCACCGGTCCGCGTAGCGTGTTGTCCCGCAGGTGCAGGGAAAGATCCTCCCCAAGCAGTAGGGTCATTCCTTTGCCGTTCCATTACTCTTGAGCCAAGGCTGCGCAGTGTGGCCATGGAGGAGTGAAATGAGGAGCAGAAACCCGGTCTTCTCGCGACGGGGGTTCAGCCGCGACAACGGCTACGCGGGCTTCAACGCCGCGCCGCAGGCCGGGGGCCCCGCCGTCGCCACCCAGGGCAACCCGTACGCGCAGGGCGCTCCGTACGCCCAGCCCGCCGGCAACCCCTACGCGCAGAACCCGTACGCCCAGCAGGACCTTCAGCACGGCGCGCCGCCGCAGGCGCCGGCCGGCACCGGCCGGATGACGATGGACGACGTCGTCATCCGCACGGCGAGCACGCTCGGCGTGCTCATCGTGACGGCCGCGCTCGCGTGGGCGCTGCTGCCCGTGGACGACGCCAACATCGGCCGTTCGTACGGCATCGGCATCGGCGCGGCGCTGATCGGCATGGTCCTGGCGCTCGTCCAGTCCTTCAAGCGCAAGGCCTCGCCCGCGCTGATCCTGTCGTACGCGGCGTTCGAGGGTGTCTTCCTCGGCGTCGTCTCCAGCGTCGTCGACAACCGCATCGCCGACGGCGCGGCCATGCAGGCCGTGATCGGCACCATGGCGGTCTTCGCCGGTGTGCTGATCGCTTACAAGGCCGGCTGGATCCGCGTCAACCGCCGCTTCTACGGCTTCGTGATGGCGGCCGCGCTCGGCTTCGTCTTCCTGATGATGGTGAACCTGCTGTTCGCCGTCTTCGGCGGCGGAGACGGCCTCGGCTTCCGCAGCGGCGCGCTCGGTGTCGTCTTCGGCATCGTCGGCATCATCCTCGGCGCCTGCTTCCTGGCCATGGACTTCAAGCAGGTCGAGGACGGCCTGGCCTACGGCGCCCCGCGCGAGGAGGCCTGGCTCGCCGCCTTCGGCCTCACGCTGACGCTGGTCTGGCTGTACCTGGAGTTCCTGCGGCTGATCGCGATCCTGAACAGCAACGACTAGCGCGTGCTGGTACGGCGCGCCGCGCACCGACGCGACGTGTGAAGGGCCCCGGGCTTCTGCCCGGGGCCCTTCGTCGTCCTTGCGGCGGCGCACGCTAGAGCAGCTTGCGTGCGGCCCTTCTCAGGTCGTATTCGTGGACGATCGCCTTCGCGTGGCCGTACGCGAGGTCGTGTTCGTGGCGGAGCCAGCTGACCTTCTCCTCGAAACGGAAGAGGGAGGGGCCGTCCTCGACGGCGCGCAGCCAGTCGGAGATCTCACGACCGGTGCAGTGGGGGATGCGGGCGAGCATGTTGCGGTGGGTCTCCTCGGAGAAGACTTGGGACATCGGCGCCTCCAGCGAAAGGGGATGTAAGCCGGTCCTTCAGGTCACCGTGCCTGAGCGTTCGCCCGTTGGCAACAGTCCCGGCGGGGCGCGTACGCTCGCGCCGTGGTTGATACGACGCCTTTGACCCGTGCCGTGGACGACTTCGCCGACCGGCTGCGGGCCGCCCCGCAGAGCCGGCTGCAACGCGGGGCCGCCGCCGAGGCGCTGGAGCTTGCCCGCGAGCTGGCCCGACGCGCCCAGCTCGCGGAGGAACCGGACGCGGAGCCGCGGCAGATGCCGGACGCGGGGATGTTCGCCGCCGCGGACCAGATCGCCGTCGCCGCACACGACCTGGCCCTCGTGCTCAGCGACGAGGGCCAGGTGGAGGAGGCGGTGGGCCTGGTGGAGGAGGCGCGGAAGCGCGCCGGGGTGTGACGTCCCGGAGGTGACTAGAGGGACGCGATGACGCGGTCCGCCAGGATGTAGACGTTCTCCTCGCCGCAGGCGAAGGTCAGCGTGTAGGCGCCGGAGATCCCCGAGCCGCCCAGGAGGTACGGGGTCGTGCCCGCGCTCAGTGCGGCGGCCAGGCGCTCGGCGGTCTCCCGGTGGCCCGGGGTCATGCACAGGGTGGTTCCGTCGGCGAAGACGTACACGTCGAGCGTGCCCAGCGGGCCCGGGCGGACGTCCGCCAGTGCCACGTTGGTCTCGGCCAGCTCCTCCAGGGTGGCGACGGTGCGCTCGTGATCGTTCCCGACCGGCGAGGGGTGCGGTACGAAGTCCGGGTGCGAGGGGTGCCGGCGGCGGGCCGCGGCCAGCTCGGCGGAGTCCCGCGGACCCGCGTCCAGCGCGGACGACTCCTCGGCGTCGGCGCCCGGCTCGGCCACCGGCTCCAGGCCCGCGAAGTCGGCCTGGCGGGGCAGGAACAGCTCGCTGTCGGACAGGCCGAGCAGCAGGGGCGCGTCGGAGGTGTCCCGCGCGTCCTGGGCGGCCCAGAAGGCGCGCGCCTCGGCGAGTTCCCGCTCGCGCTCCTCGGCCAGGGCGTCCGCGACGGCCGCGCGTATCTCCTCGGCGTCGGCGGCACGGGCCGCGGGCACACGGCCGCGCGTGGCGGCGCCGCGGCTCTCGGCCAGCTCGGTGTGCAGGGCCGCCACCTGGCGGCGCAGCACCAGCACGGCGCGCAGGACGGCGACGCCCACGGCGCCGGTGGCGGCCGTGGTGAGCAGCAGGGCGATCGGCATGGCGCTCACGGACGTACTCCCGGTTCAAAGTCGACCCCCGACTTCCTACATCAGCTTGAAGGGAGGACTAACCGTCTGTCAGTGCGTAACGTCACGAAACGGACAGGACTTTGGGCCCGGAAGGTGGGGGTGGGGCGGGGCTGACCTGCGTGTATCCAGGGGCCGGGAGAGGTAGGTCACATCCTGGGGGAGATTGGGTCACAAAACGACCCAGAACCCTGGGGTGACCGGGGTTCCGGGCCGTGGTGTCACGCTGGGTCCCGCGGGTGCTACCGACAGTCCCCCGGACGGCGCGGCGCGGTGGTCAGCTGAGGCGCTCGATGACCATGGCCATGCCCTGGCCGCCGCCGACGCACATGGTCTCCAGACCGAACTGCTTGTCGTGGGTCTGCAGGGAGTTGATGAGCGTGCCGGTGATGCGGGCGCCGGTCATGCCGAAGGGGTGGCCGACGGCGATGGCGCCGCCGTTGACGTTCAGCTTCTCCAGCGGGATGCCGAGGTCGCGGTAGGACGGGATGACCTGCGCGGCGAAGGCCTCGTTGATCTCGACCAGGTCGATGTCGTCGATGGTCAGCCCGGCGCGGGACAGGGCCTGCTTGCTCGCCTCGACCGGGCCGAGGCCCATGATCTCGGGGGAGAGGCCGGAGACGCCGGTGGAGACGATGCGGGCGAGCGGGGTCAGGCCCAGCTCGCGGGCCTTGGTGTCGCTCATGATCACGAGGGCCGCGGCGCCGTCGTTGAGCGGGCAGCAGTTGCCGGCGGTGACCAGGCCGTCGGGGCGGAAGACGGGCTTGAGGCCCTGGACGGCCTCCAGGGTGACACCGGCGCGCGGGCCGTCGTCCTTGGAGACCACGGTGCCGTCGGGCAGCGTGACCGGGGTGATCTCGCGCTCCCAGAAGCCGTTCTTGATGGCTTCCTCGGCGAGGTTCTGCGAACGGACGCCGAACTCGTCCATGTCCTGCCGGGTGACGCCCTTGGCGCGGGCGAGGTTCTCGGCGGTCTGGCCCATGGCGATGTACGGGTCGGGGACGAGGCCGTCCTCGCGCGGGTCGTGCCAGGTGGTGCCCTCCTGCTGGGCGACCTCGGCGGTCCGGGCCTCGGCCTCGGCGAAGAGCGGGTTGCGGGTGTCCGGCAGGCTGTCGGAGTTGCCCTTGGCGAACCGGGAGACCATCTCGACACCGGCCGAGATGAAGACGTCGCCCTCGCCGGCCTTGATGGCGTGCAGCGCCATGCGCGAGGTCTGCAGGGACGAGGAGCAGTACCGGGTGACGGTGCAGCCGGGCAGGTGGTCCATGCCCATCTCGACGGCGACGATGCGGCCGAGGTTGTTGCCCTGCTCGCCGCCGGGCAGACCGCAGCCCAGCATCAGGTCGTCGATGTCCCTCGGGTCCAGCTCAGGGACCTTGG
Organism: Streptomyces sp. NPDC041968; assembly: GCF_055589025.1. Lineage (NCBI taxonomy): Bacteria > Bacillati > Actinomycetota > Actinomycetes > Kitasatosporales > Streptomycetaceae > Streptomyces > Streptomyces sp. NPDC041968. The sequence goes on along the minus strand of NZ_JBVJCB010000013.1, from coordinate 71,921 downwards.
CGAGGGCGGCCTGGATGATCGTGGCGGCCAGGTCGTCGGGGCGCAGGTCCTTCAGGGAGCCCTTGAAAGCGCGGCCGATGGGGGAGCGGGTGGCTGAGACGATCACGGCTTCGGGCATCACGGCTCCAGTGGCGAGTCGGTACGGGGCGGGCGTGGCTGGTTGGGAAGTTACCCGGCCGTATGGCCCGGGTCACGGGTGCGGGGGTGTGACATGGGCCGCAACTTTCTAAGCGCTTGCTTGGGCCTGCGGCGGTGGGGTGGGGATGCCGCCCCAGGCCGGGTGCCCCCAGGCCGGGTGCCCCCAGGCCGGGTGCCCCCGGTCGGAGGCCCGGACCAGGTCGGGTGCCCGGCCCGCGGGGTGGCGCCCCCGGAGCCCCCGGTCGGCCTGGACGGCCTCGTCCTCGAACGCCGGACGGACTGGTAGGGGGCGCCCGCGCTCCTCCAGGGGCGCCCGGCGGTGGTGGTCCTAGCTCGACTGGGTGGACCGCGCCGGTTCCGCCTCCGGCACCCTCCGCCGCCTGCGGCGCTTGAGCAGGGCCCAAGGTCCCCGCGGCCCCGTCGGCATGGCGGCCGCGACCTCCGTGCCCGCCTCGGACGCGGCCTCCGCGGCCGCGCGCGCCACCGGCAGGAAGCCCTCGCGGCGCAGCGCGTCGGGACGCTCCTCGTCGGCCGGCCACAGGCCGAGCGCGGCGCACACCGACGGCAGGATCGCCATCGCCGCCGTGGCATAGCCCTCGGCGGACGGATGGTAGTTGTCGGGGCCGAACAGCTCCCGCGGGTTCTCCGCGAACTCCGGGCCCAGCAGATCCCCCAGCGACACCGTGCGCCCGCCCTGCTCCACGACGCCGATGGTCTGCGCCGCCGCGAGCTGCCGGGAGGCCCGCCGGGCCAGCCAGCGCAACGGCTGCCGCACCCGCTCGATCGTGCCCAGGTCCGGGCAGGTGCCGACGACCACCTCCGCACCGGCCGTGCGCAGCCGCCGTACCGCCCCCGACAGATGGCGGACCGACTGGGTCGCCGGCATGCGGTGGGTGACGTCGTTCGCACCGATCATGATCACGCAGACGTCGGGGGTCCGCCCCGGGTCCGCGAGGACCAGCGCCACCTGCCGGTCGAGGTCGTCCGAGCAGGCCCCGGGCGACGCGACCGACCCCAGCTCCACCGGCCGCTCCGCCACCGCCGCCAGCCCCGACGCCAGCAGCGCGCCCGGCGTCTGCCCGGCCCGGTGCACGCCCTGTCCGGCCGCCGTGGAGTCGCCCAGCATCACCAGCCGCAGCGGCGGCTCACCGGCCGGGGGCAGGGTGTCGCCGTAGAGCCCCTCCGCGTTCGGCACCCGGTCGGGTGTCCCGATGCCCACCCGGCGCCTGGCCAGCTGCACCTCCGCCAGCAGCAGACCGACCGTGGCCGCGCCGGCCAGCCCGATGCCGCCGCCGCCGTACGCCGCGCCGGCCGCGATCCTCTTGGCCACCCGCGCCCTCGACATGCTTGTCATACGTCGCCGCCACCTCCTCCAACCCGTACACCCACTGCTTGCCCCGTACCGACGGTCGCCCAATCTCAACGGGGAGTGAACGACCGTCACGGGGCATCACCGGGGCGGCAGGCCATAGGCTGGCGGGACCGATAACGACCACACCTTTTGCAGCATCCGGAGACCACGGTGCATTTCCACGACTCGATGATCAGCCTCGTCGGCAACACCCCGCTGGTGCGGCTCAACAGCGTGACCAAGGGCATCAGGGCGACCGTCCTGGCCAAGGTGGAGTACTTCAACCCGGGCGGCTCGGTGAAGGACCGCATCGCCCTGCGCATGATCGAGGCCGCCGAGAAGAGCGGAGAGCTGCGGCCCGGCGGCACCATCGTGGAGCCGACCAGCGGCAACACCGGCGTGGGCCTCGCGATCGTGGCGCAGCAGAAGGGCTACAAGTGCATCTTCGTCTGCCCTGACAAGGTGTCCACCGACAAGATCAACGTGCTGCGCGCGTACGGCGCCGAGGTGGTCGTGTGCCCGACGGCGGTCGACCCCGAGCACCCGGACTCCTACTACAACGTCTCCGACCGGCTGGTCCGCGAGACGCCGGGGGCCTGGAAGCCCGACCAGTACTCCAACCCGCACAACCCGCTCTCCCACTACCACTCCACCGGTCCCGAGCTGTGGGAGCAGACGGAGGGGAAGATCACCCACTTCGTCACCGGCGTCGGCACCGGAGGCACCATCTCCGGCACCGGGCGCTACCTAAAGGAGGCCAGTGACGGCGCGGTCAAGGTGATCGGCGCCGACCCCGAGGGCTCGGTCTACTCGGGCGGCTCCGGCCGGCCGTACCTCGTCGAGGGCGTCGGCGAGGACTTCTGGCCGACCGCCTACGACCGCGAGGTCGCGGACGAGATCGTCGCCGTCTCCGACAAGGACTCCTTCCAGATGACCCGCCGCCTCGCCAAGGAGGAGGGCCTGCTGGTGGGCGGCTCCTGCGGCATGGCGGTCGTCGCGGCGCTGGAGGTGGCCGAGCGGCTCGGCGAGGACGACGTGGTCGTCGTACTGCTCCCGGACAGCGGACGCGGTTACCTCAGCAAGATCTTCAACGACGAGTGGATGGCCGACTACGGCTTCCTCGAGGACGCCGGCCCCAGCGCCCGCGTCGCCGACGTCCTGAACCACAAGGAGGGCGGCCACATCCCCTCCCTCGTCCACATGCACCCGGACGAGACCGTCGGCCAGGCCATCGAGGTGCTGCGGGAGTACGGCGTCTCGCAGATGCCGATCGTCAAGCCCGGCGCCGGCCACCCGGACGTGATGGCCGCCGAGGTCGTCGGGTCGGTCGTGGAGCGTGAGCTGCTGGACGCCCTGTTCGCCAAGCGGGCCTCGCTGGAGGACCCGCTGGAGAAGCACATGTCGGCCCCGCTGCCCCAGGTCGGCTCCGGCGAGCCGGTCGCGGACCTGATGGCGGTGCTCGGCGCGGCCGACGCGGCGATCGTCCTCGTCGAGGGCAGGCCGACCGGTGTGGTGAGCCGTCAGGACCTGCTGTCCTTCCTCGCCAAGGGCGGGAAGTAGCGGAAGCCGCCGGGCCCGTGATGATCTCCGCGGACTTCGCGGAAGTGGTACGCGCGCGTCATGTGCGCGCAGCACACGCTTAACACGGGTCCGGCACAGTTGTCGTTGTCGGCGTCGAGGACCTTCCGGAGCGGCTCCCGGACTTCCACGGACGCCACGGACGCGCCGCCCCGGCCGTGAGGCCCGGAACCGCGCGCGTCCCCCGCGGGGACCGCCGTCGTCCCGCCCCCCAGCGATGGGGGTGCGGCGGTCCCCGCGCAGTCTTCTCCCCGGCCGCCCGCGGCGAGCCGCCCCGGCCGGGCGCTCAGTCCTCCCAGGCGTCGTCCTTGCCGGGGCGGCGGCGAGTGAAGAGGCCGGGGGTGGTCCGAGCGGCCTGGACGACGTTGACCCCGACGATGCCGGCCCAGGCGACCAGCAGTCCCGGCAGGTCGGCCACGCCGCCGCCGATCGCGGACAGCGGGACCGCGAGGACCAGCGACACGATGCCGAAGCCGAAGCGCTCGCCGAAGGAGTCCGTGGTCCTCGGCGAACGGCTGTCGCGGGCCGCCACCATCTGCTGTTCGGCGACCTGCCGCCGCACCCTGCGCTCGACCGCCGAGTCGATGCGCTGGTCGACCTTCTCCAGGAAAGAGTCCACCAGCGCCGACTCGTACTCCTCACCCAGCTCCCTGCGGGTCTGCAGGGTGGCGTCGAGTTCCTTCTTGAGGTCGGTGTCCCGCCCGTCCATTCCCGTCATGCCGACCACGGTAGGCAGCGTGGGCGTCGCGGGCACTGGGGGTAGCCCCCGTTTCCGCCGGGGGGCGCCCGGTGACCGGGGTGGGTGGAGGCGGTTCCGGCGAGGGCGGGTCAGGACGGGTCGGTCGGAGGGGTGCGCTCGGCGTCGTGCGGCCCGCCGCCTCGCTGTATAACGGTATGCAGAAGTCGAGGCGGGTGAATAGGTCGAGGGGGACAGGGATGAGCGGGACCGGCCGGACCGACGGAGCCGGCGGACTGGGTGGGGCCCGTGGGGCCGAGGACACCAGTGGGGCTGGTGGGGTCGACGGGCCGGCCGCGCGGCTTCAGGCGCTGTTCGAGGGGCACCGGCTGACGCCGACCCAGCGGCGCATCGCGCACAGCATGGTGCGGCGCGCCGCCGACGTGCCCTTCCTGTCCAGCGTCGAGCTGGCCGAGCTGGCCGGGGTCAGCCAGCCCTCCGTGACCCGCTTCGCGGTCGCCCTCGGCTTCGACGGCTACCCGGCGCTCCGCCGCCACCTGCGCGAGGTCGCCCCCGCCGAACCGGCGGCGGACACCGGTTCGCGCAACGAGTACCAGCAGGCCGTGGCGGCCGAGATCGAGAACCTGCGGCACCTGGCCGAGGTGCTGGCCGACCCCGGACCGGTGCGGGCGGCGGGCCGCATGCTGGCCGGGAGCCGGCCTCTGCCCGTCCTCGGACTGCGGGCGGCGGCGGCCCAGGCGCACGGCTTCGCCTACTTCGCCGCCAAGGTCCACCCGGACGTCCGGCTGCTGGACGAGGGCGGCACGATGCTCCGCGACCGCCTCGACGCCGCGGTCCGGGCCGGGGCGACGGCGCTGCTCTGCTTCGCCCTGCCCCGCCATCCGCGCGAGGTCGTCGACGCGCTCGCCCACGCCAAGGAGGCCGGCCTCACCGTCGTGACCGTCGCCGACTCCGCCTTCGCGCCGGTCGCCAAGGTGTCCGACCTGCTGCTGCCCGCCGCCGTCGGCACCGGCCTCGCCTTCGACACCGCCTGCGCGCCGATGCTGCTCGGACGGGTGCTGCTGGAGGCCATGTGCGACGACCTGCCGGACGCCCAGGCCCGACTCGAGGAGTTCGACACGAAGGCGGCGGCGCGCGGGCTCTTCGTGGAGTGACGGCGGGCCGACGCCATCGGCGGCCGCGTTCTCAGACTCGTCTCACCTTCCCCCGTTAACCTGCGTCACCGCACACCTCTCAGACGCATCGTGGGAAGCGAGAACGGGACAGGAGGCCGGACGTGGCGCGTGGAGGACAAGGGCTGGTTCGGGTCGCCGTCGTCGTACGGGCGGGGGCGGCGCCACTGTGGTGGCTGGGCGTGTTCGCGGCGGGCATCGGGGCGTTGGTGCCGGGGCTGACCGGGCGTCGGATCGGCGTCCTGGCCGGTGCCGCGCTGTTCGTCGTCGCGACGGCCGTCGTGGCGTGCGTGCGCCGCAGGCGGTACACCGCCCTGGCCCGGTCGGCCGCCCGCGCGGGCAAGCACGACGTGCTCCAGGACCGCGCGGTCACCGTGCGCAACTGGCGCCGGGGCCACCGCTGGTGGCTGCTCCTCGCCTTCGTCGCCGCGCTGGGCAGCGCCTTCGCGGTCCCCGCCGCGGCCGGACTGCTGATGGCCGGCTGCGGCGCGGGCCTCTGGCTGAAGTCCGCCTGGATCGGGCGCCGGGAACAGGCCGAGGACGCTCTGCTGTGGGTGCGCGTGGACTGGCTCGCCCGGGGCGTCGGCCGTCCGGCGGCCAGGACCGTGAAGGCCTACCGCAGCACCGGCATCGCGGCGGGCGACGCGGCGCCGGGCGGCGCGAGGCGCAAGACGGCCGCGCTGGTCTGACCGCGGGCCTCGGGCCTCGGCGGCAGCGCCACACCCCGCGTGACGCGGGTCCCGAGCTGCGTCACGCGGGGTGTGGCGCGCGACCCCGACAGACACCCGGCCGCCGCGTGTCGCCCCGCCCCACGCCTGGTTGCCCGCGCGCGGGGGCACGTCCTGTGTCTGGTTGTCGCGTGCGGGGTTGTCGCGTGCGGGGCCTTGTCCCGCGCCTGGTTACCCCGCGCGGGGCCTCGTCCTGCGTCTGGTTGCCGCACGCAGCCTCGCCAGGCCGCCTTACGCAGCCTCGCCCCCCGCCCGGCCGCCCCGCGCGGCCCCGGGGACCACGCCCGGCCGCTGAGGCGGGGGCCGCGGCCGTCTACGAGCCGCCGGTGCCCCTGCCGCCGGCCATGTCCGTGAGCGCGGTGGCGTGCTTCCCTCCCGCCTCGGTGACGATCTCGTCGACCGTCTGGGCCTCCCGGACGGTCGCGAAGGCGACACCCCCGTCCCCGCGCCGCACGAAGCCGTGGACCGCGGGACGGGCGAGCGAGTTGTACGCGTAGTGGTGCGCGAAGTAGTACGCCCCCGTGTCCAGCGCCGCCGCGTAGTCGCCCTGCTCCAGCCGCGGCAGGGCGCGCCCGACCGCCAGCAGGTCGCCTGCGAAGCACGCCGGACCCGCCACGTCCTGCACCACGTCCGGCCCCTGCTTCGGCAGCCCCTTGCCGTCGTACGCGGCGATCCGCAACGGCCACGCCCCCGGCGCGTACACCGTCCGCGTCGCGACCTGGACGCCCGCGTGCGTCACCGCGACCGGCCGCCCCCCGGCGCTCTTGGCGTACTCCACCCGCGCCACGACGGTGCCGTGCTCGGCCAGCAGGGACCGCCCGAACTCGGTCACCAGCCCGTACCGTCCGTCGAACAGCCCCGGCACCGCCTCGCGCAGTACGCGCGCGTAGTCCGCGTACGTCGGTGTCGTCTCGTCGGACGCGAAGTTCACCGGCAGGCCACCGCCGATGTCGAGCGTGTCCACCTGCCGGCGTCCGGCCCGCTCGTTGATCTCCTCGGCGAGCGCGTACGTCTCCGCGACACCCTCGGCCATCAGCGAGAGCGGGATGCCCTGGGACCCGGTGTGCGCGTGCAGCCGGGTCAGCCACGGCCTGTCCAGGTACGCCCGCACCACCCACTCGCGCGCCCCCTCGTCGCGCAGCGCCACCCCGAACTTGGAGGTGGCCGTCGCCGTCGACAGGGCCTCGATGGAACCCCCGCCGATCTGCGGGTTGACCCGGATGCCGAGCGGTGAGGCGCTCGTCCCCCCGGCCATCAGCGCGTCGATGCGCTCCAGCTCCTGCGGGTTGTCCGCGTTGACGGCGACGCCCAGCGCGAGCGCTTCCCGCAGTTCCTCCGGCGTCTTGGCCGGGGAGTCCAGCACCGTCCGCTCCGGCGGCACCCCCGCCGCCCGCGCCAGCGCCAGCTCACCCGGGCTCGCGACCTCCGCGCCGATGCCCTCCCCGTGCAGCAGCCGCACCACCGGGACCAGCGGGGACGCCTTCACCGCGAAGGCGTGCAGCACGGGCGTCCCCCGCGCCGTCACCGCCTCGAACGCGGCCCGCAGCGCCGCCGCCGACTCCCGGATCCCGGTGACGTCCAGCAGCCCGACGATCGGCGCACCGGGTCCGAGCAGACCCTGCTCCACGGCCGCCCGCACCGCCTCGTCCCGCCGGGCCGCCCGCTCCGTGCCGGTGCCGTAGGGGCCACCGCTCGTGCCCGTGCCCTCGCTCACGCGATCCTCCGTCCCTCGCTGCCTGTCCGTGCGCCCTGTCCTGCCCGCGCGCACCCCTGGCTGCCTGCCCCGCCCCTTCCAGCCAAACACCCGTGGCATCCCGGTGCCGGGACACGGGACGTATTGACTAGTTCTATTCACGTAGCGAGGATATGAATAACCGCAGTAACAATCCGCCGGGAGCAAGCCACCAGGAGGCACCATGTCCGGACCCCGTCCTGTCCGAGCGCCGCGCGGGACCACGCCGAGCGCCCTGGGCTGGCAGCAGGAGGCCGCCCTGCGGATGCTGCAGAACAACCTCGACCCCGAGGTCGCCGAGCACCCCGACCAGCTCGTCGTCTACGGCGGGACGGGCAAGGCGGCCCGCGACTGGCGGTCCTTCGACGCGATGGTCCGCACCCTGGAGACCCTCAAGCAGGACGAGACGATGCTCGTCCAGTCGGGCCGCCCGGTCGGCGTCATGCAGACCCACGAGTGGGCGCCGCGCGTCCTCATCGCCAACTCCAACCTCGTCGGCGACTGGGCCAACTGGGAGGAGTTCCGCCGCCTGGAGGCCCTCGGCCTGACCATGTACGGGCAGATGACGGCCGGTTCCTGGATCTACATCGGCACCCAGGGCATCCTCCAGGGCACCTACGAGACCTTCGCCGCCGTCGCCGCCAAGAAGTTCGGCGGGACCCTCGCCGGGACCATCACCCTCACCGCCGGTCTCGGCGGCATGGGCGGCGCCCAGCCCCTCGCCGTCACCATGAACGACGGCGTGGCGATCTGCGTCGACTGTGACCCCCGCGCCATCGACCGCCGCATCGAGCACCGCTACCTCGACGTGAAGGCCGACTCCCTCGACCACGCCCTCCAGCTGGCCACCGAGGCCCGCGACCGGCGCAGGCCGCTCTCCATCGGCGTCCTCGGCAACGCCGCCGACCTGGTCCCGCAGCTGCTCGCCATGGGCGCCCCCATCGACATCGTGACCGACCAGACCTCGGCCCACGACCCCCTCGCCTACCTGCCCACCGGCCTCGCCTTCGCGGACATGGCCGACGCCGCCGACAAGGACCCGGCCGGCTTCACCACCCGCGCCCGCGAGTCCATGGCCCGGCACGTCGAGGCGATGGTCGGCTTCCAGGACGCCGGCGCCGAGGTCTTCGACTACGGCAACTCCATCCGCGGCGAAGCCCGGCTCGCCGGGTACGACCGGGCGTTCGCCTTCCCCGGCTTCGTCCCCGCCTACATCCGCCCCCTCTTCTGCGAGGGCAAGGGCCCCTTCCGCTGGGCGGCCCTGTCCGGCGAGGCCTCCGACATCGCCAAGACCGACAAGGCGATCCTCGACCTCTTCCCGGAGAACGAGTCCCTGGCCCGCTGGATCAAGCTGGCCGGCGAGCGCGTCCACTTCCAGGGCCTGCCCGCCCGCATCTGCTGGCTCGGCTACGGCGAGCGGGACAAGGCCGGCGAGCGGTTCAACGACATGGTCGCCAGCGGTGAACTGGCCGCGCCCGTCGTCATCGGCCGCGACCACCTGGACTGCGGCTCCGTCGCCTCCCCCTACCGCGAGACCGAGGCCATGCTCGACGGCTCCGACGCCATCGCCGACTGGCCGCTGCTCAACGCCATGGTCAACGTGGCCTCCGGCGCCTCCTGGGTCTCCCTCCACCACGGCGGCGGCGTCGGCATGGGCCGCTCGATCCACGCCGGGCAGGTCACGGTCGCCGACGGCACCGCGCTGGCCGGCGAGAAGATCCGCCGGGTCCTCACCAACGACCCCGGCATGGGCGTCATCCGGCACGTCGACGCCGGCTACGACATCGCCGAGTCCGTCGCCGGGGAGCGGGGCGTGCGGGTGCCGATGCGTGAGGGCGACGGGGTCGGCGAGGGTGACGAGGCGCGCGAGGGTGACGGCGCGTGAGCTTCCACAGCATGTGGGCGGAGCTGCTGCCGATCGGCCGCGGCTCCGCCTCCGGCGGCTACCGCCGCTTCGCCTGGACCGCCGCCGACGCCGACTGCCGGGCCTGGTTCCGGGAGCAGGCCGAGGCCCGCGGGCTGACCTACGAGACCGACCGCAACGGCAACCAGTGGGCCTGGCACGGTGACCCCGCCGCCCGGAACGCCGTGGTCACCGGCTCCCACCTGGACTCCGTGCCCGACGGCGGCGCCTTCGACGGGCCCCTCGGGGTCGTGTCCGCCTTCGCCGCCCTGGACGAACTGCGCGCCAGGGGAGCCCACCCCACCAGGCCGCTCGGCATCGTCAACTTCGGCGACGAGGAGGGCGCCCGCTTCGGCCTCGCCTGCGTCGGCTCCCGGCTCACCGCGGGCGCCCTCACCGTCGAGCAGGCCCACCGCCTGACCGACGGGGACGGCATCACCCTCCCGCGGGCCATGGAGGCCGCCGGCCACGACCCGGACACCCTCGGCCCCGACCCCGAGCGCCTCTCCCGTATCGGTGCCTTCGTCGAACTCCACGTCGAACAGGGCCGTGCCCTCGACCTGTCCGGCGACCGGATCGGCATCGCGTCCGCCATCTGGCCGCACGGCCGCTGGCGGTTCGACTTCCGGGGCGAGGCCAACCACGCGGGCACCACCCGGCTCGCCGACCGGCGCGACCCGATGCTGAGCTACGCCGAGACCGTCCTCGCCGCCCGCCGCGAGGCCGAACTGGCCGGTGCGGTCGCCACCTTCGGCAAGATCGCCGTCGAGCCCAACGGCGTCAACGCCGTCCCGTCCCTCGTCCGGGGCTGGCTCGACTCCCGCGCCGCCGACCAGGAGAGCCTGGACGCCGTGGTCACCGGCATCGAGAAGGCCGCCCGCGAGCACGCCGCGGCCCAGGGCGCCGAACTGGACGTGGTCCGCGAGTCCTTCACCCCCGTCGTCGAGTTCGACCACGTCCTGCGCGACGAACTCGCCCGGATCCTCGGCACCGACACGGACCTGCGGGTGCCCGTCCTCGGCACGGGCGCCGGACACGACGCCGGAATCCTCTCCGGGCGCGTCCCGACCGCCATGCTGTTCGTACGCAACCCCACCGGCGTCTCGCACTCCCCGGCCGAGTACGCCGCCGAGGACGACTGCGTGGCCGGGGTGACCGCACTCGCCGACGTACTGGAAGGGCTGGCCTGCACGTGAGGACCACCGAGCGGACCCGGACGTACTGGCTGGAGCACGCCTGGCTCGGCACCCACGTCGAGCCGGGCGTCGCCGTGGACGTGCGCGACGGCCGGGTCACCGCCGTCCGCACCGACACCCCCGCCCCGCCGCCCGGAGCCGAGATCCTGCGCGGACTGACCCTGCCCGGACTCGCCGACGCCCACAGCCACGCCTTCCACCGCGCCCTGCGCGGCACCGTCCAGGTCGGCTCCGGCACCTTCTGGACCTGGCGCGAGGTCATGTACTCCGTCGCCGACCGGCTGACCCCCGAGACGTACCACGACCTCGCCCGCGCGGTGTACGCCGAGATGGCCCTCGCCGGCATCACCGCCGTCGGCGAGTTCCACTACGTCCACCACGCCCCCGGCGGCGCCCCCTACGCCGACCCCAACGCGATGGGCGAGGCGCTGATCGAGGCCGCCGCCGAAGCCGGCATCCGCATCACCCTCCTCGACACCTGCTACCTGTCCTCCGGCTTCGGCCGGGCCCCCGACGCCCACCAGCGACGCTTCTCGGACGGGACGGCCCAGGCCTGGGCGGAACGCTCTTCACTTCTCAAGGAACGGGATCACGCGCGGATCGGTGCCGCCGTCCACTCCGTACGGGCCGTGCCCGCCGACCAGTTGGCGACCGTGGCCCACTGGGCCGAGCAGCGGCGGGCCCCGCTGCACGTGCACCTGTCCGAGCAGACCGCCGAGAACGACGCCTGCCACGCGGCCCACGGCTGCACCCCCACCCGGCTCCTCGCCGACCACGGCGTGCTCGGCCCGCGCACCACCGGCGTCCACAACACCCACCTCACCGACGAGGACATCGCCCTGCTCGGTGACAGCCGCACCGGCACCTGCATGTGCCCCACCACGGAACGGGACCTCGCCGACGGCATCGGGCCGGCGGCCGCCCTCCAGCGGGCGGGCTCCCCGCTCTCCCTCGGCTCCGACAGCCACGCCGTCGTCGACCTGCTGGAGGAGGCCCGCGCCATGGAACTGAACGAGCGCCTGCGCACCCGCACCCGCGGTCACTGGACCGCCGCCGCCCTGCTGCGCGCCGCCACCGCCGACGGGCACGCGGCCCTCGGCTGGGACGACGTGGGCACGCTGGAGACCGGGGCCCGGGCCGACCTGACGACCGTCGCCCTCGACTCGGTCAGAACAGCGGGGCCGCCGCCCAGGCTCGGCGCCGAGACGGCCGTATTCGCCGCGACGGCAGCGGACGTGCGGCACACGGTCGTGGGCGGGCGGCACGTCGTGCGCGACGGGGCGCACACCCTCGTACCCGATGTGCCCGGGGCCCTCGCGCGGGCCGTCGCCGCCCTGCACGCGTAGCAACCGCCCGCCCCAGCACCCGCAAGGACGCCACGGACACCATGAGCAGCAGCACCGTCATCACCAACATCGCCGCACTCGTCACCAACGACCCCTCCCTCGGTGACCGCTCCCCCCTCGGACTGGTCCGGGACGCGGCCGTCGTCATCGACGGCGACCGCGTCGCGTGGACCGGTGAATCAAGCAAAGCACCCGCCACTGACAACCGGGTCGACGCCGGAGGCAGGGCCGTCCTCCCCGGCTTCGTCGACTCCCACTCCCACCTCCTCTTCGCGGGCGACCGCACCGAGGAGTTCAACGCCCGCATGTCCGGCCGCCCCTACAGCGCCGGCGGCATCCGCACCACCGTCGCCGCCACCCGCGCCGCGAGCGACGCGGAACTGGAGGCGGGCCTCGTCCGGTACCTCGACGAGGCCCTGCGCCAGGGCACCACCACCTTCGAGACCAAGTCCGGCTACGGCCTGACCACCGCCGACGAGGCCCGCGCCCTGCGCGTCGCCGCCCGCCACACCGACGAGGTCACCTTCCTCGGCGCCCACATCGTCGCCCCCGAACACGCCGACGACCCGGCGGCCTACGTCGACCTCGTCACCGGCGAGATGCTCGACGCCTGCGCTCCGCACGCCCGCTGGATCGACGCCTTCTGCGAGAAGGGCGCCTTCGACGGCGACCAGGCCCGGGCCGTCCTCACCGCGGGCAAGGCCAGGGGACTGCACCCGCGGATCCACGCCAACCAGCTCTCCTACGGGCCGGGCGTGCAACTGGCCGTCGAACTCGACGCCGCCAGCGCCGACCACTGCACCCACCTCACCGACGCCGACGTGGACGCCCTGGCGAGCGGCCGCACGGTCGCCACCCTGCTCCCCGGCGCGGAGTTCTCCACCCGCGCCCAGTGGCCCGACGCCCGGCGCCTGCTCGACGCGGGCGTCACGGTCGCGCTCTCCACCGACTGCAACCCGGGCTCGTCCTTCACGTCCTCCGTGCCCTTCTGCATCGCGCTCGCGGTACGGGACATGGGCATGACACCGAACGAGGCGGTCTGGTCGGCCACCGCGGGCGGCGCCGCGGCCCTCAGGCGCGACGACATCGGCCGCCTCACCCCGGGCGCGTACGCCGACCTGACCCTCCTCGACGCCCCCAGCCACGTCCACCTGGCCTACCGGCCGGGCGTGCCCCTGGTCGCGGGCGTGTGGAGGCGCGGCGTGCGCAGGGTGTGAGCGCTCGCACGCCGGCCGGGCCCGAACCGCCCCCGGACATCCCGAAGGGGGGCGGCCCGACTTCGGACCACCCCCCTGGAGGGCAAGCGTCACCCGGCGAGGATCAGTCCTCGGCCGTGAGCCCCTTGCGCAGTCGTACGAGGGTTCGCGACAGCAGGCGCGAGACGTGCATCTGGGAGATTCCGAGTTCCTCGCCGATCTCCGACTGGGTCATGCCCGCGACGAAGCGGAGGGAGAGGATCTTCCGGTCCCTGGCGGGGAGTTCGGCGATCAGCGGCTTCAGCGACTCGACGTACTCGATGCCCTCGAGCCCGTTGTCCTCGTAGCCGATGCGGTCGGCCAGCGCGCCCTCCGCGTCGTCCTCCTCCGGCTGGGCGTCCAGCGAGGAGGCGGTGTAGGCGTTGGAGGCCGCCATGCCCTCCAGGACCTCGTCCCTGGACAGGCCGAGGTGCTCGGCCAGTTCGCCCACCGTGGGGGCGCGGTCGAGCCGCTGGGCCAGTTCGTCGCCGGCCTTGGCCAGGTCGAGCCGAAGCTCCTGCAGCCGGCGCGGGACGCGTACGGACCAGGAGGTGTCGCGGAAGAAGCGCTTGATCTCGCCGATGATGGTCGGCATCGCGAACGTGGGGAACTCCACACCGCGCGACAGCTCGAAACGGTCGATCGCCTTGATCAGGCCGATCGTGCCGACCTGGATGATGTCCTCCATCGGCTCGCTGCGCGAGCGGAAGCGGGAGGCGGCGAACTTGACCAGCGCGAGGTTCAGTTCGACGAGCGTGTTGCGTACGTACGCGAACTCGTGGGTGCCTTCCTCCAGCGACTCCAGCCGCTCGAAGAGGGTCCTGGACAGGGCCCGGGCGTCCGCCGGAGCCACCTCGTCGTACGCCGGGATGTCCGGAAGCCCGGCCAGTGCGCCGTCGGGTCCGACGGCCACGTCGTGCTGCTCGATGGGATCCAGATGTTCCGGAGGGAGTGTCGACGTCGCTTCTTGGGTACGCGATCCGTCGAGCCGGGGTGACATGATGTCCTCCATCGTTCTCGGCATACGGCTGCCGAAGCCAATTGCGTGCACTGCGGTGTGCGGCGCCTCCAAAGCCGACCGTGTCGGGTTACGTGTTCCTACTAGGCCTACCGGGTTTACCGAGCCAACCGCAAGTGTGTTCTGTGCATATATGTCCGTTTGTGCGCGGTTGTTCGGGTGTCGGAGTGCGCGGGGAAGGCGTAGTGTTCGAGGGCGTCAGCAAGCAGTCACGACCTCGGGAGAGAGAAACGGCATGGACCGCGGGACGGTCGGCAGTGCCCAGTCGGGCCGGCTTCTGGTGGAAGTACGGGAAGAGGGCCCCAGTGCCGTCGTGACACCGGCGGGTGAGTTGGACCACCACACCGCCGAGCTGTTGCGCGAGCCACTGGAGGACTGTCTCGCCAAGGGATTCAACCGGCTTGTCGTCGATTGCTCGCGTCTAGAGTTCTGCGACTCCACAGGGCTCAACGTCCTGCTCGGAGCGCGGTTGAAGGCGGAGGCCGCGGGGGGCGGTGTGCATCTGGTGGCCATGCAGCCCGTAGTGGCTCGCGTGTTCGAGATCACGGGGGCCGAAGCGGTCTTCACCCTCCACGACACGCTCGAGGCCGCCCTGGCCGACGAGTCCGACTGAGCCCGCTCCGGCCCGGCCGGCGGGTTCCGTGCGCTCCCTGGGACGGGCGTTTTCACCCCGCCCCGTGTTTCGTGGCCAATACAGGGGTGTTCGGACGGTTCGGTCGGGCAGGAGACATCCAGAACCGACTGTGTACGACGTTGAAACATGAACTGGTGAATCGGTGAGGTGAAGCGCTGATGAGCACCACCCGGCCCTACTCGCCGGGCGACCGCGGTCCGGAGCCCAGCGGCGCTTCCGGGGGCTCCGAGGGGGGCGGTGTGTCCGGGACCGGGGAGTCCGACGAAGGCGTGTCCGCGGGGCAGGCCGCCGCGATCGGGGCGTCCGCGTCCCCGTCGCCCGCGCAGGCCGTGGCCGCGCCCGAGAGTGCCGTCACGCGTGCGGAGAACGGTGGGCGGCAGGTGCGCAGACTGAGCTTCGACGACCAGAGCGGGGTCGTCCCGCTCGCCCGTGACTTCACCCGCCAGGCGCTGTACGCCTGGGGCTGGTTGCCCTCGTCCACGGCGGACCAGCGGGCCGCCGCCGAGGACGTGCTCCTGGTGGTGTCCGAACTGGTCACCAACGCCTGTCTGCACGCGGAGGGGCCGGACGAGCTGTCGATCACCTGTGAGAAGAAGGTGATCCGGCTGGAGGTCTCCGACCGCGGCACGGGGCAGCCGGCGCCGCGCACCCCGCACCGCGCCGGGCGGCCCGGCGGACACGGCATGTTCATCGTGGAGCGGCTGTGCCTGGACTGGGGTGTGGTCCGCACACCGGGAGTCGCGGGCAAGCGGGTCTGGGCGGAACTGGGAGCACCGGCGTAGGGATCGGCGCCTGCCGCCGTTCCCTCACCGTGCCGCGGAGCCGCCCCGGGCGCTCCGCCTCGGCCTCCGCCCCTCGCCGTCCGCCGTCACCCGGCGGTCCCGTCACCGCCCTCACCCCGAGCCCTCCGTTCCCTCGCCCCGCGCCCCCTGGACGGCCTCCTCCCGGCCGCAACCCGGACGCGGGGCCTTCGGGCGTCTGTACGCCTGCGCGCGCCTAGGCTCCCGCCGACTGCCCACGACTCGGCACGACCGTCCATCAGCTGCCCACGCTCCGTAGCGACTGCCTACGACTGCCTGCCGGCGGCCCACGCGGGGCCTACGAGGGCCCACGACGGCCACAGGCCCTCCCACGGGCCCGCCAACGGCCTCGCGGACGGTGCGGGGCGCCCCGGGCCCGGCGCTCGTCCCCGAACACGCCGAAGGGGTCACCGCGTCCATCCGGACGCGGTGACCCCTTCCTCGCGGGCGGGTCTCAGCGGACGTCGCCCATGAGTTCCTTGACGCGCTTGCGGTACATCCAGATCGCCAGACCGGCGACCACGGCGAGCGTGGCTTCCGCCGCCACGATGCCCGTCTTGTTCAGGTCGACGCCGGCGATGGAGAGCAGACCGGTCGTGGCGTCACCGGCGGTGACGGCCAGGAACCAGACGCCCATCATCTGCGAGGCGTACTTCACCGGCGCCATCTTCGTGGTGACCGACAGGCCCACCGGGGAGAGCATCAGCTCACCGCAGGTCTGGACGAAGTAGATCGCCACCAGCCACATCGCGGCGGCCTTGTGGCCGCCGTCCGCGATGGCCAGCGGGGCCAGGAAGAGGAAGAAGGACAGGCCGACCAGGACGAGGCCGAACGAGAACTTCACGATGGTGCTCGGTTCCTTGCCGCGCCGGGCGAGCGCCAGCCACAGCGTGGCGAAGACCGGGGCGAGGGCCATGATGATGACCGGGTTCACCGACTGGAACCAGGAGACCGGGAAGTCCCAGCCGAGCACGCTGGTGTTGGTGGAGGAGTCGGCGAAGATCGCCAGGGTCGAGCCGCCCTGGTCGTAGATCATCCAGAAGACGGCCGCGGCCACGAAGAACCAGATGTACGCGGACATCTTCGACTGCTCGGCGCGGTCCAGCGACCTGTCGCGCTTGATGCGGGTCAGCACCAGCACCGGGATGATCACGCCGAGCAGGGTCAGCGGGACCAGGATCCAGTTCAGGGTGTAGTTCCCGGAGAAGCCGACGATCGCGTAGAAGACGACGGCGAGCGCGGCCCAGAACGCGGCCTTGCGCAGCGTCGAGGTCTTCTCCGCCGCCGACAGCGGCTTCGGGACCACGCTGGAGTGCGGCGCCAGGTTGCGGCTGCCGATCAGGAACTGGATCACGCCGAGGCCCATGCCGACCGCGGCGAGCGCGAAGCCCAGGTGCCAGTTGACGTTCTCGCCGATGGTGCCGATGATCAGCGGCGCCGCGAAGGCGCCGAGGTTGATGCCCATGTAGAAGACGGTGAAGCCACCGTCGCGACGCGGGTCGTCGGGGCCGTCGTAGAGCTGGCCGACCATCGTGGAGATGTTGGCCTTCAGCAGGCCCGAGCCGATGGCGACCAGGCCGAGGCCGGCGAAGAACGTGCCCGAGGAGGGCAGTGCCAGCGTCAGGTGGCCCAGCATGATGATGCCGCCGGCGACGGCGACGGTCTTGCGGGGTCCCCAGACACGGTCGCCGAACCAGCCGCCCGGCATCGTGAGCAAGTACACCAGCGAGAGGTACACCGAGTAGATCGCGGTCGCGGTGCCGGCGTTCATGCCGAGACCGCCGGGGGCCACCAGGTACAGCGGGAGCAGAGCCCTCATGCCGTAGTAGGAGAAACGCTCCCACATCTCGGTCATGAAGAGAGTGGCCAGTCCGCGGGGGTGGCCGAAGAAGGTCTTCTCGGAACCGGGGGTGCCCGGTGTGACCGAGTCCTTCGTCAGGCTGGACGCCATGGTCGATCCTTGCTGGTCGGGACGCGCTCATGAGGCGATGCGCGCCCGGTGGGGGGCGGCCGGCACCGGCGGCCTTCGTCCGCCCACCCCACGCCCGAGGGATTCCGCTCCGGATCACGGAGCGAGGGACGGCGACCACCGGGATCCACGCCTCTGCGCGCGTCACTGCACGCGGTGAGGCCCGGCCACAGGTCATTCCTTTCAAGGTCGGCCGTGGGGGCCGACCCGCACACAAAAGAGACCTTCAGCGTCGAACTGTCGCCAAAGGTCCCCAGGGTGCTACAGGCGCTGATTCACCATACGGCAGGACACCGCCCGGTATGGAAGGACTTGAGACCGGGATCACAGGTGAGAGCGGAACCGCGAACGATCATTCGAAGGTCCTTTCCAGGATGGCACCCCGCAGCCGCAGGTACGCGCCGGGGGTCGGCGGGGCCCCGGGCGCCGGGGCGCCCGGCTTGTCCGTAGGTAAGAGACCGCGGGTGCGATCACGCCCCGGGCGCTGCTCCGAGCGGACTACCATCAGCTCATGACCCGTGTACTGCTCGCCGAGGACGACGCGTCCATCTCGGAGCCGCTGGCCCGCGCACTGCGCCGGGAAGGGTACGAGGTCGAGGTGCGTGAGGACGGACCGACCGCACTCGACGCCGGGCTGCAGGGAGGCGTCGACCTGGTCGTGCTGGACCTGGGCCTGCCGGGCATGGACGGGCTGGAGGTCGCCCGGCGGCTGCGGTCCGAGGGCCACGCCGTGCCGATCCTGATCCTGACCGCGCGCGCCGACGAGGTGGACACCGTCGTCGGTCTGGACGCGGGCGCCGACGACTACGTCACCAAGCCCTTCCGCCTCGCCGAGCTGCTCGCCCGGGTCCGCGCCCTGTTGCGGCGCGGGTCCGTCGAGCCCCCGCAGCCGCCCGCCACGCACGGCGTGCGCATCGACGTCGAGTCGCACCGGGCCTGGATGGGCGAGGAGGAGCTCCAGCTCACCGCCAAGGAGTTCGACCTGCTGCGGGTGCTGGTGCGCGACGCAGGCCGGGTCGTCACCCGCGACCAGCTGATGCGCGAGGTCTGGGACACCACCTGGTGGTCGTCGACCAAGACGCTCGACATGCACATCTCCTGGCTGCGCAAGAAGCTGGGGGACGACGCGGCGAACCCGCGCTACATCGCCACCGTGCGCGGTGTGGGTTTCCGCTTCGAGAAGAACTGAGCACGAGTGGGGCCGAGTGCCCGCAGGGCCTGCCCGGGTAAGAGGACATGCGCCGCCGACTGATCCAGTCCACGCTCGCCGTGGTGCTCGTCGTGATCGCCGTTTTCGGCGTCTCCCTCGTGATCGTGGAGACCCGCACGATCAGCAGCACCGCCAAGGAACGCGTCGACCTGGAGGCGGTGCGGCTGGCCAGCATCGTGGACAGCCGGCTGCTCGGCACCGGGACGGTCGACGCGGCGTTCCTGCGCGAGCAGGTCGCGGACGCCCGGTACGCCGAGATCCGCATCCCCGGCCGCACGGTCATCGAGGTCGGCAGCCGGCCGACCGGTGAGGTCCTCCGCGGCAGGGCCACCGGCGAGGAGGGCGAGACGGTGCTCGTCGAGGAGCCCAGCTCCTCGGTGACCCGCGAGATCGGCCGTACGCTGCTGATCATCGGCCTGGTGGCGCTGCTCGCGGTGGTCGCCGCGGTCCTGCTGGCGATCCGGCAGGCCAACCGCCTCGCCTCCCCGCTCACCGACCTCGCCGAGACCGCCGAACGCCTCGGCTCCGGCGACCCGCGTCCTCGCCACAAGCGCTACGGCGTCCCCGAGCTGGACCGGGTCGCGGACGTGCTGGACTCCTCCGCCGAGCGCATCGCCCGGATGCTCACCGCCGAGCGCCGCCTGGCCGCCGACGCCTCCCACCAGCTGCGCACCCCGCTGACCGCGCTGTCCATGCGGCTGGAGGAGATCACCCTCACCGACGAGCCCGAGACGGTGAAGGAGGAGGCGACGATCGCGTTGTCGCAGGTGGAGCGGCTGACGGACGTGGTGGATCGGCTGCTGACGAACTCCCGCGACCCGCGCAGCGGCTCGGCCGTCACCTTCGAGCTGGACGACGTCATCCAGCAGCAGATCGCCGAGTGGCGGCCCGCCTACCGCAGCGAGGGGCGGGCGATCGTCAGCTCCGGCAAGCGGCACCTGACGGCCGTCGGCACCCCGGGGGCGGTGGCGCAGGTGCTGGCCGCGCTGATCGAGAACAGCCTGATGCACGGCGGCGGCACGGTGGCCCTGCGGACCCGGGTGACCGGCAACCAGGCGGTGGTCGAGGTCACCGACGAGGGGGCCGGCGTCCCGGCCGACCTGGGCGCACGGATCTTCGAGCGGACCATCAGCGGGCGGAACTCGACGGGCATCGGCCTGGCCGTGGCCCGGGACCTGGCGGAGGCGGACGGTGGCCGGCTGGAGCTGCTCCAGGGCCGCCCCCCGGTCTTCGGCCTCTTCCTGTCCCGTACGCCGCCGTCGAAGCAGGGCGCCGATGACTCGGACGGGACCGTGCGCTAGCCGCTTCGGCCTCAGGCGGCCGGACGGGTCAGCGGCGGGCCGCCGGAGTGCCGTCAGGCGTGGGCACCGCCGTGGGGTTCTCGTGCTCCAGGAAGGTCTCCGCCCGCGTCACCGGTCGCCGGGCCGGCAGCGCGCGGAAGACCCAGCTGCGGTACGACCAGAAGCGGAAGAGCGTGCCGATGCCGATGCCGAGGAACTTGAAGATGTTGCTCTGCAACGGGCTGTCCCAGCCGAAGCCGTACGTCGCCGTGTAGAGCACGCCGTTCTCGATCACCAGTCCGATCGCGCTGAAGACCAGGAACAGCGTCATCTCGCGGGTCCGATGGCTCTTGTCGCGGTCCCGGTACGTGAAGTAGCGGAAGCCCAGGTAGTTGAAGACGATCGCGACGATCGTCGCGACGATGCTGGCCCGCACCACCTGGAGGTCGGTCACGTGCCGTACGAAGTTGAAGACGAGCAGGTTGACCAGCACCCCCGCGCCACCCACCGCGCCGAACTTCGCGATCTCCCTGACCAGCCGGTCGATCCGCCCCCGCACGGCGCCCCGGGGCGCCGGAGGAGCAGGGGGAGCCGTATGAGCACCCGAGGAACCATGTCCCATGGTCGTGCAGGCCCCCGTCCGTGGGTCGGCGTCAATCCGTTCATGCTAACCACCCGGACGCGCGATCTTCCTGCGGACGGACGCGGGGCGCCGGGAACGAGCGCCGGGACCGCCCGGAAACGGCCGGTAAACAGGTGGGCTCCGCACGGCCGATAGGCTAGGGGTGTGACGTTCCCGGTAGTCGGTATGGTCGGCGGTGGCCAGCTCGCTCGTATGACACACGAGTCGGGCATCCCGCTGGGCATCAGGTTCAAGCTCCTCAGTGACACCCCTCAGGACTCTGCGGCGCAGGTGGTGAACGAAGTCGTCATCGGCGACTATCGCGACCTGGACACGCTGCGCGAGTTCGCGCGCGGCTGTGACGTGATCACCTTCGATCACGAACACGTGCCGACCGAGCACCTCAAGGCCCTGGAGGCGGACGGCATCCCCGTGCGCCCCGGCCCCGAGGCGCTCGTGCACGCCCAGGACAAGGGCGTGATGCGCGCGAAGCTCGTCGCGATCGGCGTGCCCTGCCCACGGCACCGGATCGTGAGCGATCCGGCCGACGTGGGCGCCTTCGCGGGTGAGGGCGACGGGTTCCCCGTGGTCCTCAAGACGGTCCGCGGCGGGTACGACGGCAAGGGCGTGTGGGTGGTGGACTCCGTCGAGGAGGCCGCCGAGCCGTTCCGCGCCGGCGTGCCCGTGCTCGCGGAGGAGAAGGTCGACTTCGTCCGCGAGCTGGCCGCCAACGTGGTCCGCTCCCCGCACGGCCAGGCGGTGGCCTACCCCGTCGTCGAGTCCCGCCAGGTCAACGGGGTCTGCGACACGGTGATCGCCCCCGCCCCCGACCTGGACGAGGGCCTCGCCCTGCGGGCCGAGGAGATGGCGCTCAGCATCGCCAAGGAACTCGGCGTCGTCGGCCACCTCGCCGTCGAGCTGTTCCAGACCCGCGACGGCCGCATCCTCGTCAACGAGCTGGCGATGCGCCCGCACAACTCGGGCCACTGGACCATGGACGGCGCGATCACCTCGCAGTTCGCCAACCACGTCCGCGCCGTCCTCGACCTGCCGCTGGGCGACCCGCGTCCGCGCGCCCCGTGGACGGTCATGGTCAACGTCCTCGGCGGCGACTACCCCGACATGTACTCCGCGTACCTGCACTGCATGGCCCGCGACCCGCAGGTCAAGATCCACATGTATGGCAAGGACGTGAAGCCCGGCCGCAAGGTGGGCCACGTCAACACCTACGGCGACGACCTGGACGACGTGCTGGAGCGCGCCCGTCACGCTGCCGGCTACCTGAGAGGGACGATCACCGAATGAGCCAGGCCAGCCCGGTCAGCCCGGTCGTGGGCATCGTCATGGGGTCGGACTCCGACTGGCCCGTCATGGAGGCCGCCGCCAAGGCGCTCGACGAGTTCGAGGTCCCCTACGAGGTCGACGTCGTCTCCGCGCACCGCATGCCGCACGAGATGATCGCGTACGGCGAGCAGGCGGCCGGACGCGGCCTGAAGGCGATCATCGCCGGGGCCGGTGGCGCCGCCCACCTGCCCGGCATGCTCGCCTCCGTCACCCCGCTGCCCGTCATCGGCGTCCCGGTGCCGCTGAAGTACCTGGACGGCATGGACAGCCTGCTCTCCATCGTGCAGATGCCGGCGGGTGTCCCCGTCGCCACCGTCTCCGTGGGCGGCGCCCGCAACGCCGGGCTGCTGGCCGCCCGCATGCTCGCCGCGCACGACGAGGAGCTGCAGGGCCGCATGCGCGAGTTCCAGCAGGAGCTGAACGACCAGGCCACCGAGAAGGGCAGGCGGCTGCGGAACAAGGTCGGGGGCCCGGCCGCGGGCTTCGGCTTCGGGAAGTGACGCGGATGACCTCGCTGGAGCCGGCCCGCGCGCTGCTGCGCGAGTTCCCCGTCGTGGACGGCCACAACGACCTGCCCTGGGCGCTGCGCGAGCAGGTGCGCTACGACCTCGACGCCCGGGACATCGCCACCGACCAGTCCGCCCACCTGCACACCGACCTCGCCCGGCTGCGGGCCGGCGGCGTCGGCGCGCAGTACTGGTCGGTGTACGTCCGCTCGGACCTGCCCGGCGCGGTCACCGCGACGCTGGAGCAGATCGACTGCGTACGCCGGCTGATCGACCGCCACCCGGGCGAGCTGCGGGCCGCGCTGACCGCCGCCGACATGGAGGCCGCGCGGACCGAGGGCCGGATCGCGTCGCTGATGGGCGCCGAGGGCGGCCACTCCATCGACAACTCGCTGGCCACGCTCCGCGCGCTGTACGCGCTCGGCGTGCGCTACATGACGCTCACCCACAACGACAACATCGCGTGGGCCGACTCGGCGACCGACGAACCCGGTGTCGGCGGCCTGTCGGCCTTCGGCCGCGAGGTCGTGCGGGAGATGAACCGCGAGGGGATGCTGGTCGACCTCTCGCACGTCGCCGCCACCACCATGCGGGACGCGCTGGACACCTCCACCGCGCCGGTGATCTTCTCGCACTCCTCCGCGCGGGCCGTCTGCGACCACCCGCGCAACATCCCGGACGACGTCCTGGAGCGGCTGCCGGCCAACGGCGGCGTGGCGATGGTGACGTTCGTGCCGAAGTTCGTGCTCCAGGCGGCCGTGGACTGGACGGTCGCCGCCGACGAGAACATGCGCGCGCACGGCTTCCACCACCTGGACACCGGCCCCGAGGCGATGAAGGTCCACCGCGCCTTCGAGGAGCGCACCCCGCGTCCCGTCGCCACCGTGTCGACGGTCGCCGACCACCTCGACCACATGCGCGAGGTGGCCGGGGTCGACCACCTCGGCATCGGCGGTGACTACGACGGCACCCCGTTCACGCCCGACGGCCTCGCCGACGTCTCCGGCTACCCGAACCTGATCGCCGAGCTGCTCGACCGCGGCTGGTCCCGGGCCGACCTGGCCAAGCTGACCTGGAAGAACGCGGTACGGGTGCTGGGCGCGGCGGAGGACGTGGCCCGGGGGCTTCAGGCCACCCGGGGGCCGTCCAACGCGTCGCTGGAGGAGCTGGACGGCTGAGCCGTCCCCTCGGGGAGGGCGGGGTAGTCGGTGTAGCCGGTCGCCCCGCCCACGTACATGAGGTACTGGTCCCGTACTGGGTTCAGCGGTGCGCCCAGCCGCAGCCGCCGCACCAGGTCGGGGTTGGCGAGGAAAGGCCGGCCCAGGGCGATGAGGTCGGCGCCCGCGGTCAGCAGCCGTTCGGAGGCGCGGAGCACGGAGTCCGCGGAGGGCGTCCCGCCCAGGACCGGGTTGGCGATCAGCACGCCGGGCCAGCCGGCGCGGATGCCGTGGAACACCGGGGCGTGCGGGTCGGCGTACACCAGGTGCAGGTACGCGAGCCCGAGACCGCCGAGCCGCTCGGCCAGGGCCGGGTAGATCTCCTCGGTCTCGCCCTCCGCGATGCCGTTGACCGTGTTGCCGGGGGAGACCCGCAGCCCCACCCGTTCGGCGCCGATCTCGGCGGCCACGGCCTCCACCACCTCGGCCGTGAACCGGATCCGCCCGGCGAGGGAACCGCCGTAGCCGTCGGTGCGGCGGTTGGTGTTGGCCGCCAGGAACTGGTGCAGCAGGTGGCCGTTGGCGGAGTGCACCTCGACGCCCTCGAACCCGGCGTCGAGCGCGTTGCGGGCGGCCCGCGCGAAGTCGGAGACGGTGGCGCGGATGTCCTCCCCGGTCATCTCCCTCGGGACGACGGCGGGCCGGTGCCCCTCAGGTGTGAAGATCGTCTCGGGCAGGGGGACCGGCGAGGGCGCGACCGGTGTGAGTCCGCTGGTCGCGGGGTGGCCGACCCGGCCGCCGTGCTGGAGCTGGAGGAACATCCGTCCGCCCGCCTGACGGACCGCGTCGGTCACCTGCCGCCAGCCCGCCACGTGCCGTGCGCTGTGGACGGCGGTGATGTTCGGGTACGTCTGCCCGACCGCGTTGGGCGTCGCCGCCTCGGCGATGATCAGCCCGGCGGAGGCCCGCTGGGCGTAGTAGGTGGCCATCAGAGGGGTCGGCGTGCCGTCGGCCTCGGCGCGATTGCGGGTGAGGGGGGCCATCACCAGACGGTTGGGGAGGGCGAGCGGGCCGAGGGACGCGGAGGCGAAGAGGCCGGTCGAGTTCGTCATGCCCGTACGCTAGAACCTGACACTGATGTCAGAATCAAGGTCGCGTGCGCGATGCAGGGGGAGAGGACGCACACATGCGGATCGGTGAACTCGCCCGGCGCACGGGTGTCAGCGAGCGCTCGCTGCGGTACTACGGGCAGCAGGGGCTGCTCACGGCCGAGCGTACGGCCGGCGGGCACCGCGCGTACACGGAGGCGGCCGTCGACCGGGTCATCCGGATCCAGGAGCTGTACGCGGCGGGGCTGTGCAGTGACAAGATCGCCCAGCTCCTGCCCTGCATGCGGGACGGGGACGGGGGCCCTTCGGCCGCCGCCTCGCCGAAGCTGGTCGCCGACCTCACCGCCGAGCGCGCCCGCATCGACCGGATGATCGCGGACCTGCGCCGCTCCCGGGACACCCTGGACGAGGTGATCGAGGCGGCACGGGGCTGAACCGTGCCCGGGGACCGTACCCCCGAACGCACCGTCCACCAGGAAGCCCTTTCCGCTCCGTGCGACGGTGGCCGTATCGCACGACGACCGTACGGAGCCCGCCATGGCAGACCTCCAGGACGACCTGCACACCGGTACCGAGGCCGGCGAGCTCGACGACCTGCCCGTGCCGTTGCCGGCGGCAGTCTTCCCGCCGGAGCCCTACGCGCCCGTCTCCGACCCCGACGACGAGCCGCTGTCCCGGGCGCACGCCGTGCTGGCCGCCCACCCCGTCGCCGACGGCTACAGCGGCCTGCCCTGGGCGCTCAAGCACCTGCCCTGGTACGACCTGGAGCTGGGCGAGAGCTCCGTCGACACGGACGTGCCGCGGCTGCGCGAGGGGCACGTGGGCGCGCTGTTCTGGTCGCTGCACCTGCCCGAGGCCATCGACGGCGACCGGGCGGTCGGCGCGACGCTGGAGCAGTTGGACCTGGTGAAGACGGTGGTGCGGGCGCACCCGGAGGGCCTGCGCCTGGCGTACGACGCGGGGCAGGCCATCGACGCCCGCAACTGCGGCCGGGTCGCCGTGCTGCCGGGCCCGGCCGGCGCCGCCGCCCTCGGTGACTGCCTCGGCATCCTGCGCAGCCTGCACGCCCTCGGGCTGCGCATGCTCACGCTGACCGGAGCGTCCTGGGCCGGCGAGGCCGGGCTGACCCGGTTCGGCGAGGAGGTCGTCCGGGAGATGAACCGGCTCGGCGTGATCGCCGACCTCTCCGGTGCCTCCACCGAGACCATCCGCCGCACCTTCGCCGTGTCCAAGGCGCCGGCGCTGTGCACCCGCTCCGCCGCCCGGTCCCTGCGCCCGCACCCCGCGAACCTCCCCGACGACCTGCTCGTCGAGCTGGGCGCGTCCGGCGGCCTGTGCATGGTGCCGCTGACCGCCGAGCAGACCGGCCCGACCGTCCGGGACGTCGCCGACCACCTCGACCACGTCCGTTCGGTGGCCGGCCCGCAGAGCGTCGGCCTGTCCGGCACCTACGACACCGGCACCGCCCACCCGCTGGAGCTGGGCGACGCCACCGGCTACCCCCGGCTCATCGCCGAGCTGCTGCGGCGCGGCTGGGAGGAGTCCGACGTGGCCCTGCTGACCTGGGGGAACGTCCAGCGGGTGCTGCGGAGCGCGGCCTTCACCGCCCGGGCGGCACAGCTGCGCCGGGAGCCGTCGACGGCGACGATCGCCGAACTCGACGGCTGAGGGCCACCTCGGTCGAAGGCGCCCCCTTCCGGCCCGGCGCGGTCAGAGGTGTTCGATGCGGCACAGGCAGAACGGATGCCCGGCCGGATCGGCGTACACCATGAAGTCCTTCTTCTCCCGGTCCTCCAGGTCCAGCGGCCGGGCGCCCAGGGCCAGCACCCTCTCGTGGGCCGCGTCCATCTCCTCCCAGGTCGCCCCGCCGTGGAAGTCGAGGTGGAACTGCTGGGCGTTGCGGTCCGCGCGCGGCCACTCCGGCGGAGTGAGCCCCTCGGCCCGCTGGAAGGACAGCCTGGGGCCGCCGGGCACCTGGAGCACCACCCAGTCGGGGTCCTCCTCCTCGGGGGTGCCCCCGCCGACCTCCGCGTAGAAGCGGGCCAGCTCGAGGGGTTCGGGACAGTCGACGACGACGGAGCGGAAGCGTGCCACAGGTGCCACGGAGGCCTCCCGGAGTAGAAGGGACGGGGCGGGTTCAGCAGGCGCAAAGGCAGAACGGGTGCCCGGCCGGATCGGCGTAAACCCGGAACGACCGCGCCCGGTCCTCCGCGTCCAGCGGCTTCGCGCCCAGCTCCAGCACGGCCTTCTCCGCCGCGTCCAGGTCCTTGACGTCGAGGTCCAGGTGGAACTGCTGCTGCCCGTCGTCTCCGGGCCACTTCGGCGGTACGTGGCCGGGGGAGCCCTGGAAGGCCAGGGTCCGGCCGCCCGGCAGATTCAGGTCGACCCACTCGTCGTGCTCGTCGCTGCGGTCCTCGATCGTGCCACCGAGGACGCCGGCGTAGAAGCGGGCCAGGGCGTGAGGGTCGGGACAGTCCAGGACGACGGGGCCCAGTTCGGCGACAGTCATGACTTCCTCCTTGAGGTCCGTCGGTTACCAGCAGAAGGCGGGTAACCAGTAACGGTTACCCCATGCTCCCGTATCGGGGGTAACGTCGCAAGCATGAACGAGCGTTCCGTCGCGCCGGGAGGCCTGGAGCTGGTCGAGCGGTTGGTGAACTCCATCGACCTGGAGACCGGTGCCGACGCGCTGGACACACCGCAGGGACGGGCGCGGCTCGGGCTCACGGGGGAGGAGGCGCCCGGGGCGCGCGAGCTGCGCGAGTCCCTGCGCGCGGTCCTGCTCGCCCACGCCGGCCACCCGCCGCACCGGGCGGTGACCCCGCTGGGCGAGCTGCTGGCCGCCGCCCCGCTGGTGGTGACGGTCGACCCGGCCGACGGCGCCGCCACCCTCGCCCCGGCCCGGGACGGCTCCCTGACCGCCCGCGTGGCCGCCGCCGTCGCCGAGGCGCTGGTCGCGGGCACCTGGACGCGGCTGAAGGCCTGCGAGGCAGCCGACTGCCACTGGGCGTACTACGACCGCAGCCCGGCCGGGCGCGGCCGCTGGTGCTCGATGCAGGTGTGCGGGGCCCGTGCCAAGATGCGCCGGTACCGCGCCAAGGGGGCGTGAACCGACCACACCTCACGGGCGGACGCGGCGCCCGGTGGGGCAGAATGCAACCGGCGCCGGTTCGGCCGACTGAGCCTCGGCCGAACCGGCGCCGCCTTCGTGCAGCGCGCTCCTAGGCGGTCGGACGGCCCATCGCCCGGTACGTCCAGCCGGCCTTCCGCCAGGCCTGCGGGTCCAGGGCGTTGCGCCCGTCGAGGATCACCCGGGCCGTGACCGCCTCGCCCAGCGCCTCGGGGTCCAGCTCGCGGAACTCCCGCCACTCCGTCAGGTGCAGGACGACGTCGGCGCCGCGTACCGCCTCCAGCGCGGAGTCGGCGTAGCCGAGCGTCGGGAACAGCCGCCGGGCGTTCGCCATGCCCTTGGGGTCGTAGACCGTGACCTGGGCGCCCTGGAGGTGGACCTGCCCGGCGACGTTCAGCGCGGGGGAGTCCCGGACGTCGTCCGAGTCGGGCTTGAAGGTGGCGCCGAGCACCGCGACCCGCTTGCCGAGGAAGGGGCCGCCGCCCAGCGCCTGCCGGGTCAGCTCCACCATCTGTCCGCGCTGGCGCATGTTGATCGAGTCGATCTCGCGCAGGAAGGTCAGCGCCTGGTCGGCGCCCAGCTCACCGGCGCGCGCCATGAACGCCCGGATGTCCTTCGGCAGGCACCCGCCGCCGAACCCGATGCCGGCCCGCAGGAACTTCCGGCCGATGCGGTCGTCGTACCCGATCGCCTCGGCCAGCTTGGCCACGTCGCCGTCGGCCGCCTCGCAGACCTCCGCCATCGCGTTGATGAAGGAGATCTTGGTGGCGAGGAAGGAGTTGGCGGAGGTCTTCACCAGCTCGGCGGTCGGGAAGTCGGTCACCACGAACGGCGAACCCTCCGCCACCGGCGTGGCGTACACCTCGCGCAGCAGCCGCTCGGCGCGCTCGCTGCGCACGCCGACCACGATCCGGTCGGGGTGCAGCGTGTCCTGGACGGCGAAGCCCTCCCGCAGGAACTCGGGGTTCCAGGCCAACTCGGCCTCGTCACCGGCCGGCGCGTGCGCGGCGAGGTAGGCCGCCAGCCGGTCGGCGGAGCCCACCGGCACGGTCGACTTGCCGACGACCAGCGCGGGGCCCGTCAGGTGCGGCGCGAGCGAGGCCAGCGCGGAGTCGACGTACGACATGTCACACGCGTACTCGCCGTGCTTCTGCGGGGTGTTCACGCACAGGAAGTGCACGTCGCCGAAGGCCGCGACCTCGGCGAAGTCGGTGGTGAAGCGCAGCCGGCCGGTGGAGCCCTCGATCCCGGCGACGTGCCGGCCCAGCAGCTCCTCCAGACCGGGCTCGTACATCGGGACCTGGCCCCGCTGGAGCATCTCGATCTTCTCGGGCACCACGTCCAGGCCCAGCACCTCGAAACCGAGCTCGGCCATGGCGGCGGCGTGGGTCGCGCCGAGGTAACCGGTACCGATCACGGTGATCTTGAGGGCCATGGGTGCTCCAGAGGTGTACGGCACAGGTGCGCGCCCGAGCATATCCGGGGCGCGGGGCGGACCCCTTCGGCGGCTGTCGTCCACCTCACCTATCCACGAGCGCGGGCGGGCCCTAAAATTTGAGTTACTTAACGGTAGTTAGCATGCCCCGCATCACAGCGTTTTGGAGCGTGAGAGACCTTGGCCGGATCGGCTGACTTCGACCTGTACCGCCCGTCCGAGGAGCACGACATGCTCCGGGACGCCGTCCGCTCCCTGGCCGAGGCGAAGATCGCGCCGCACGCCGCCGCGGTGGACGAGGAGGCCCGCTTCCCGCGCGAGGCCCTCACCGCCCTCACCGCGAACGACCTCCACGCGGTGCACGTCCCCGAGGAGTACGGCGGCGCGGGCGCCGACGCGCTCGCCACGGTGATCGTCATCGAGGAGGTCGCCCGCGTCTGCGCGTCCTCGTCCCTCATCCCGGCGGTGAACAAGCTCGGCTCCCTGCCGGTGATCCTCTCCGGCTCCGAGGAGCTGAAGAAGAAGTACATGGCCCCGCTCGCCAAGGGCGAGGGCATGTTCTCCTACTGCCTCTCCGAGCCCGACGCGGGTTCCGACGCGGCCGGCATGAAGACCAAGGCCGTGCGCGACGGCGACTTCTGGGTGCTCGACGGCGTCAAGCGCTGGATCACCAACGCGGGCGAGTCGGAGTTCTACACGGTGATGGCCGTGACCGACCCCACCAAGCGCTCCAAGGGCATCTCCGCCTTCGTCGTCGAGAAGTCCGACGAGGGCGTCTCCTTCGGTGCCCCGGAGAAGAAGCTCGGCATCAAGGGCTCGCCGACCCGCGAGGTCTACCTCGACAACGTCCGCATCCCCGCCGACCGCATGATCGGCGAGGAGGGCACCGGCTTCGCCACCGCGATGAAGACGCTGGACCACACCCGCATCACCATCGCCGCCCAGGCCCTCGGCATCGCCCAGGGCGCCCTCGACTACGCCAAGGGCTACGTCAAGGAGCGCAAGCAGTTCGGCAAGCCGATCGCCGACTTCCAGGGCATCCAGTTCATGCTCGCCGACATGGCCATGAAGATCGAGGCCGCCCGCCAGCTCACCTACGCGGCCGCCGCCAAGTCGGAGCGCGGCGACAGCGACCTGACCTTCCAGGGCGCCGCCGCCAAGTGCTTCGCCTCCGACGTGGCGATGGAGGTCACCACCGACGCCGTCCAGCTCCTCGGCGGCTACGGCTACACCCGTGACTACCCGGTCGAGCGCATGATGCGCGACGCCAAGATCACCCAGATCTACGAGGGCACCAACCAGGTCCAGCGCATCGTCATGGCGCGCAACCTTCCGTAACCGGCCGGGCGCGCGCCCGGACGCTCAGTCGTCGAAGCCCTCCGCCACCCGCCGCTCCCGCAGCTCCATGATCGCGCGGCGGCGGGCCAGGCGGTGGGTGCGGCGGATCTGGGCCTCCTGGTAGCGCCGCTTGTCCTTCTCGGTCTCGGGGAGCACCGGCGGGACCGTGCGGGGCTTGCCGTCCGCGTCGACCGCGGCGAAGACCAGGTAGGCCGAGCCGACCTGGGTGGCCGGGGTGGACTCGTTCCAGCGCTCGGCCAGGACCCGCACGCCCACCTCCATGGAGCTGCGGCCGGTCCAGTTGACCTGGGCCTTCACATGGACGAGGTCGCCGACCCGGACCGGTTCGAGGAACGCCATCTCGTCCATGGACGCGGTGACGGCGGGGCCGCCGGAGTGCCGACCGGCCACGGCGCCCGCCGCGTCGTCGACGAGCTTCATGATCACTCCACCGTGCACCGTCCCCAGGAGGTTGGTGTCGCTGTGGGTCATGATGTGGCTGAGGGTGGTGCGGGAGGCCGAGGTCGGCTTGCCCGGGATCTCCGGAGCCGCCGGCCGCTCGGCCGAGGCCTGTTCTGCCTGGTCTGTCATGGCCTCCACCTTATGCCGGGGCGACAGCCGTGCGATTTGTGTCAGCTTCGCAACAGCGCCGACCCTATTTTCCGACGACCCTTGTATGGGCCGTGGGGCGGACCTGCACACTGGTGCGCATGAATGATTGGCCCGAGGGATGGTCCGGCGACAACCGCGGCGACCGGTACGGACGCGGCAGCGCGAGCGCACGGCCCGAGAGCGCGCGCGTGATGCGCCAGGTCCGCCGCGGCGCGGCGCCGCCGCCCGGGCAGTCCGCCCCGCCGTACGGCGGGGTGCCGCAGCAGCCGTCGTACGTCGACGGCCAGGGCCACGGCGGACAGGACGGCTACGACAGCGGGTACAACACCGGCCAGGTCTACGGCAGCCCGGGCGGCCGGGGTCCCGGCGCCGGCGGTCCCGGTCCCGGCCGGCCCGCGCCCGACTGGCGCCGCCGGATCAAGTGGACCGCGATCACGCTGGCCACCGTGGTCGTGGTGACGACCGTCGGCACCTACTTCTGGGCCGACTCCAAGCTCAACCGCGAGGTCGACCTGTCCAAGGTCATCGAGCGTCCGGGGGCCGGCGAGGGCACGAACTACCTGATCGTCGGCTCGGACAGCCGCGAGGGCATGACCAGCGAGCAGAAGAAGGACCTGCACACCGGCTCCGCCGAGGGCAAGCGGACCGACTCGATGATGATCCTGCACACCGGGGACAACGGCTCGACGCTGATCTCCCTGCCCCGCGACTCGGACGTGGAGATCCCCTCCTTCGTCGGCTCCGAGTCCGGCAAGAAGTACGAGGGCACCGGCCGGCGCGTGAAGCTGAACGCCGCCTACGCGGAGGACGGCCCCGAGCTGCTGGTCCGCACCGTCGAGCACAACACCGGTCTGCGCCTGGACCACTACGTGGAGATCGGCTTCGCCGGCTTCGCCAACATCGTGGACTCGGTCGGCGGCGTCGAGATGGACATCCCGCAGGACATCAAGGACCCGAAGTCCGGCGCCGACCTCAAGAAGGGCAAGCAGACCCTGAACGGCGAGGACGCCCTCGCCTTCGTCCGCACCCGGTACGCGCTGGCCGGCTCCGACCTGGACCGGACGAAGAACCAGCAGAAGTTCCTGTCGGCGCTGGCCAACCAGGTGGCCACCCCCTCGACCGTCCTCAACCCGTTCAAGCTGTACCCGACCATGGGCTCCGGCCTGGACTCCCTCGTCGTCGACAAGGACATGGGCCTGTTCGACCTGGCGAGCATGTTCTGGGCGATGAAGAGCGTCAGCGGCGGCGACGGCACCTCGATGAACATGCCGGTCTCCGGCAGCGTCGGGGGCAACCTCAGGTGGGACGACGCCAAGGTGAAGCAGCTGGTCGAGCAGCTCAAGAACGACGAGAAGGTCACCGTCTCCGGCAACTGAGCCCGCGGTGGCCCCGGTAGCCCCCGGTGACCGCCCGCGCGGTCACTTCTCCCCGCACACCACCTCGTCGCCGCGCACCACGGTGCCCGACTCCTGCGGCGGGTCCGCCGGCCGTACCTTCGCCACGTCCTTGAAGCCGGCGCCCGCGATCACCTTCAGCGTCGGGCCCTGGCCCCTGACCGGCCGCAGCTCGCTGCCGGGCAGGGCGGCGGCCAGCGACTTCGCCGAGTTGTCCCAGCGGGGGTCGAAGGCGACGACGGTCCGCTGCACCGCGCGGTCGACGGCGTTCCGCGGCACCCGGGTGGTGCGGAACCCGGTCGCGGCCAGGGCGTCGTCCACCCGCCTGCCGAGGCCCGGGGTGCGCGTGCCGTTCTCCACCTGGACCCGGATCTGCTTCGGGTCCACCGGCACGCGTACCGGAGCCGGGCCCTTCGGCTTGGGCCGGGGCGCGGTCAGCGGCTCGTCCTCGCGCAGGGCGTCGAAGATCCGCCCGGACTTGGCAGGGTCCCACTTCAGGGTCGAGCCGACGCCCTTGACGGCGTAGCCCATCTGACCGATCGGCACGGTGGTGAACTCCGACGAGGACGGCGAGAAGTTCCGCATCGCCCGCCCCAGCGCCAGCATCTCGTCGGTGCCGAAGCCCTCGTCGGCCCGGACCGAGCCCAGCACCGCCTGGGTGACGTCGCGGAACCTGATCGGGTTCAGCAGCAGTCCCGAGGACGTCGCCCGGTCGATGAGGGCGGCCAGGAAGCGCTGCTGACGCTTCATCCGGCTCAGGTCCGAGGCCCCGTCGAGGTGGCGGGCGCGGACGTACTGCAGCGCCTGTCCGCCCTTCAGCTCGTGGGTGCCCGCGGGCAGGTCCAGCCCGGTGTAGCGGTCCTTGAGCGGCTGGGCGGTGCAGATCCGCACGCCGCCGAGCACGTCCACGGTCTTCATGAAGCTGGTGAAGTCGACCTCCAGATAGTGGTCGATCTTCACCCGGGTCATGTTCTCGACCGTGCGGATGGTCAGTTGCGGGCCGCCCTCGGCGTAGGCCGCGTTCAGCTTGAGCGGGTGCCCCTTGTGGTGCTCACCGGTGGTGCGGTCGGTGTGGTCGGGGCTCTCGGCGTACGAGTCGCGCGGCAGGCTGACCACGCTCGCGCGTTCCCGGTCCTCCGAGATGTGCACGATCATGATCGTGTCGGTGCAGTGGCAGGGGGCGCCGCCCAGCTTGTACCGGCGCCGCTCCTCCGCGGTGATGCTGTCGCGGCCGTCGGTGCCGACCAGCAGGACGTTCATGCCGTCGCCCGCCCGCGGCCGGTTCTTCATGTCCTTGAAGGCGTCCACCCGCGAGATGTCCGCGTCGAGGCCGGAGAGCACCGCGTGCCCGATCCCCGCCGACGCGAGCACCACCACCGACAGCGCGGTCACCGCCCGCACGGCCCAGCGCGGCTTCCTCCGCCGTGCGGGGGGCCGGGGCGGGCGCCGGGACGGTCGCCCGCCCCGCTGCGGCGGGGGGCCGCCGCGGGGGGACGAGGCCGGAACCCGGGGGGAGCGGGGCGGCGTGGGCAAGGTGACACCTCCGCGAGGACGGGCCGTGCGGCCGGGGGTGGAATCCGTGAGCACCGTAGGCCCATACGATCTGCTGCCCGGGTCCGTGCCCCCGCGGCGCGCACCCGTGTCCCCCGTTCGCGGTAACGTGAGCACCGATGAACGCCAAGTCCGACGTGCGGCCGCCCGCCGTTTCCGTGATCATGCCCGTCCTCGACGAGGAGCGGCACCTGCGCGGTTCCGTCCGCGCCATCCTCGCCCAGGAGTACGCAGGCGAGATGGAGGTCGTGATCGCCCTCGGTCCCTCGACGGACCGTACGGACGAGATCGCCGCCGAACTCGTCGCCGAGGATCCGCGCGTGCACACCGTGCCGAACCCCACCGGCCGTACGCCCGCCGCGCTGAACGCCGCGATCAAGGCCTCCCGCCACCCCGTCGTCGTCCGCGTGGACGGCCACGGCATGCTGTCGCCGAACTACATCGCCACCGCCGTACGGCTCCTGGAGGAGACCGGCGCGCAGAACGTGGGCGGCATCATGCACGCCGAGGGGGAGAACGCCTGGGAGGACGCCGTCGCCGCCGCGATGACGTCGAAGATCGGGGTGGGCAACGCCGCCTTCCACACGGGTGGGCAGGCGGGCCCCGCCGAGACGGTCTACCTGGGTGTCTTCCGCCGCGAGGCGCTGGAGCGGCAGGGCGGGTACAACGAGGAGTTCATCCGCGCCCAGGACTGGGAGCTGAACTTCCGCATCCGCGAGGCCGGCGGCCTGATCTGGTTCTCGCCCGAGCTGCGGGTCTCCTACCGGCCCCGGCCGAGCGTGCGCGCCCTGGCCAAGCAGTACAAGAACTACGGCCGCTGGCGGCACGTCGTCGCCCGCTACCACTCCGGCTCGATCAACCTGCGCTACCTCGCGCCGCCGACGGCCGTGTGCGCCATCGCGGCCGGTGTCGTGGTGGGCGCGGTGCTGACCCCGTGGGGCTTCGTGGTGCCCGGCGGCTACCTGGCGGCGATCGTCGCGGGCTCGGTCCCGGCGGGCAAGGGGCTGGGGCTGAAGGCGCGGGCGCAGATCCCCGTGGCACTGGCGACCATGCACATGTGCTGGGGCTGGGGCTTCCTGACCAGCCCGCGCTCGCTGGCCAGGAAGGTCATCGCCTCGCGGCGCCCGGCGGTCCAGCCGGACACGGACGCCGCCGAGGCGCGCTGACCTCCCTCAGGACCAGGTGAACGCCGGGTTCACGCGCATGCAGGCGCTCTCGTCGGCGCCGTTGAGGGCCTCGGCCGAGTCGGGGGTCGTGTCGTCCGCCTCGGGTGCCGCGTACGCCGTCCCCTCGCGCCAGTCGGCGCCCACGATCAGCGTGACGCCCGAGACGTCGGTCGAGCGCCGCACCGAACTCGCCGGGACACCCAGGGACTCGGCGACCCGCCGGGCGTCGCCCTCCAGGTCGGCGCTCGGGTAGCGGACGACCGTACGGGCCTCGCTCGGCAGCACGGAGGGGTCGGCCACCGCCTCGTCGAAGCCCCGCTCCACCAGCAGCCCCGCGACGGTGTTCGCGCGGCCGGGGGCCGTGCCGAGGCGGTCGGTGCGGGTGCCGTTGCGGACCTGCACCGCGATGGCGTCGTCGGGGGCCGCGGGGTCCGCCGGAGGGGTCGTCTCCGCGGCGGACTCCTTCTTCCCCGCGTCCTTGCCGTCCAGGGCGATGTCCTCGCGCACCAGCCGGAACAGCTGCTCCGCGTCCTCGGTCGGCTCCACGCGGGCGCCCACGTAGCGGTTGGGCATCGTGGTCATGGTGATGCGCTCCGGCTTCACCTTGCGCAGCTCGTTGCTGAGGTCGTACAGCTTCTTGACGGTGTCCAGGCCCGGGTCGACGGTGAGCGCCCGGGTGGCCTCCTCGGCCAGCCTGCGCAGCTTGTTCGGGCTGCTCAGGGTCGCGTTCTCGCGCAGCACCCGGACCATGGAGTTGAGGTACATGTGCTGGGCCTTCGCCCGTGCGAGGTCGCTGCCGTCCTCGAAGCCGTAGCGGGTGCGCAGCCACTGCAGGGCCTGCTCGCCCTGCACCGGGTGGGTGCCCTTCTCCAGCTTCAGGCCGGAGCCGTGGCCCTGGCCGTCGCGGGAGTGGATGTTGGCGTCCACGCACACCGGTACGCCGCCGACGGCGTCCGCCATCGACACCACGCCGGCGAAGTCGACCATCACGAAGTGGTCGATGTGGATGCCGGTGAGTTCCTCCCAGGTGGCCACCGTGCAGCCCGGACCGCCGTGGCCGAGGCTCTGGTTGGTCATCACCCGGCCCTGGCTCGCCGGGTACACCTTGCCGTCGTCCGGGGAGGTGCACTTGGGGACCTTCACCAGGGTGTCGCGCGGCATGCTGACGACCGACAGGTTGCTGCGGTCCGCGGACAGGTGCACCAGCATCTGCACGTCCGCCAGCGGCGTGGACCCGAACGTCTCGCGGGCGCCGCCCAGTTGCTGGTTCTCCTCGCTGTCCCGCGCGTCCGAGCCGATCACCAGGATGTTCAGCGGGGTCTGCCCGGCCGCGTTCGGCGTGGGCGCGGCGACCTTGGCGTCGCCCAGGTTGAGGGGGTCCTTGCGGATGTTGTCGTTGAGGTGCTCGTAGTAGAGGTACCCGGCACCGGCCGTACCGGCCATGAGCACGCCGAGCGCCACCGCCGTCCAGCGGAGCACCCGGCGCCGTCCGCGCACCCGGCGTCTGCCGGGCTCGGCACCGCCCTCGCCCTCGTCACCTCCCTCCTGCTGTACCGCCTCCGCACGCTCGGAAGCCTCCGAGGCCCCCTGCCGCGTGTCCTCCCCCTGCACACCGCTCCGCGTCATCTCGCGTCCTTCCCCACCCCCGCGCCACCCCGCGGGCCCGTCACCGTCCTGTCAGACGTACGACGGGCCCGTCAGGTCAACTGGCGCACTGCACTTGGTCGGCCGTCGACTTGTCCAGCTCCGGTGTCTCCACGGAGGTGGCGTCGAGCTTCACTCCCGCGCCCTTGAAGTCCTTGCCGAGGGTGAGGGTCATCGTGGGCAGTCCCTGGGCGTTGGTGACGCTCTCGCCGGGCTTCATGGCGGCGCCGGACAGGCCGAGGATCTCGGCGAGGGCGCGGGCCTGGTCGGCCTGGTCGGGGGCGTACTCGAGGGTGGTCTTCGCCAGTTCGGTGTCGGCGTTGCCCGCGTTCTCGGACTTGGTGACGCCGGCCTCGGTCTGGAGGTGGTTCAGCTCCAGCTGGGCGCTGCCGGCCGGGGCACCGCCGTTGAGGATGCGGACGCGGACCTCGGAGGGGTCGGACTTCGCGCCCTCCAGGCGGGCGGCGACGGCGGCCTTCTCCTTCTTCTCCTTCTTCTTGACCTCGGTGAAGGAGATGTCGTTCCGGATCATGTCGAAGACCTGCGGGGCCTTCGCCTCGTCCACCACCACCGTCGCCTTGACCTTCTCGGCGGGGTTGTCGCGCACCGGCACCGTGGTGAACGTGATGTTCTTCGTCGGCACCTTCTTCAGCTCCAGGGCCATGTCCTTGAGCGTGCCCACCTTGCCGATGGCGCTGTCCACGGTCAGTGCCTTGGTCGCGGCCTCGGCCAGCTTCACCAGCTTCGTGGGGCTGGTGAGGGTGTCGCTGGAGGACATCTTCCGCATGAGCGAGCCCAGGAACTGCTGCTGCACCTTGATGCGGTCCAGGTCGCCCTCGTTGCCGAAGGCGTGGCGGGTGCGGACGAAGGCGAGGGCCTGCTCGCCCTCCACCTTGGACTCACCCGCGGGCAGCTTGAGGTGGGACTTCGGGTCGTCGACGGCCTTCTCCACGCAGACGTCGACGCCGTCGACGGCGGTGGTCAGCGTCTTGACCGCGTTGAAGTCGGCCATCATGAAGTGGTTCGGCTGGATGCCGAACGCTTCCTTCACCGTGC
This sequence comes from Streptomyces sp. NPDC041968, assembly GCF_055589025.1. Taxonomy (NCBI): domain Bacteria; kingdom Bacillati; phylum Actinomycetota; class Actinomycetes; order Kitasatosporales; family Streptomycetaceae; genus Streptomyces; species Streptomyces sp. NPDC041968. The sequence goes on along the minus strand of NZ_JBVJCB010000013.1, from coordinate 33,870 downwards.
GCATGGTGCAGCCCGCGTCCCGGCCGCCCTCGCCCAGGCTCCGGTTGAAGCGGACGCCCGCCTCTCCGGGGACGATCTCCGTGGAGCCGTCCTTCTGCTTGGTCTCGCAGTCGGGGATGTCGACGATCAGGTCGCGGGGGATGCTGAGCGCGGTCGCGTTGGAGCGGTCCTTGGCGACGTGCAGCAGGATCGTGGTGTCCGCGTGACCGACGCTGCCGGCGTCGCCGTAGCCCTCGTTGCCCGCGCCGGTGCGCTTGTCGGTGCCGATGACGAGGATGTTGAAGGCCTCGTCCTTGCTGAAGCTGCTGCTGCCGGCGTCACCGACGTCCGTCGTCGAGACGTTCCCCTCGAGGTGCTTGAGGTAGACGTAGCCGCCCACGCCGGCCACGAGGACGACGAACGCGGTGCTGCCGCCGACCCACAGCAGGGCCTTCCTGCCCTTCGACTTCTTCGCGGGCCGGCGACCCCGCCGGCCCGGCACCGGCCCCTCGGGCGCGGGGCGCCGGCGCCGCTGGGGCGGGACCTCGCGGCCCGGCGCGGACGTACGGCGTGCCGAGCCGGCCGTGCCGCCGGCGGCGGACGAGGCGTCCTTGGCACGGGGGGCGGACCGGCGGGGGGCCGGGACGGCCGACTGCGGTGCGGAAGGGGACAGTCGCAGTTCGTATTCGCCCGTACGCGGATTCAGCACCCACTGGTCTGCGGGATCGACGTTCTCCGCCCGCCCACGTCCTTGCGCGTCCACGGTCTCCCAGTCCTTCGTCGGGGCCACGCGGCACCTTCTGCCGGAAGGCGCACGATAAAGGGTCAACATGTGCACGACGCCAGGGCGGACCTCGCGGCGGGGGCACTGGAGCGCTCAGACTATCCGCCCGGTTCAGCGTCGAACGACACCGGTGACGAAGTCGGCGCCCCTACAAGCGGGCAATCCCCCCTATATTCACGAGGCCCCCACCAGCTCCTACCAGCGGTAGGGCTTGTAGACGTCCATGCACTTGCTGCTGTCCGAGCCGTTGAGGGCGTCGCTGGTGTCCGGCAGGTCCCCCGCCTCGGGCGTCCTCTGTTTCGGATAGGACGTCCCGGAGCGCCAGTCCGCTCCCACGACGAGCGTGATCCCCGACACGTCCGAGGACTTGAGCACCGAGGTCGCCGGGATGCCCAGCGCCTCGGCGACGCGCAGCGCGTCGCCCGCCGACTCCGCGGTCGGATAGCGGACCACGGTCCTCTCCTCGGACGGCGTGACCGAGGAGTCCTTGGCCGCCTTGTCGAAGCCCTGCTCCACCAGCGCCCGGGCGATCGTGCCCGCGCGTCCGGTCACCGGGCCGAGGGTGGCCGAGCGGGTCGCGTTCCGGACGAGGACGCCGATCTCGGAGTCGGGGGCGGCGGAGTCCTGCGAGGGCTTCGCGCCGGAACCCGCGTCCTCGCCGCCGGCGCCGTCCTTGCCGCCGTCCTTGCCGTCCGCGCCGCCCTTGTCGTCGAAGGACACGTCGTCGCGGAGCATCGCCCACATCCTGTCGGCGTCGGGGGCCGGGAGCAGGTGGTTCCGGTTCTGGGGGTCCTCGACGGTCGGCATCGTCGTCATGGTGATGCGGTCCGTCGGCACCGTCTTGAGGTGCATGCCCAGGTCGTAGAGCTTCTTGACGGTACCGACCTCCTCGGAGACCGTCAGGGACTTCGTGGCCGCCTCGGCCAGGCCCATCAGCCGGCCGGTGTCGGTGAAGATGTTCTGCTGCTTGAGCGTGCGGATCATCGAGTTCATGTACATGTGCTGCGCCCGCGCCCGCAGCAGGTCGCTGCCCCAGGCGTGCCGGGTGCGCAGCCACTGGAGGGCCTGCTCGCCCTGCACCTTGTGCCGGCCGGCGGTCAGCTTCAGACCCGATCCGCCGGGCACGGCGGGCAGCGGGCGGTCCCACACGTTCTGGTTCACACAGACCTCGACCCCGCCGACGGCGTCCGCCATCGAGACGACGCCCGCGAAGTCGATCGTCATCCAGTGGTCGATGTAGACACCGGTGAGGTTCTGCCAGGTCGCGAGGGTGCAGCCGGCGCCGCCACGGCCGAGGGACTCGTTGATGATCGTGTTGGTCGCCGGGTACGCCTCGTCGGTCTCCGGGTCCGTGCACGCGGGGATGTCGACCCGGGTGTCGCGGGGGATGCTCACGACCGCGGCGCTCTTGCGGTCCGCGGCCAGGTGGATGAGCATCTGCACGTCGCCCAGCGGCGGGTTGTCGCGGTGGTTCCTGCCGCCGCCCAGCGCGACGTTCGCGTCCGAGGCCCGGCTGTCGGAGCCGACCATCAGGATGTTCAGGGGCCGCTGCCCGGCCGCGTTCGCCTCGGGCCGCTGCGCCTTGGAGTCGCCGCTGCTGCGCTCGCCCTTCTCGATGTTGCCGTTCAGGTGCTCGTAGTAGAGGTAACCGGCGCCGGCCGTCCCGAGTATCAGCACCGCCAGGGTCGTCGCGGACCAGCGGAGCGCCCGGTGGCGGCGTCCGCCCGACCGCCGCCGCCCGGACCGCCTCCCGTGGCCGTTGCCGCTTCCGTCGCCGTCCCCGTCGCCGCTTCCGTGTCCCGCACCGCCCGTCCCGCCCCCGGCCCGCCGGGACCGCCGGGCGGTGTCGGGCCGGGTCCCCTTTGCGTGCACACTGCTCTGCGTCATGTCCCTCTTCCCACCCTAGGACCCGCGTACGTGCCTCTGCGCGCCGCCTCTTCGCACAGTTGGACGTACGGGCCCCCTCGTTGGCTGTACGGCGGCCCCGACGGATTGCTCGTCTCCCGGAGGGTCCGGAGGGTGACTCCCGCCCCGGCCGTCCCCGGGGCCACCGATGGACTGTCGCCCTGTCAGACGCACGCGGGACCCTTCAGGTCACTTCGCGCACGCGACCTTGTCCGCCGTGGACTTGCGGACCTCTTCGGGCGCCTTCACGGCGGTGGCGTCGAGCTTGGCCCCCGGCTCCTTGAAGTCCCTGCCGAGGGTGAGGGTCATCGTGGGCAGTCCCTGGGCGTTGGTGACGCTCTCGCCGGGCTTCATGGCGGCGCCGGACAGGCCGAGGATCTCGGCGAGGGCGCGGGCCTGGTCGGCCTGGTCGGGGGCGTACTCGAGGGTGGTCTTCGCCAGTTCGGTGTCGGCGTTGCCCGCGTTCTCGGACTTGGTGACGCCGGCCTCGGTCTGGAGGTGGTTCAGCTCCTGCTGGGCGCTGCCGGCCGCGGCGCCGCCGTTGAGGATGCGGACGCGGATCTCGGAGGGGTCGGACTTCGCGCCCTCCAGGCGGGCGGCGACGGCGGCCTTCTCCTTCTTCTCCTTCTCCGACTCCTTCTTCTTGACCTCGGTGAAGGAGACGTCGTCCCTGATCATGTCGAAGACCTGTCGGGCGGGCCCCTCCTGGAGGACGACCGTCGCCTTGACCGTCTCGGCGGGGTTGTCGCGCACCGGCACCGTGGCGAAGGTCAGGTTCTTGGTGTTGAGCTTGCCCAGTTCCAGCCCGAGGTCCTTCAGCTTGCCGATGCTGTCCAGCTTCGAGTCGACGGTCAGCGCCTCGGTCGCCGCCTCCGCCAGCTTCACCATCTTCGAGGGGCTGGTGAGCGTGTCGTTGGACTTGAGCTTGCGCATCAGGGCGCTGAGGAACTGCTGCTGGATCTCGATGCGGCTCAGGTCGCCGCCGAAGCCGACGGAGTGCCGGGTGCGGACGAAGGCGAGGGCCTGCTCGCCCTCGATGGTGTGCTTGCCCGCCGGCAGCTTCAGGTGCGAGTCCGGGTCGTCGATGTCCTTGGCCAGGCAGACCTCGACCCCGCCGACCGCCGAGGTGAGGGTCTTGACCGCGTTGAAGTCCGCCACCATGAAGTTGTCGGGCGTGATCCCCGTCAGCTCGGTGACGGTGCGCATGGTGCAGCTGGGTGTGCGGCCGTCCTGGCCGAGGCTGGTGTTGAAGCGGACGCCGGGGGAGCCGGGGATGACCTTCTGCGTCCCGTCCTCCTGGGTGGTCGGGCAGTCGGGGACGTCGACGATCAGGTCGCGGGGGATGCTGAGCGCGGTCGCGTTGGAGCGGTCCTTGGCGACGTGCAGCAGGATCGTGGTGTCCGCGTGCCCGGCGCTGCCCGTGTCGCCGTAGCCCTCGTTGCCCGCGCCGGTGCGCTTGTCGGTGCCGATCAGCAGGATGTTGATCGCCTTGTCCTTCTGGAAGCCACCGGTGCTCGCGCCGTCGTCGGCGACGGACTGGATGTTGTCGTTCAGGTGCTCCAGATAGAGGTACCCGGCCGTGCCGGCGGCGAGGACGACGAACGCCATGGTGCCGCCGCTCCACAGCAGGACCTTCTTGCCCTTCGACTTCTTCGCCGGCCGCCGGCGACCCCGGCGTCCGGGCGGCGGCTCCTCGGGTGCCGTACGGCGCCTGCGGGGGCCGGGGACGTCACGGTCCGGCGCGGTCGAGGGGGCGGGCGCGGAGGCCCGCGCGCCCCGGCCGCGCGAGCCGCCGGGGGCTGTGGCCCGGCCCGATCCGCCGGGCGCGGCGCCGCGCGGGCCCGGGACCGCCGACTGCGGTGCGGAAGGGGGCGGTCGCAGTTCGTATTCGCCGGTGACCGGATTGAGTACCCACTGGTCTGCGGGGTCGATGTGCTCCGCCCGCCCACGGCCTTGCGCGTCCACGGTTGTCCGAATCCTCCGTCGGGGCCACGCGGCGCCCTCCCCTGCGGGCGCCCGGTCTCGCTGGTCCGGTGCGCGACCCGGGGCACGAACCTCGGGGCCGGGCGCACCGGAGGGCTCACACTAACCGCCCCGCTCGCGGAGAGGCGGTGGCAGTGACACATTCCACGAGCCTTACAACCGGGCAATCCGGCGTATTCACTGGACAACCGTCCCCCTCGCGGGGTCCCTCTCCGGCCCCGCCGTGCGCACGCCTTGCCCGCTCTTGGACCGCGTTCTACCCGCAGATGTCCTCCGCCGCGGTGTTGCCGCTGAACGTCGGCGCCGGGGACTCGCCGAGCCGGCCGGGCTCACGGGCGCCCCCGGTCCCGGCCGACTCCTCCCGCTCGCCCGCCGCCCCGATCGCCACGGGTTCGTCCGTCCGCAGCCGGGTGAACAGCCGCTCCGCGTCCGGCTCCACGAGCTGGTCGCGATTGACGTCGCCCGCGTACGCCTCCCGCGGCACGGTCAGGAACTGCACCCGTTCGGTGGGGATGCCGCGCAGGCCGCGCACGAGGTCGTACAGACCGCGCAGGCTCGCCAGGTCCGGATCGGTCGTGAGGGACGAGGTGGCCGCGTCGAGCACGGGGTAGAGCTTCACCGGGTTCAGCAGGACGTCGTTGCTCTGCACCTTGTTGACGAGCGCCCCCAGGAAACGCTGCTGCCGGTCCATCCGGTCGGTGTCGCTGCCGTCGCCGAGCGACTTGCGGGCGCGCACGTAGCCGAGGGCCTGCTCCCCGTCGAGCGTCACCCGGCCCGCGGGCAGCCTCAGCTTGGCGTCCTCGTCGTCGACCGGTGCGCGCAGGCACACCTCGACGCCGTCGAGCGCGTCGACCAGCCTCTTGAAACCCTGGAAGTCGACGACCACGTGGTGGTCGAGCCGGATGCCGGTCAGCTTCTCCACCGTACGGATCGAGCATGCCGAACCGCCCACCTGGTAGGCGTAGTTGAACTGAGCGAAGACGGGCGCGGTGCGCGAGCCGTCCGGGCGGCGGCAGCCGGGCACGTCCACCATCAGGTCGCGGGGGAGGGAGACGGCGGTGGCACTGTCCCGGCCGGCCGCCAGGTGCAGCAGGATCGTGGTGTCCGACCGCTCGGTGCCGGAGTCGCGCCCGTAGCGCGCGTTGCCGTCACCGGACCGCGAGTCGGACCCGATCAGCAGGATGTTCTGCGCGCCGCGGACCAGCGCGGTGGGCCGCTCCTTGTCGTACCGGGCGAGTTCGGCCGCCGCCGCCTCGTCCGCCGTGATGTTGCCGTCCAGTTTGGCGTACACCGCCCACCCCGCGCCGGCCGCGCCGACGGCCAGCACGGCGACCGCGATCCCCCCGCACCCCAGCCGCCGCCTCCGACGACGCCTCAGCCCGTCCCCGGTCGCCGACGCCCCGGACGGGGGACCGTCGGGGGGTGTGCCCGCGTCGTCATCGCTCACGTCTCCCTCCGTCCCGCACACGTGCGCTCCTACGACCATGGCCCGGACGGAGGCCGGAGGAGGAACGGGGGTGGGCCGAACGGGGGAGGCGCGGGTCCGGGGTGACGGGGCCGGGGCGCGGGCCGGGACTGCGGGGGCGGGTCACGGGGCCGGGGAGGTGCGACCGGAGGCACGGTGCCGGAGGCGCGCCGCCGCGGTCACCGGGCCGTGGCGGTGACCCGCTCCGCCTCGATCCGCTGGTCCAGGACCTCCGCCCCCGCCTGGTCGAGGTGCCGGCACAGCACCACCGAGCCGCCACTGGCCAACGGCCCGTACAGGCCCGCGCTCAGCCCCTCCCAGGTGTCGTACGGCAACCCCGACAGGATCCGCGCCCCGGGCCCCGTGAGCCCCAGCCCCGACCCCTCCGCCCGGGCCCGCTCCACGACCTCCGCCCCGCTGAACTCCCGTCCGGCCACGATCAGCGCGGGCGCCTCCGGGTCGACCGGCGCGTACGGCACGAAGCGGTCGCCCTGCCCCGGCACCTCCACGGCGTAGTCGGCGAAGCCCTCGGGGGCGCGCGGCACGAACCGGCCCCCGAGCGGCCGCAGCGCCAGCGCCACCCGCGCGCCCGAGCACGCCCGCGCCGCCTCCAGCGCCTGCGGCTCCGGCCCGCTCACCACCACGTCGGCCGCGGCCGGGTCGCCCGCCACGTCGGCGACGACACCCACCGACGCGCACGCCAGCAGCCACACCGCGGTCTGCCAGTGCGCGGGCAGCAGCAGCGCGACCCGGTCGCCGGGTTCGACGGAGAGTTCGTCCTGGAGCAGGTTGGCGGTCTTGGCCACCCAATTGGCGAAGGTGGCCACGGACAGTTCGACGCGTTCGCCGGTGGCGTCGTCGTAGAAGGTCACCAGGGGGCGTCCGGGGTCCGCGGCGAGCGCGGAACTCAGCAGGTCGGCAGGGGTGCGGTCGGTCGAGTTCACCCGGGCAAGCGTACGCGGGCGGCCGGGCGCGCACCGGGCGTACGGCGTACCGCACGGCCACCGGTTCGGACGAAAACGGCCGGTGGGCCGTCAGGTTACGGATGGACAGATTTGTCCGTGGATATCCACGATCAGGGGCATGCGTGGATTCCTTGCTTCCTCGATCGGTGTCACGTGCGCGGCGGCCCTGGCCCTCCCGCTCGCCCCGCCCGCGGCGGCCTCCTCCGCGGCCCGGCCCACGAACGGTGCCACGGTGCCCGCCGAGGCGTCCGTCCCCGGCAGCACCCAGTCGCTGCCCCTCACCCCAACCGCTCGCGACCGCGCCCCCGGTGCGGCCGAACAGGGCGTCCCCCGCCGGGACGTTCGGCACTTCTCGCTGGTCGGTGTCGTCTGGGACAACCCGGCCACGGAACTGCACGGACAGGTCCAGGTCCGTACCCGCGCCACCGCGACCGGCACCTGGTCGGACTGGCAGGAACTGGAGACCCACAACGCCGACCACGCCGCCGACCCGGGCAGCGCCGAGAGCACCTCGGGCCGTGTCCGCGGTGCCACCGCCCCGCTGTGGGTGGGCGAGTCCGACGGTGTGGAGGTGCGGGTACGGGCGGAGAGCACCCCGGAGACCCCGGGGGCCGCGACCACGACGGCCGACGTCCCCGCCGGCGCCCCGGCGACCGACGCCGTGGGCGAGTCCGTCCGGGCCGCCGACCCCGCCAGGACGGCCAGGGCCGCCGGCCCGGCCCCGCTCGCCGCCTCCCCGCTTCCCACCGGCATGCGCCTCGAACTCGTCGACCCCGGCGCGGGCACCGGTCCCGCGGCGGCCCCGGGAGCGGAGGACGGCCCCCGCACCGCCGTCACGACCGCGGAGTCCGCCGAGGCGGTCGCCGCCTCCGCCGTCAACGCGGGGCTGGCTCCGCTGGGCGCCACCGAGATCCCGGCCCTGAACCGCGCCCAGACCGAGGCCGCGCTCCTCTCCGCGGGCGCCGACGCACTGACGACGGAGCAGCGGGCCAAGCCGTACATCGGCCCCCGCCCCGGCATCACCACGCGCCGCGGCTGGGGCGCGAACGAGAAGCTGCGGGAGAAGAAGTTCGTGTACACGAAGAAGGTCAAGGCGGCCTTCGTGCACCACTCGGCCACCGGCAACAACTACACCTGCAAGCAGGCGCCGTCAGTCATCCGCAGTATCTACCGCTATCACGTCAACAGCATGGGCTGGCGCGACCTCGGCTACAACTTCCTCGTCGACAAGTGCGGAAAGATCTACGAGGGACGCGCCGGTGGCGTGTCCAAGGCGGTACTGGGCGCCCACACCATGGGGTTCAACTCCAACAGCATGGGCATCGCCGTCCTCGGCACCTACGGCTCCAAGAAGCCGTCGTCGGCCGCCGTGAAGGCGATCGCCAAGCTCACCGCCTGGAAGCTCGGTCTCTACGGCATGAATCCGCGCGGGAAGACCTACCTGAAGTCCGGTGGCGGGAATCTCTACCGAAAAGGTAAGAACGTACGACTGAACGTCATCTCCGGTCACCGCGACGGCTTCGCCACGAGCTGTCCGGGCAAGAAGCTCTACGCCAAACTCGGCACGAGCCGCTCGACGGCGGCGAAGTACCAGGGCCGCTGAGGGCGGAACACCGCACGACCACCGAAGGCGCCGTGGAACGGTCTGCATACACTGGCCGGCCGAAAGAGACAGTTCGGCCGGTCCCGGCAGGAAGCAGAGACGACAGGTGACAGAAGCGATCCTCCTGGTCGGCGGCAAGGGCACGCGGCTGCGGCCGCTCACGGTGCACACCCCGAAGCCCATGGTCAGGGCGGCGGGAGTGCCGTTCCTCACGCATCAGCTGGCGCGGGCCAAGGCGGCGGGCGTCGAGCACATCGTCCTCGCGACGAGCTACCTCGCCGAGGTCTTCGAACCGTACTTCGGCGACGGCTCGGCCCTGGGCCTGCACATCGAGTACGTCACGGAGGAGGAGCCGCTCGGCACGGGCGGCGCGATCCGCAACGTGGCCTCCCGGCTCCACTCGGGCCCGGACGACCCCGTCCTGATCTTCAACGGCGACATCCTGACGGGCCTGGACATCGGCGCGCTGGTCCGCACCCACGAGACGACGGGCGCGGACGTCTCCCTGCACCTGACGAAGGTGACCGACCCGAGGGCGTACGGCCTGGTCCCCACGGACGACACGGGCCGGGTGCTCGCCTTCCTGGAGAAGCCGCAGACCCCCGAGGAGATCGTCACCGACCAGATCAACGCGGGGGCGTACGTCTTCCGCCGCTCGGTCATCGACACGATCCCGGCGGGCCGCCCGGTGTCCGTCGAACGCGAGACCTTCCCCGACCTCCTGGCCACCGGAGCGCACCTCCAGGGCCTGGTCGACTCCACGTACTGGCTTGATCTGGGCACTCCGGCGGCCTTCGTGCGCGGCTCGGCGGACCTGGTCCTCGGCCGCGCCCCGTCCCCGGCGATACCGGGCCGGTGCGGCGACCGTCTCGTCCTGCCCACGGCGCGCGTCGCGCACGACGCCAAGCTCGCCGGCGGCACGGTGGTCGGCGAGGGCGCCTTCGTCGCGGAGGGGGCGCGGGTCTTCGGCAGCACGATCCTGCCGGGCGCGGTCATCGAGCCGGGCGCCGTCATCACCGACTCGCTGATCGGCAACCGGGCCCGCGTCGGCACCCGCTCCGTCCTGACGGACACGGTCATCGGCGACGGCGCGGTCATCGGCGCCGACAACGAACTCCGCTCGGGCGCCCGCATCTGGTGCGACGCCCACATCCCCCCGGCCTCCCTGCGCTTCTCCCCGGACGCCTGACCCCACGACCCACCCGTGCCGCCCCGTAGCTGCGGGCAGTCTTGCCGCTTGGGCGGCACGGGTGGGCGCAGCGGCGCCCGGCCAGCGCCGGCAAGTGTCACCCACCCAGAGGGGCACGCCCCCTCAGAACCGCTCGATCCCCCGCGGAGCCATCCGCGGGGCCCGCCTCGGCGGCACCCGCCCGCTCAGCAGCACCAGCCGAGCCGCCCGGTGCCGCTGCCCGGCGTACGGCTCCAGCAGCCTCAGCATGGCGGCATCGTCCGCGTCCCGGTCCCCGGCCAACGCGAACCCCACGATCCCCGGCAGATGCAGGTCCCCGACCGTCACGGCGTCCGCCGCACCGTGACTGCGCTGCACGGTCTCCGCCGACGTCCACGGCCCGATCCCCGGCACCAGCTCCAGCCGCTCCCGCGCCGCCGCCGGCTCCATCCCGGCCGCCTCCTCCAGCCGGGCGGCGACCCGCACCGCCCGCAGGATCGTCGAGGCCCGCTTGTCGTCCACCCCGGCCAGGTGCCACTCCCAGGACGGGATCAGCGCCCACGTCCGCGCCGCCGGCATGACATACATCCGCCCGGGCACGGGCCCCGGCGCCGGCTCCCCGAACCTGCGCACGAGCAGCCGCCACGCCTGGTACGCCTCCAGCGTCGTGACCTTCTGCTCCAGGATCGACGGGATCAGCGACTCCAGCACCAGCCCGGTCCGCGTCAGCCGCAGCCCCGGCCGCCGATGCGCGGTGAGCGCCAGCAGCCGGTGCCGGGGCACGAACGCGGACGGATCGTCGTCGGCCCCCAGCATCCGCGGCAGCCACTCCAGCAGCCACTCCGCCCCCGGCCCCCAGGCCTCGCCCCGCACCTCGCCGCCGCGCGCGGTGACCCGCAGCGTGCCGGGCCCGGCGGGCGTGCGGCTGGCCCGCCACACCGATCCGTCCGGCGTCGTGCGGAACGTCGGATCACCCGGCCCGCGTCGCAGCGGGCCGAGCGCCAGCCCCAGCTCCAGCGGGCCGTCCGGCACCCACACCCTCGCCCTGCCCGGCGCGCCGGGCTGGCGGGGCACCCCGTTCGCGGGCGCGGGTACGACGGCCTCGCCACCGCGCACGGTGGCGCGCGTGGGCCGGGGGGCGAAGCGTCCTGCCACGGGTGAGGTCCTCGAGACGGGGAGAGGGTGCTGATGACGCAGACCCTACGAGGGTAGAGGCTCGCCCGGACAGCTCACCGCACCTCGATGAACGCCTCCGCGGTCCGCTCCGGTCGCGCCTTCGGCTCCTCGGCCGGATGACCGACCGCCACCGCGCCCATCGGGTCCCAGTCGTCCGGCAGCTCCAGTACCTCGCGCACGACGTCCCGGCAGAACATCGTCGAGGAGACCCATGCGGAGCCCAGCCGCTCCGCGGCCAGCGCGACGAGCAGGTTCTGCACACCGGCGCCGGTGGCCACCACGAACATCTCCCGCTCGGCGCCGTCCCGCCGGGCGTCCCCGTAGGTGTGCGATCCGTCCGTCACCAGGCAGGGGACGACGAGGTACGGCGCGCCCCGCAGCACGTCCCCGCGCCGGATCCGCTTGGCGATCGACTCCTCGCTCTTGCCGTCCCGCCGCAGGTCCGCGATCCAGGCGTCCCGCATCGCGTCCAGCAGACGGGTGCGGGCCTTGGGCGACTCCAGCAGCACGAAGCGCCACGGCGTCGTGTGGTGCGGGGCCGGCGCGGTCACGGCCGCCGCCACCGCCCGGCGTACGGAGCCGGGATCGACCGGCTCGTCGGTGAAGGCCCGTACCGTACGGCGCTGGGTCACCGCCTGCCGCACCGCCTCCGACGTGCCCAGCCGGAACATGTCGTCGCGCGCGCCGCGCACCATCGCCCGCGCGCCCTCGCCGTCGTCCCCGGTGACCACCAGGGGCAGCCCGCGCACGACGGCGACGGGCAGCCCCGCGGCCTTGCCCTTGACCAGGTCGCCCGCGGCGGCGAGCTCGTCGGCGGTGGCGACGACGGTGGCACCGAGCGCGTTGCCGTGCGCGTCCGTGCCGCCGCGGAGGTCGTCGAGGACCCGCACCCCGGCGGCGCCGATCGCGACGTCCGTGAGCCCGGCCCGCCAGGGCCGCCCGAACGTGTCGGTGACGACGACGCCGACGTCCACGCCCAGCGCGTCGCGCAGACCGGCGCGGATGCCGCGCGCGGAGGCGTCCGGGTCCTCGGGGAGCAGCAGCACCGTCCCGGCGGGCGTGTTGGACGCGTCGACCCCGGCCGCCGCCATGACCAGGCCCTGCCGGTTCTCGACGATGCGCAGGGCGCCGCGCCGGGCCACCACCCGTACGGTCTCCGCGTCGATCGCGGCCTCCCGGTCGGCGGCCCGGACGATCCTGCCCTCGGCCTTGGACACGATCTTCGAGGTGACGAGCAGCACGTCCCCGTCGGTCAGCCCGGGCTCGGCCGCCGCGATCAGCTTGGCCAGGTCGTCGCCCGGCTGCACCTCCGGCAGACCGGGGACCGCCCACACCCGGTAGCCCTCCCGGTCGGCGGGGGAGCCACCGGGAGCAGCGGCTCGCAGGACACCGCTCACGCCTCCCGCACCTCCTCCGCCAGCGTCAGCGCCTCCCGGGCCATCCGCGCCGTCGCGTCGAGGTCGGTCATCATCAGCGGGACGGCGCGGCAGAGGATGCCGGCCGCCTTCACGCGCGTGACGGACTCCGCGTCGACCGTGTCGACCAGCCAGCCGTCGAGCAGCCCCGAGCCGTAGTGCTCGGCGACCGCGGCCGCCGTGGACTCCACGCCGACCGCCGCGAGCACCTTGTCGGCCATCCCGCGCACGGGCGCGTCCCCGACGATCGGGGACAGGCCGATCACCGGCACCCCGGCCTCGGCGATCGCCTCCCGGATGCCGGGCACGGCGAGGATCGTGCCGATGGAGACGACCGGGTTGGACGGCGGGAAGAGGATGACGTCCGCCTCGGCGATGGCCTCCAGGACGCCGGGCGCCGGCTTCGCCCGGTCGGCGCCGACCGGGACGACCGCCTCCGCCGGGACCGAGGCGCGCAGCCGCACCCAGTACTCCTGGAAGTGGACCGCCTTGCGCTCCCCGTCCAGCTCGACGGCGACATGGGTCTCCACCCGGTCGTCGCTCATCGGGATGAGCCGCACCCCGGGCTTCCAGCGGTCGCAGAGCGCCTGCGTCACCTCGCTGAGCGGGAAGCCCGCGGTGATCATCTGGGTCCGCACGATGTGCGTGGCGAAGTCCCGGTCGCCGAGCCCGAACCACTCGGGGCCGACGCCGTACGCCGCGAGCTCCTCCTTCAGGTGGAAGGTCTCGTCGGCCCGCCCCCAGCCCTGCTCCTCGTTGATGCCGCCGCCGAGCGTGTACATCACCGTGTCGAGGTCCGGGCAGACCTTCAGCCCGAAGAGGTGGATGTCGTCCCCGGTGTTGCCGATGACCGTGATGTCCGCGTCCGGCGCGGCCTGCCTCAGACCACGCAGGAACCGGGCACCGCCGATGCCGCCTGCCAGAACCACAATGCGCATGGCCCCAGTCTTGCAGGCGGGTACGACACCGCGTCAGGCAGTCGTCACGGCACCGGCGTCCGCGTCCCGCGGCACGGCGGCCGAGCACTGGGGGGCGTGCATCGGCATCTCCGTCAGCCCGGGGTAGTAGACGTGCAGACTGACAGCCGGCTCCAGCGCGTCGTTGCCCACCTCGTGCACGTACCCCGGCGCGAAGACCCGCTGCGCCCCCGTCTCCAGCGCGCGCGTGCCGCGCCGGGTGCGCTCGGTCAGCGTGCCGTCCAGGACGGTCAGCACACCGGAGGACAGGCCGTGGTCGTGGCGCCCGCTGCCCTGACCCGGCACCCAGGACAGCAGCCACACCTCGTAGCCGGGGCCGGTGCGCAGCCGGTGGTACCAGCGGGTCGTCGCGTCGTACCGGACCAGGTGCTCCCACGCGGAGCGGTCGGCGGCGATGGAACGGGCCAGGCCGACGAACTCGGCGACCGTCGAGGGGTGCTCGCGCGGTGCCTGGAGGAGGTGGGGGACTTCGAGGATGTCGCCGGCGATCTGGAGGTCGCTGTCGCTGTTCATGGGTCGGTGGTTCCTCGGCAGAAGAGTGCGGGGGAGGCGGAGACGGCGAAGAACGGCCCTGGTGGGGCGAGGGGGACAGACAGCCGGGTCGCGTGGACCCGAGGACGGCCGGAGCGCGGTGGGCTCAACAACCGGGACGGCAACAACAGCTACAGCGAGCGCGCGCAGCACCGCGGGACCCGGCGGTGCGGGTCGAGGTGAGCGCCAAGTTCGCGAGCATGCCCACAAGGACAGCGGTTCACACCGGCACTGTCAACTCGATGACCGTTATGTGGGACATGCTTCACCTCATCCGGTTCATCTGAAAGGTGAAAGGTTTGCTCGGGGGGCTTCCGGGACACATGGCGCACAAGCCGGGCGCACAACCCCCGTTGCGACTCCGTGATCCGACTGTGATCAGGTTCGCTTCGGCGTGTGTATCGGAACGGGATCGAACACCGGAGCGTCCTTCCTGGCGCAGGCTCTGCGCGGGGTCGGTGCCCCTGTGGGCCTCATTGGTATGTCAAGGTTTAAGGCGATTTGAACACTTTCCGCATGGCCTTGGTTCCGCAGAGTGAATAAGGGACCCAATAGCAGATCTCGGCTTGACTCGCCCGTAGCAGCACACTTGTAATTTCACTCGTGTCGTTCAGCCGGAATCGATAACGGCTGGATCACGGGGACGCGAAAGACAGACGAGGGGCGCACATGACCGAGCTGGTGCAGCAACTGCTGGTCGACGACGCGGACGAGGAACTCGGCTGGCAGGAGCGCGCACTGTGCGCCCAGACCGACCCCGAGTCCTTCTTCCCCGAGAAGGGCGGCTCCACCCGGGAGGCCAAGAAGGTCTGCCTCGCCTGCGAGGTCCGCTCCGAGTGCCTCGAGTACGCCCTTGCCAACGACGAGCGCTTCGGCATCTGGGGCGGCCTGTCCGAGCGGGAACGCCGCCGGCTGAAGAAGGCCGCCGTCTGACCCGCCGTCCGACGGACGGTGCGCGGACACGTACCTGTGCGGGCACACGCGCTCAGCGGTGGAGAAGGCGGTGACGGCCCGTCGCGGGTGGGTTGTCCACAGGCGGCGGGCCGTGGTCCTGCCCAGCCGATAGTGTGGGCGCTCGTCCGAGACGCCCCGCCACTCCCGACAGGCACGGGCGTCCACCGCAGTCCACCGAACCGGGGCCCGTACCTCGATGTCCGTGCACAGCCACACGGCAGCCCAGCAAGACCTCGCTGCCACACCTGAGTTCCCGCGTCACGTGGTGACCGCGGTCCTCGTCGCCCACGACGGAGCCCGCTGGCTGCCCGACGCGCTCGCCGGGCTGCTCGGCCAGGAGCGCCCCGTCCAGTACGCGGTCGCCGCCGACACCGGCAGCGCCGACGACTCCGCCCGGCTGGTCACCGAGGCCCTCGGTGACGACCGGGTGCTCCACCTCGCCCGGCGCACCGGCTTCGGCCAGGCCGTCGAGGAGGCCGCCCGCACCGCCCCCGTCCTCACCCCGGACGACCTGGCGTACCTGAAGCGGCCCAGCGGCTGGGACCCCGTCACCCGCACCTGGCGCGACGACGCCTACGACCTGCCGGAGCTTCCCCACGGAGAGCCGGTGCAGTGGCTGTGGTTGCTGCACGACGACTGCGCACCCGAACCCGACGCCCTCGCCCAGCTGCTGCGCGTCGTGGACACCGAGTACGAGCTCGGCCGCGACGACGTCGCCGTCGTGGGCCCCAAGCTCCGCGGCTGGTACGACCGCAGGCAACTGCTGGAGGTCGGCGTCTCCATCGCCAACTCCGGCCGCCGCTGGACCGGTCTGGACCGCCGGGAGCAGGACCAGGGCCAGCACGACCACGTCCGGACCGTCCTGTCCGTCTCCACCGCCGGCATGCTGATCCGGCGCGACGTCTTCGAGCGACTCGGCGGATTCGACCGCCGGCTGCCCCTGATGCGCGACGACGTCGACCTGTGCTGGCGCGCGCACGCCGCCGGTCTCCGCGTCCTCGTCGCCCCCGAGGCGGTCGTCCGTCACGCCGAGGCGGCCTCCCGCGAGCGCCGCGCGGTCGACTGCGCCGGCCGCACCACCGCCTCCCCGCACAAGGTGGACAAGGCCGGCGCCGTCCATACCCTCCTGGTCAACGTCCGCACGGCCGTGCTGCCCTGGGTACTGCTGCGCATCGTCGTCGGCACCCTGCTGCGCACCCTCGCCTATCTCGTCGGCAAGGTCCCCGGACAGGCACTCGACGAGATCCGGGGCCTGCTGAGCGTCCTGCTGCGCCCCGAGCGCATCGTCGCCGGACGCAGGGAACGCGGCCGCCCGCAGGTCGAGAAGGACGAACTGCGCGCCCTCTTCCCGCCGCCCGGCGCGACCGTCCGGGTCACCGTCGAACAGGTCGCGGGCAATCTCGTCGGCAGCTCCGACGCCGAGACGGCCACCGGCGCCGGACGCCACGGCGGCGGCATCGAGTCCGGACCCGGCGGCGACGACGCCGACTTCCTGGAGATCGAGCAGTTCGCCCGACTCAAGCGCATCGCCCGCAAGCCGGGCCCGCTGCTCTTCCTGGTGCTGCTGCTCGTCTCCCTGGTCGCCTGCCGCGCCCTGTTCGGCAGCGGCGCGCTGGCGGGCGGCGCCCTGCTGCCCGCCCCGGCCGACGCCGGCGAGCTGTGGTCGCGCTACACCGACGCCTGGCACACGGTGGGCACCGGCGGCACCGCCTCCGCACCGCCCTACCTCGCGCTCGTCGCCGCGCTCGCCTCCCTGCTGCTGGGCTCCACCGGCCTCGCCGTCACCCTGCTGCTGGTCTGCTCGGTACCCCTGGCCGGCGTCACCGCGTACTTCGCCTCCCGCCCGCTCGTCACCTCCCGGCTGCTGCGCGCGTGGGCGGCCGTCGCCTACGCCTTCCTGCCCGCCGCCACCGGCGCCCTCGCCGGCGGCCGCGTCGGCACCGCCGTCCTCGCCGTGCTGCTGCCGCTCATCGCGCGCGCGGGCGTCGCGGCGGCCGGCCTCTCCCACTCCACGGGGGCCCGCGGCAGCTGGCGGGCCACCTGGGCGTACGCGCTGCTGCTGACGATCACGACCGCCTTCACGCCCGTCGTGTGGCCCGTCGCGCTGCTCCTCGGCGTCGGCGTCCTGGTGCTGCGCCGCAGCGACATCACGGCGTACGGGCCGCGCTTCCTCGCCCAGCTCGGGACCCCGCTGCTGCTCCTCGCCCCCTGGTCGCTGTCGCTGCTCCCGTTCGGCTTCCTCGACGAGGCCGGCCTGGAGTACGGCGCCTCGGCCGCCTCCGCCCTCGACCTGCTCGGGGCGAGCCCCGGCGGCCCCGGCACGGTCGGCGGGCTGGTCCTCATCGGCATCGTGCTTGCCGCGCTGGCCGCCCTGCTGCGCTCGGAGCGGCAGTCGGGCATCCGCGCGGCCTGGGCCGTCGCCCTGGTCGCCCTGGTCTTCGCGGTCCTCTCCAACCGCTCCGCCTGGGCCGGACCCGCCACCCTCGTCTACGGCATCGCCCTGCTCTCCGCGGCGGCCCTCGGCGCCGACGGGGCACGCTCGCGCGTGGCCGAGCAGAGCTTCGGCTGGCGCCAGCCGGTCGCCGCCCTGATCGCCCTCGCCTCGGCCGTCGGACCGCTGATCGCCGCCACCGGCTGGATGATCGGCGGCGCCGACGGACCGGTGGAGCGGCGCGACCCCGTCCAGGTGCCCGCGTTCGTCGCCGAGGAGAGCCGCACCCACGACCAGGCCCGCACCCTCGTCCTCGACAGCGACTCCGCCACCCATGTGAGCTACACGCTGGTGCGCGGCTCCGGCGCACGCCTCGGCGACGGCGAACTGGCCGCCGGGGACGGCGGGAACGACGGACTCGACAAGGTCGTCGCCAACCTCGTCGCCGGTTCCGGCGCCGACCAGGCCGACCAGCTCGGCGGCTTCGCCGTGCGCTACGTCCTCGTGCACAAGGGCGCGCCCCGCGAGGTCACCCGCGTCCTGGACGCCACGCCCGGCCTCAACCGGCTCAGCCAGCAGGACGGCAGCGGCCTGTGGCGCGTGGACCAGGAGGTCGCGCGCGCGACGATCGTCACCGGCGAGGGGGCGGACGCCGAGGCGCCGCAACCCGTGGCCGCCGGTCCCGTCGAGATCCGCACCGAGATCCCGTCCGGCGCCGACGGACGCGTGCTGCGCCTCGCCGACACCGCCGCCGAGGGCTGGACGGCGACCCTGGACGGCACACCGCTCACCCGCACCACCGTCGACGGCTGGGCGCAGGGCTTCGAACTCCCCGCCGCCGGCGGGAAGCTGGCCGTCACCTACGACGCCCCGTTCACCCACACCGTCTGGCTCTGGGCCCAGGGCCTGCTCGCCGTGGTCCTGGTCGTCCTCGCCCTGCCCGGCAGGCGCCGCGACGTCGACGACGACCTGCCCGAGGAGCAACTCGTCGCCGCCGAGGCCGTCGAGGGCGAAGGCCGCCGTGCCCGGCGACTGCGGGCGCAGGCAGAGGCGGAGGCCGAGGCCGGCGCGGCCGCCGAGCCGGTGGCCGGGCAGGACGCCTCCCCGGAGGGCACCCCGCCCCTCGGGGCACCCGCGGCGGTCCCGCAGCAGCCGGCGTACGGCGCGTGGGACACGCCTGAGTACACCGACGCCGCCCACGGTTCCTACGACCCGTACGGCGGCGATCAGTACCGGAGCGCGCCCTCCTACGACCCGGCCGCCTACGCACAGCAGCAGCCGTACCAGGGTGACCCGTACCAGGCGGACGCCTACCAGGGCGGCCAGGGCGGCCAGTACGACGCGGGGCCGTACGACCCGTACGCCTACGGCGATCCGTCCGACCCGTCCCAGGCCGGGCCGTACGACCCCGCCTACGGCCAGGGGTACGGCCAGGGCGGATACGACACCCCCTACGACCCCTCGCAGGCCCACGACCCGCACGGCACCGGCAGTGAGCGTCCCGACGGGAGCCAGCAGTGAAGCGCACCACCCTGTCCCTGATCGCCGGCACGGCGGCGCTCGCGGCCGTCACCGGGTTCGCGGCGGTGTCCACCCCGGACGCCACCGGCGCGGACACCGCCGAGCCCGCCGCCCGGCTCCCCGTGGAGCGCACCACCCTGTCCTGCCCGGCGCCCAGCACCTCGGACCTCGCCGAGACGGCGTACACCTCCTTCACGCCCGTCACGAAGGGCGCCGACGAGAAGGGCGAGGCCGCCCTCACGACGGCGGCCGCGGGCGCGGTGTCCGGAGACGCGGAGGGCGGGGAGGCCGAGGGCGGGGAGAAGTCCGAGAAGCCCGTGGTCCAGCCGGGGGCACCCGGGGTGCCGGTCGCCGGGAAGGCCTCCGGGGCCGAGACGCCCGCGCTGATCGGGACCGCGACGGGGAGCCACGCCCCCGGCTGGACCGTGCAGCAGACCACGGAGGTCGCCGCGGGCACCGGCCGGGGGCTCCAGGGCGTCAACTGCGCCGCGCCGGACACGGAGTTCTGGTTTCCGGGAGCGGCCACGGCCGCCGACCGCACCGACTACGTGCACCTGACCAACCCCGACGACTCCGCGGCCGTCGTCGACATCGAGCTGTACGGCAAGGACGGCGCCCTGAAGACCACGGTGGCGGACGGCGTCACCGTGGCGCCGCACGCCAGTGAGGCGCTGCTGCTGTCCACGCTCACCGAGGTGAAGGAGCCCGACGTCACCGTGCACGTCACGGTGCGCAGCGGACGGGTCGGTGCCGCGGTGCAGGCGCTGTCCGACAGGACCGGCGGCGACTGGCTGACCGCGGCCGCGGACCCGGCCGGCGAGCTGGTGCTGCCGGGCATCCCCGACGACGCCACCGCCGTACGCCTGGTGCTGTTCACGCCCGGTGGCACCGACGCCGACCTGAAGGTGCGGCTGGCCTCACCGACCGGACCGATCACGCCCGCCGGGAACGAGACGGTGCACGTGAAGTCCGGGATGACGACGGGCATCGACCTCGGAGAGGTCACGCGCGGCGAGGCCGGGTCGCTGATGCTGACGCCGACGGGCCGGTCGGTGCCGGTCGTGGCCGCGGTCCGGGTCGTGCGGGGCGAGGGCGCGGAGCAGGAGTCCGCGTTCATCCCCGCCGCCCACCCGGTCGGGGCGCGCGCGACGTCGGCGGACAACCGCGCCAAGAGCACGACGTTGTCCCTGACCGCTCCCGGCCGGGCGGCGAAGGTCAAGGTCGCGGCGTCGGCGGGCACCGAGGGCGGCACGACGGCGACCAGGACGTACACGATCAAGGGCGGCACGACCCAGGACGTCGAGGCTCCGGTCCCGGCGGGTCTGGAGGGCACCTACGCGCTGACCGTCGAGACGGTCTCGGGCGGCCCGGTGTACGGGTCTCGCACACTGACCGGGCAGGACGACGACGTCGCGTCCTTCACCGTGCAGGCCCTCCCCGACGACCGGGGGACGGTCGCCGTACCGAACGCCAACGAGGACCTGGCGGTGCTGCAGAGGTAGCGGGCCGCGCGGGCGGCGGGCCCGCGGCTCCCGGGGAGCCGCGCCCGCCCGCTCAGTCCTCCCCGTACCGCGGGTCCACCGTCTCCGGCGTCAGCCCGAGCAACTCCGCGACCTGCTCGACGACCACCTCGTGCACGAGCGCCGCCCGCTCGTCCCGCCCCTTCGTCCGGATCTCGACCGGCCGCCGGTACACGACCACCCGCCCCCGGCGCCCGTCCCGCGAGGGCTCCGCGGTCCCGAGGGGCACCGCCTCGTCGTTCCACGTCTGGTCGGCGGCGCCGCCCAGCCGCGGCACCTCCAGGACCAGGAAATCGATGTCGGCGAGCTGCGGCCAGCGCCGCTCCAGGCGCTCCACGGAGTCCTGCACCAGGTCCGCGAAGACCTCGCCGCGGCTCGCGGCCAGTGGTACCTGCGGAGGTGCGATCGGGCCCCGCATGCCCCGGCCGTGGCGGTCACGACGGCGGGGTCCTGGGCGGCCGGTCTCACGGGGCGTCACGGGGTTGTCCATCACCGCTGAAGGGTAGTCCCCGCCGGGTCCGCGCGCCGGACCGCACACGCGCACGGGCCCGCGCCGCGGTGCCTGGCAGGACGTGTCGCCCGATGACCGTTCCAGCCAAGCTTGGGCTCGATTCCGCATCTCTCCGCGACCGGTGACCTCAAGGCATATGTCGCTGTTCGTAGCGGTTCGCGACCGCCGCCGCAGCCGCCGATCCCCCGGCGAGCCAACGTCCGTGCAGGTCACAGCGGTGCGCCCGAAGAGTCGTGTGGGGCGTTTCACACCACGACACGGTGGTGTGACCTGGTGGGGAGTCGTCGCGGCCCGCTCAAGAGTGCGGTACCGTCCAACATCGTGAGCCCTGTACGTCGCTGTTCGCGCACCGCCTGCGGCCGTCCCGCCGTCGCGACGCTGACGTACGTCTACGCCGACTCGACCGCGGTCCTCGGCCCGCTCGCCACCTACGCCGAACCCCACTGCTACGACCTGTGCGCCGAGCACTCCGAGCGCCTCACCGCCCCGCGCGGCTGGGAGGTCGTCCGCCTGCTCGACGGCTCGGCCCCGGCCCGCCCCAGCGGTGACGACCTGGAAGCGCTCGCCAACGCGGTGCGTGAGGCGGCCCGCCCCCCAGAGCGGACGGCCGAGGCCGGCCGCGTTCCGCGGACGGCCGATCCGATGGAGGTCGCGCGCCGCGGCCACCTGCGCGTCCTGCGCTCGCCGGACAACTGAGCCCCTCCCGCACCTTCGGCTCCTCCCACACCTCGGCCCCTCCCGAACACACCGTTGCCGCACACCCATTGACGTCACCTTGTCGCGGACACGACCATTCCGGATGTCGCGAGAAACCGCTTTCGCATGGCGGAATCCGGGGAGGCGCCCGTGTACGTCCAGGAACTGGAACCCGTCGCCGGTTCCCTCGGCCTGTCCGCCCTGGTGGCGGCCCTGCCCCTGGTGATCGTCCTCGTCCTGCTGGGCGGCGCCCGCATGAAGGCCCACCTGGCGGGTCTCACCGGCCTCCTGGCGGCCGTGCTCGTCGCCTGGCTGGCATACGGCATGCCGCTGGATCAGACGGCCTCCAGCGCCGCCCAGGGAGCCGCGTTCGGCATCTTCCCCATCCTGTGGATTGTCGTGAACGCGCTGTGGGTCTACCGGATGACCGTCCGCACCCGGCACTTCGACATCCTGCGCCGCTCCTTCGGACGGCTCTCCGACGACCCCCGCATCCAGGCCCTGGTCGTCGCCTTCTGCTTCGGCGCCCTGCTGGAGGCCCTCGCCGGGTTCGGCGCGCCCGTCGCGATCTGCTCGGTCATGCTCGTGGCGCTCGGCTTCGACCCCGTGCGCGCGGCGGTCGTGGCGCTGGTCGCGAACACCGCGCCGGTCGCCTTCGGCGCGATGGGCACCCCCGTGGTGACGCTGGCCCAGGTCACCGGCCTGCCCCTGGACGACGTCGCCTCCGTGGTGGGCCGTCAGACCCCCCTGCTGGCCCTGGTCGTCCCCCTGCTGCTGGTCGCCCTGGTCGACGGGCGCCGCGGCCTGCGTGAGACCTGGGTACCCGCGGTGGCCTGCGGAGTCGCCTTCGCCGTCGCCCAGTTCGTCGCCTCCAACTACTTCTCCGCCCAGCTCGCCGACATCGCCGCCGCCCTCCTCGGTGCCGGTGCCCTGGTCGCCGTGGAGCAGGCCCGCAAGCCCGCCGCCGAGCCTGTCCGCGCGGCCGTGCTCACCGGCGCGAGGAGCGAGGAACTGGACGAGGACGACCCGCGCCGGGAGGTCCTGCGCGCCTACGCGCCCTACGCCCTGATCGTCGCCGTCTTCTCCGTCGCGCAGATCCCGGCGGTCAAGGACTGGCTGGCGCGGGCGACGCAGACGTACGACTGGCCCTTCCTGGACGTGGCCGACCCCGCGGGGAACCCGGTCGGCGGCAACGTCTTCTCCTGGCCGATCGTCTCCACCGGCGGCACCCTCGTCCTGCTCGCCGGCCTGGCCAGTGCCGTCGTCCTCGGCGTGCACGCGCGCGTGGCGGTCAAGGAGTGCTCGCGACCGTGCACGAGCTGCGGTTCGCCATCCTCACCGTCACCTCGGTGCTGGCCCTCGCCTACGTCATGAACCTCTCCGGGCAGGCCGCCACCATCGGCCACTTCGTCGCGGCGGCCGGCGCCGGGCTGGCCTTCCTCTCGCCGGTGCTCGGCTGGTTCGGCGTCGCCGTCTCGGGCTCCGACACCTCCGCCAACGCGCTCTTCGGCGCCCTCCAGGTGACCGCCGCGCGGGAGTCGGGTCTGTCCCCCGAACTGCTCGCCGCCGCCAACAGCTCGGGTGGCGTCCTCGGCAAGATGATCTCCCCGCAGAACCTCACCATCGCCTGCGCGGCCGTCGGACTCGCCGGCCGCGAGGGCGACCTGCTGCGCAAGGTGCTGCCCTGGAGCCTCGGCCTGCTCCTGGTCATGTGCCTGATCGTGGTCGGGCAGTCCACACCGGTCCTGGGCTGGATGCTGCCCTGACCCGCCCTGGCCTTCGGGAACCGCCCGACGCCCGTTCCGTGGTTACGGGTAGTTTGTGGGCTCCGACAGGACTTGAGGAAAGGCTGGCCGTGGCTGCTGATCTGTCGCAGATCGTGAAGGCGTACGACGTGCGCGGTGTCGTCCCGGACCAGTGGGACGAGACGCTGGCCGAGCTGTTCGGCGCGGCCTTCGTCGAGCTGACCGGCGCGCGCGCCCTCGTGGTCGGCCACGACATGCGGCCGTCGTCCCCGGGCCTGTCCGGTGCCTTCGCGCGCGGGGCCGCGGCCCGGGGCGCCGACGTCACCCTGATCGGCCTGTGCTCCACCGACCAGCTGTACTACGCCTCCGGCGCACTGGACCTGCCGGGCGCCATGTTCACCGCCTCGCACAACCCGGCCCGTTACAACGGCATCAAGCTCTGCCGCGCGGGCGCCGCCCCCGTCGGCCAGGACACCGGCCTCGCCGAGATCCGCGCCCTGGTCGAGGGCTGGAGCACCTCCGGCGCCCCGGAGCCGGCACCGCGGCCGGGCACCGTCACCCGGCGCGACACGCTCGCCGACTACGCCGCACACCTGCGTTCCCTGGTC
Source organism: Streptomyces sp. NPDC041968 (assembly GCF_055589025.1). Classification (NCBI taxonomy): domain Bacteria; kingdom Bacillati; phylum Actinomycetota; class Actinomycetes; order Kitasatosporales; family Streptomycetaceae; genus Streptomyces; species Streptomyces sp. NPDC041968. The sequence continues at coordinate 9,933 of NZ_JBVJCB010000013.1, read as the reverse complement.
GACCTGACCGCCATCCGCCCGCTGAAGGTCGTCGTCGACGCGGGCAACGGCATGGGCGGCCACACCGTCCCCTCGGTCTTCGCCGGCCTGCCCCTCGACCTGGTGCCGATGTACTTCGAGCTGGACGGCACCTTCCCCAACCACGAGGCCAACCCGCTCGACCCGGCCAACCTCGTCGACCTGCAGAAGCGCGTCCGCGAGGAAGGCGCCGACCTCGGCCTTGCCTTCGACGGCGACGCCGACCGCTGCTTCGTCGTCGACCAGGACGGCGACCCGGTCTCCCCCTCCGCGGTCACCGCCCTCGTCGCCGCCCGGGAGCTGGCCCGCAACGGCGGCAAGGGCACCGTCATCCACAACCTGATCACCTCCTGGTCCGTCCCGGAGGTCGTGGCGGAACACGGCGGCACACCGGAACGCACCCGCGTGGGCCACTCCTTCATCAAGGCCGAGATGGCCAGGACCGGCGCCATCTTCGGCGGCGAACACTCCGCGCACTACTACTTCCGCGACTTCTGGAACGCCGACACCGGCATGCTGGCCGCCCTCCACGTCCTCGCCGCCCTCGGAGGCCAGCAGGGCCCCCTGTCCGCCCTGGTGGCCCAGTACGACCGCTACGCGGGCTCCGGTGAGATCAACTCCACCGTCGACGACCAGGCGGCCCGCCTCGACGCGATCCGGGCCGCCTACGAGGGCCGCGACGGCGTCACCCTCGACGAACTGGACGGCCTGACCGTCACCGCGGCCGACTGGTGGTTCAACGTCCGCCCGTCCAACACGGAGCCCCTGCTGCGCCTCAACGCCGAGGCCCGCGACGAGGCGACGATGGCGAGGGTCCGCGACGAAGCCCTGGCGATCATCCGGTCCTGAGCACGCCACCGACGGCGAGCAGCCGCCCGGAGTGCCCGGACGGCACGACAGGCACCCCCGGGGACGGCACGGCGGGCGGCGGGGCCCCGCGGGAGCGCCGCCGTCGGCGGGGGAGGCACCCCGTGACGCCGATCCCCGACGGCCCCCCCACGTCGGTGACGGTCCCGCCCGAGGTCACCGATGCCGGCCCGGCGACACCCACCCGTCCCCGACACCGGCCCCGTGACCGGCGGTACCCTGACCAGCACATCCGCACAAGCCCCACCGCCCCGAAGGGAACCCCCATGCCGCTCGAAGCCGGCCTCCTGGAGATCCTCGCCTGCCCGGCCTGCCACGCCCCCCTCCAGGAGCGGGACGCGGAGCTGATCTGCACCGGCCAGGACTGCGGCCTGGCCTACCCGGTCCGCGACGGCATCCCCGTCCTCCTCGTCGACGAGGCCCGCCGCCCCGCATAGACGAGGCCCGCCGCCCCGAACAGACGCCGGTCAGGCGCCCGCGCAACCGAACGTACGCCCCCGGCGATCGGAGACTGCCGCCATGCTCGACGAATCGCTCCTGGACGCCCCGGAGCGCCTCACCGAAGCCGACCGCCGCGGCCTGCTCCGCGGTGCCGCCGAGGCCGGCGCCCGCGTACGCACCGCCGCCCGGCACGCCGTCGAGGCCGGTGTCGGCGACCTCCGGCCCGACGGCCGCCCCCGCGCCGTCCTCATCGCCGGTCCCGGTGCCGCGGCCACCCACGCCGCCGACCTCCTCGGCACCCTCGCGGGCGCCGGCAGCCCGGTCACCCGCCTCGCCCCCACCGGCGTCGCCCCCGCCGCGGGTGCCCTGCACTGGGAACTGCCCGGGTGGGCCGGCTCCGTCGACCTCCTGCTGATCGCCACGCCCGACGGCACCGAGCCGGGCCTCGCCCTGCTCGCCGAACAGGCCTACCGCCGGGGCTGCACGGTCGTCGCCGTCGCCCCCGCCCGGACCCCCCTCAGCGATGCGGTGAACGGCTCGCACGGCCTGTTCATCCCGATGGCGACCGCCCCCTACGACCACGACGAACCCCTCGCCGGCGCCGCCCCCGGCGTCCTGTGGGCGCTGCTCACCCCACTCCTCGCGCTGCTGGACCGCACCGGCCTGCTCGAAGCGCCGCCCGACGCCATCGAGAAGGTCGCCGACCGCCTCGACCGCGTCGCCGAGCGCTGCGGGCCCGCCGTCGTGACCTACAGCAACCCCGCCAAGACCCTGGCGGCCGAGCTGGCCGAATCTCTCCCCGTCGTGTGGACCGAGGGAACCTCGGCCGGACCGGCGGGCCGCCGCTTCGCCGCCGCGCTCGCCGAACTCTCCGGCACCCCGGCCGTCGTCGCGGAACTCCCCGAGGCGCTCGACGCGCACCGCGCCCTGCTCGCCGGCCGGCTCGCCGCCGGCGCCAACCCCGACGACTTCTTCCGCGACCGCGTCGAGGAGGCCCCCGCCCTGCACGCGCGCGTGGTGCTCCTGCGCGACCGCCCCATCGGCGGCCTCTCCGCCGCCCCGGGCGCCCGTGACCTGGCCCTCGGTCACGACACGCCGATCAGTGAGCTGGAGCCGGGACTGGGCGACGAGCTGGAGACCCTCGCCGAACTGATCGCCGTCACGGATTTCGCCGCCGTTTACCTGGCGCTCGCCTCGGGCGCCTGATCTCGTACGCACCATCGCGTACGTCTGCGTACGCAGGACCCGCACTGGACACGCACCGGCAGAGAGAGCCCATGGACCGCCTCGACAACACCGTCCGCCCCTACGCCTGGGGTTCCACCACCGCGATCCCCGCCCTCCTCGGCACCGAGCCGACCGGCGAGCCGCAGGCGGAGATGTGGATGGGAGCCCACCCCGGCGCCCCCTCCCGCACCGGCCGGGGCACCCTCGCCGAAGTCGTCGACGCCGACCCCGAGAAGGAACTGGGCGCCGCCTCCGTGGCCAGGTTCGGCCCCCGGCTGCCCTTCCTCCTCAAACTCCTCGCCGCCGGCGCCCCGCTCTCCCTGCAGGTCCACCCCGACCTCGCGCAGGCCAAGGCCGGCTACGCGGACGAGGAGCGCCGGGGCGTCCCCCTGGACGCCCCGCACCGCAACTACAAGGACGCCAACCACAAGCCCGAACTGATCTGCGCCCTCACCGAGTTCGACGGCCTCTGCGGCTTCCGCGCCCCCACCGAGACGGCCGACCTGCTCGACGGCCTCGGCATCGCCTCCCTCAAGCCCTACGTCGACCTGCTGCGCGCGCACCCCGAGGACGCCGCCCTGCGCGAGGTCCTCACCGCGATCCTCACGGCCGACCCCGAGGAGATGACCCGCACGGTCACCGAGACCGCGGCCGCCTGCGCCCGCCTCGGCGGGGCCTACGCGCCCTACGCCGACATCGCCCACCACTACCCGGGCGACCCCGGTGTCCTCGCCGCCCTGCTCCTCAGCCACGTCCGGCTCCAGCCCGGCGAGGCCCTCTACCTCGGCGCCGGAATCCCGCACGCCTACCTCGACGGCCTCGGGGTCGAGATCATGGCCAACTCCGACAACGTCCTGCGCTGCGGCCTCACCCCCAAGCACGTCGACGTCCCCGAACTCCTGCGCATCGTCCGCTTCCAGGCCGCCGACCCCGGCATCCTGCGCCCCGAGGCGTCCCCCGACGGCGAAGAGGTCTACGAGACCCCGATCGACGAGTTCCGTCTTTCCCGCTGGGTCCTCCCCGAGGGCTCCGGCACCCGCCGACTCACCCTGGACACCCCGCAGATCCTGCTCTGCACCGCGGGCACCGTGCGCGTGGGCGAACACGGACTCACCCCCGGGCAGTCCGTGTTCGTCGCCGCGGGAGAAAAGGCCGAAGTGTCCGGAACAGGCACCCTCTTCCGCGCCACCGTCCTCGTCTGACACACGTCTGACGGGGGAACGACGGGGCATCCGGCACCTCGGGGCCCGCGCGGGCTGCAACAATGGCGCACCGCGAAGGAGGGGCAAAGCCGCGACCGGCCGAGCCCCCACCGGCGTACGGACGCAGACGAAGGCGAAGGGACAACGCGACACATGAGCGCGTCAGGCGGAACCAAGGCGATCGTGGCGGCACTGGTCGCCAACCTCTCGATCGCGGTAGCGAAATTCGTGGCGTTCCTCTTCAGTGGATCGTCGTCGATGCTCGCGGAGTCCGTGCACTCCCTCGCCGACTCCGGCAACCAGGGACTCCTGCTCCTCGGCGGCAAGCGCGCCCAGCGCGCCGCCACCCCCCAACACCCCTTCGGCTACGGCCGCGAGCGCTACATCTACGCGTTCCTCGTCTCCATCGTGCTCTTCTCCGTCGGCGGCATGTTCGCCCTGTACGAGGGCTACGAGAAGATCAAGCACCCGCACGAGATCGAGCACTGGTACTGGCCGGTGGGCGTCCTGGTCTTCGCGATCATCGCCGAGACGTTCTCCTTCCGGACCGCCATCAAGGAGTCCAACACCCTGCGCGGGAAGAAGTCCTGGAAGGAATTCGTCCGCCACGCCAAGGCCCCGGAACTGCCGGTCGTCCTCCTGGAGGACCTCGGCGCCCTCGTCGGCCTGATCCTCGCCCTCGGCGGTGTCGGCATGGCCCTGCTCACCGGCGACGGTGTCTGGGACGGCATCGGCACCCTCTGCATCGGCGTACTGCTCATCGTGATCGCGCTGGTCCTGGCCGCCGAGACCAAGTCCCTGCTGCTCGGCGAGGCCGCCGGCGTCGAAGCCGTCCAGCAGATCGAGGGCGCGATCGTCGCCGGCGACACGGTCACCGGCATCATCCACATGCGCACCCTCCACATCGGCCCCGAGGAGCTGCTCGTCGCCGCCAAGATCTCCGTCCGCCACGACGGCACGGCCACCGAGATCGCCTCCGCCATCGACGCGGCCGAGGCCCGCATCCGCGAGGCCGTCCCGATCGCCCGCGTCATCTACCTGGAGCCGGACATCTACAGCGAGACCGAAGCCGCCAAGGGCGCCGACCGCGAAGCCGCCCCCGGAGGCCCGAGCGCGCCCCCCGCGGCCCACTGACACCCCCGCACCCGCACCACCCGGGGCCCGCCGAACCACTCGGCGGGCCCCGTCGGCTTCCCCCCTCACCACACCCCCGACCCCCCGGATACGTCCGGAAGTGTTCGGAGGCGGACTGGGGACGGCGGGCACCACCGGTGTAGCTTGGGACGGAGCCAGACGTCGCTGCTGATGGCGGTCGGGCGGTCCGCCATCGGACCGGCCGAGGGAGAGAGGGCCTCCGACGGACTGCGCTGCGCGTACGCGGGCATGCCTGTGTCCTCCCCTGGGCACCCCTGTGTCCGCCGCCGCGCAGGTCAGCCGTACCCACCTCGCCCCAACACCGAGGAGCAGCTCGCAATGACGACTGTCGACAACCGACAGGACTTCAAGGTCGCCGACCTCTCCCTGGCCGAGTTCGGCCGCAAGGAGATCACCCTCGCCGAGCACGAGATGCCCGGCCTCATGGCGATCCGCAAGGAGTACGCCGAGGCCCAGCCGCTCGCCGGCGCTCGCGTCACCGGCTCCCTGCACATGACCGTGCAGACCGCCGTGCTCATCGAGACCCTGGTCGCCCTGGGCGCCGAGGTCCGCTGGGCCTCCTGCAACATCTTCTCCACCCAGGACCACGCCGCGGCCGCCATCGCCGTCGGCCCGAACGGAACGCCGGACGACCCGCAGGGCGTCCCGGTCTTCGCCTGGAAGGGCGAGACGCTGGAGGAGTACTGGTGGTGCACGGAGCAGGCCCTGACCTGGCCGAACACCCCCACCGGCGGCCCCAACATGATCCTGGACGACGGCGGTGACGCCACCCTCCTCGTCCACAAGGGCGTCGAGTACGAGAAGGACGGCAAGGTCCCGTCCGTCGACACCGCCGAGAACGACGAGCACCGCGTCATCCTCGAACTCCTCAACCGCACCATCACCGACGGCTCCCAGAAGTGGACCCAGCTGGCGTCGGAGATCCGCGGCGTGACCGAGGAGACGACGACCGGCGTCCACCGCCTGTACGAGATGCACCGCGACGGCACCCTGCTGTTCCCGGCGATCAACGTCAACGACGCGGTGACGAAGTCGAAGTTCGACAACAAGTACGGCTGCCGCCACTCCCTGATCGACGGCATCAACCGCGCCACGGACGTCCTCATCGGCGGCAAGACCGCGGTCGTCTGCGGTTACGGCGACGTGGGCAAGGGCTGCGCGGAGTCGCTGCGCGGCCAGGGCGCCCGCGTGATCATCACCGAGATCGACCCGATCTGCGCCCTGCAGGCGGCGATGGACGGCTACCAGGTCACGACGCTGGACGAGGTCGTCGACAAGGCCGACATCTTCGTCACGACGACGGGCAACAAGGACATCATCATGGCCGCGGACATGGCCAAGATGAAGCACCAGGCGATCATCGGCAACATCGGCCACTTCGACAACGAGATCGACATGGCCGGCCTCGCCAAGATCCCCGGCATCGTCAAGGACGAGGTCAAGCCGCAGGTCCACACCTGGACCTTCCCCGACGGCAAGGTCCTCATCGTGCTGTCCGAGGGCCGTCTGCTGAACCTGGGCAACGCCACCGGCCACCCGTCGTTCGTGATGTCCAACTCCTTCGCGGACCAGACCCTGGCCCAGATCGAGCTGTTCACCAAGCCCGACGAGTACCCGACCGACGTGTACGTGCTGCCCAAGCACCTGGACGAGAAGGTCGCCCGCCTCCACCTGGACGCCCTCGGCGTCAAGCTGACCACGCTCCGCCAGGAGCAGGCCGACTACATCGGCGTCAAGGTCGAGGGCCCGTACAAGGCGGACCACTACCGCTACTGAGCCCGCGGCGCAGTGGGCGGGTACGCGTCGTGCACTGACACGCACCCGCCGACTGCCGGCTCCTTCGAGACAGGCCCCCGCACCCCCGTGCCGGGGGCCTGTCCCGTCGGCGCCTCAGCGGTCGGACCAGCAGCCCGTCACCACCCAGGACCTCCATGCCCCGCGGCCGGTATTCGCTCCACGATCCGCACGACCACACCCCCCTCGGAGAAGAACACTTCCAGTGCGCCCCCGGCCCCTCCGGCTGGCGCTACGTCTCCCGGCTGACCACGCCCGCCGGGAATCACCAGGGCTCCGTCGACCTCGCTCTCGACGAACTCGGCCGCCCCATCCGGCTCGAACTCCACGCCGCGAGCTGGCAGGTGCGGGGCGCGGCCATCGACGGCGTCACCTGGGTCCGTACCGACCCCACCGGAATCCACGCCACCGAAGGCAATGTGCGCGCCCACGCCTTCACCGGCTCGTCCCCGGCCTTCCTCGTCGCCATCGCCCGCCTCCTGCGCCTCACCCCCTCCGGGTCGGCCACCCGTGTCCGCCTCCTGGCCCTCACGGACCCGGTCCTCGCCCCCCGCACCGTGGACCAGTCCTGGGCCTTGCTGGACAGAGAAACACACGCCACTGACAACGGCCCTCTGACCGTGGACGCGTACCAGGTCACAGCCCTGGACACCGGCGAACAGCACGCCGTGCACCTTGCCGGCGACGTCGTCCTCGCGGCCCCCGGCGTCGAGCTGGAGGACCTGGAGTCACCGCCGTCCGTGTTCCCGTGAGCGTCCGGCGACGAGTCCCGCGTCGACACCCCGGCGCCCCCCGCTCCGCCTAGGCCGGAGGCACGAACCCGGTGCCGGAACGGCCGTCCGACGGCGCCTCCCGCGTCACCTCGGGCCCGCCTGCCCGCGCGGGTCCAGCCGGCGGCACCACGGGAGGTCCAGCCGTGGGCACCGCGGAGGGCGCCGCCCACGGAGCCGGAGGTGCCGGCGCCGGGGAAACGTACGGCGGAGAAGCCGCAGGAGCCGTCACCGCGGGCACTCCGCCCCCTTGCGCCGCCCCGAAAGCCCGCCGCGCCTCCCGGACCTGCCGTTCCTGCACCACCGCCGCCAGATAAGCGGCCGGCGGGACCCCCTGTGGCGCCGGCGCCCCCGTACGAGCCGCCACGTCGGAGGCGAGCCGTTCCGCCATCGCCCAGCCGACCCGGGGATCCAGCTGCCCCATCCGTGTCAGGCACTGACGGACGGCGAGCCACAGATCGTCCGGCACCGCCGACAGGTCCAGCTCGGCGAACCGACCGGCCAGCCAGGGGGGAGGCGGCGGCATGAAGCCCGCCGGCGCGACGGGTACCCGCTCCCGCACGACCAGGGTCCCCGCGAACACGTCGCCGAGCCTCCGCCCCCGCGCCGAGACCAGGGAGGCGATACAGGCGACGACGCCGAACGTCATCAGGATCTCGATCACCCCGATCAGGCCCCGCACCAGAGAGTGCCGGAACCGGACCGGCCCGCCGTCGTCCCGTACCACCCGCAGACCGCAGGTCATCTTCCCGAGCGAGCGCCCATGGCTGAGCGTCTCCACCGCTATCGGACCGCCCACCAGGACGAGGACGAAAGCCGCGATCGACAGCGCGGTCTGCGCCGCCACGTCCAGGGAGGCGGTGGACGCCACCAGGGCGACGGTCACCGCCACGTAGACGGCCACGGCCACGGCCAGATCGAGCAGGACGGCCAGCGCCCTGCTGGGCAGCCTCGCGGGACGCAGCTCCAGCGCCACCGCCTCACCCGTCACCAGGTCACTCACGCCTGCCGCCCTTCCCCTCACCGCCCCCGTCCCCGCCAGTCTGCCAAGCTGAGGACACACCGCGCCGCAGTACGACAAGCTGATCCACGACGAGCCGCTGACGATAGCCGAGGAGCAGGCACACCGATGGACCTCGACGTCTTCGTCTCCGCCCACCGCGCGGAGTGGGACCGCCTCGACGCGCTGCTCCGACGCCGACGCCGACTGACCGGCGCCGAGACGGACGAACTCGTCGCCCTGTACCAACGCACGGCCACCCACCTCTCCCTCATCCAGTCCAGTGCGCCGGACCCGCAGCTGACCGGGAGGCTCAGCCAGTTGGTGGCCCGCGCGCGGAGCGTGGTGACGGGCACCCGCAGGGCCTCCTGGCGCGACGTCACCCGTTTCCTGACTCAGCAGTTCCCGGCCGCCGTCTACCGTGCCCGCCACTGGTGGGTCCCCACAGCCCTTCTGTCGACCGCTGTCGCGGCGCTCCTGGGCTGGTGGATCGGCGCCCATCCGGAGGTGCAGTCCACGATCGCGGCGCCCGGCGAACTGCGCGAGCTGACCCGCCCCGGCGGCCAGTACGAGACGTACTACTCCAGCAACCCCGCGGCCTCCTTCGCCGCGCAGGTCTGGACGAACAACGCGTGGGCGGCCGCGCTCTGCCTGATCCTCGGGGTCTTCCTGGGCCTGCCCGTCATCTGGATCCTGTTCCAGAACATGCTCAACCTGGGCGTCGGCTTCGGCCTGATGTCGTCGGCCGGCCGCCTCGACACCTTCCTCGGCCTTGTCCTCCCTCACGGCCTGCTCGAACTGACCGCCGTCTTCGTGGCCGCCGGCACCGGTCTGCGGCTGGGCTGGACCCTCATCGACCCTGGCCCACGCCCCCGACGCACCGCCCTCGCCGAAGAAGGCCGAGCCGCCATCGGCATGGCGATCGGCCTCGCCCTGGTCCTCTTCGTCTCCGGCGCGATCGAAGGCTTCGTCACCCCTTCCGGCCTGCCCACCTGGGCACGCATCACCATCGGGGTCGTCGCCGAGCTGGCCTTCCTCGCCTACGTGTACGTCCTCGGCGGACGCGCCGCGCGTGCCGGTGACACGGGAGACATCGAGACCTCCGAACGCAGCGCCACCGTGCCGACGGCCGCCTGATGTGCATCGGCCCCCGCCGAGCTGCTAGTGTCCTCTTCGTTCCCGCAAGAGCCGTTGACACGGAGCGAGCGGGGAGGTAGATTCAAACAGTTGCCTGGAGATGGGTTCACCCCAGAGGGCAACGTTGAGAACCTATCTGCTTCCTCCCGAATCATTGAATTCGACGAAGCACTCTCCCGATTAATCGGAAAGAATGGCCGGTCAGACCGGCCCGGAACTTCTGATAAAGTCGGAACCGCCGGAAAGGGAAACGCGAAAGCGGGAACCTGGAAAGCACCGAGGAAATCGGATCGGAAAGATCTGATAGAGTCGGAAACGCAAG
>NZ_JBVJCB010000012.1:0-278313 GCF_055589025.1 Streptomyces sp. NPDC041968 | reverse complement strand
TCAACGCCCACAAGGCCGGCACCATCAAGGGCCTGGGCGCCGAAGTCGGCGCCTCCGTCACCTCCGGCGCCGCGATCTGCGAGATCAAGGACTGACGCGACCGTCCACGCCCTCCCGGCGCCGTACACCTCACCTCGCACGCAGGCACCTCTGCGCTTCCTCCCCCCGAGTTCCCCGGAACCCCTGGGTCCCCTGGAACCCCTGAAACCTCTACAACCCCTGAACCCCTGGAGTCGTCATGCCCAGACGCACCGCCACCCGGCGCCCCTTCCTCGCCAAGGCCGGGGCCCTCGCACTCACCACGGCCCTGACCCTGGCCCTCGGTCCGCTGGCCCAGGCCGCCGAACCCGCACCGTCGTCCCCCCGCGACACCCCGGCCGCCGCCCTCCCGGAGGTCGTCCGCGGCACCGGCCACGCCATCCACCCCGAGGGCTTCGCCTGGGACCCGACCCGCAACGCCTTCCTCATCGGTTCGCTGCGCTACGGGACCATCTCGGTCGTGGGCGCCGACGGCACCCCGCGCACCCTGGTCGACGACCCCAGCCTGGTCGCGACCGGCGGCATCCGCGTCGACCCGGCCCGCAACCGGCTCCTGGCGACGTACGGCGACGTCTACGCCGGACCCGACGCCCTGCTCAGCGTGGGATCGACCCCCGAGACCCGGGGCCGCTACGCGGGCCTCGCCGTCTTCGACCTGACCACCGGGGCCCTGGAGAAGCGCGTCGACCTCGGCCGTGCGGCGGGCCTGCACCTCGCCAACGACCTCGTCCTGGACCCCGCGGGCAACGCCTACGTCACCGACTCCTTCACCGGCGAGATCTTCAAGGTCACCCCGTCCGGCACCGCGTCGACCTTCGCCGACGACCCGAGGCTCGACGCGGGCCAGGACTCCTCCGGCCTGCCCAACGTGGGCGTCAACGGCATCGTCTACGACCCGGCCGGCTTCCTCATCACCGTGCGCTACGACACCGGTCAGCTCTTCCGCATCCCGCTGCGCCACCCCGGCCGCGTGACCGAGGTCCGGATGGACCGCCGCATCCCCGGCACCGACGGCATGGCACTCGGCAAGGACGGCACGCTGTACGCGGCGACGAACACGATTCGCTCGACCGGCGTCGACGCCCTGTTCAAGCTCCGCTCGGACGACGGCTGGAGGAGCGCCCGCGTCGTGAGCGAACAGGCGTCCCCCGAGGCCGCCCCCACCACGATGGCCCTCACGCCGTCCGGCGACTACGTCCTGAGCAGCAACGTCGACGTCCTCTTCCAGAGCGGCGGCACGCAGACCCGCGACGGTTTCGTGCTGCGCCGCTACTGACATCGCCGCGACTGACATCGGAGGGGGAAGAGCCATGGCGCTCGACCAGACGTTCGTGGGGCGGACGTATCCGCCGACCGCGCCCTATGAAGTGGGCCGGGAGAAGATCCGCGAGTTCGCGGAAGCGGTGGGGGAGACGAACCCGGCGTACACGGACACGGAGGCCGCGAAGGCCCTCGGCCACCCGGACGTGATCGCTCCGCCGACCTTCGCCTTCTCGATCACGTACAAGGCGGCAGGGCAGGTCATCGAGGACCCTCAACTGGGCCTGGACTACAGCCGGGTGGTGCACGGCGACCAGAAGTTCGCCTACGTCCGCCCCCTGCGGGCCGGTGACCGGCTGACGGTCACCTCGACCATCGAGGCGGTCAAGTCGATGGCGGGCAACGACATCCTGGACATCCGTGGTGAGGTGCACGACGAGGCCGGCGAGCACGTCGTGACCGCCTGGACCAAGCTCGTGGCCCGCGCGGCCGAGGAGGCGTGAGCATCCCATGACGGCGAAGGTCGCCTACAGCGACGTCGAGGTCGGCACCGAACTGCCCCCGCGGAGCTTCCCCGTGGACCGCGCCACGCTGGTGCGGTACGCGGGTGCCTCGGGCGACTTCAACCCGATCCACTGGAACGAGCGGTTCGCCAGGGAGGTCGGTCTGCCGGACGTCATCGCGCACGGCATGTTCACGATGGCCCAGGCGATCCGTGTGGTCACCGACTGGACCGGTGATCCGGGGGCGGTCGTCGAGTACGGCGTCCGCTTCACCCGGCCCGTCGTCGTCCCCGACGACGGCCAGGGCGCAGTGATCGAGGTCAGCGGCAAGGTCGCGGCCAAGCTCGACGACCACACCGTCCGCGTCGACCTCACCGCCACCAGCGGCGGCCAGAGGGTCCTCGGCATGTCCCGAGCCGTCGTACGCCTCGCCTGACCCCCTCCCACCGCCCTCCTCCACAGGAGAACGATGCTCCAGCACCGCCTGTCCGCCCTCACCGTCCCGGCCCTCGGGCTCGGCTGCATGGGCATGAGCGACCTCTACGGTCCCGGCGACGACGCCGAGTCGATCGCCACCGTCCACCACGCCCTGGACCAGGGCGTCACGCTGCTCGACACCGCCGACATGTACGGGCCGTTCACCAACGAGCGGCTCATCGGCCGGGCGATCGCGGACCGCCGGGACGAGGTCGTCCTGGCGACCAAGTTCGGCGTCGAGCGCCTGCCGGACGGCACCGTGAAGGGCGTCAACGGCCGCCCCGACTACGTACGATCGGCCTGCGACGCCTCCCTCCAGCGTCTCGGCGTCGACCACATCGACCTGTACTACCAGCACCGCATCGACCCGCAGGTCCCCGTCGAGGAGACCTGGGGGGCGCTCTCGGAGTTGGTCGCGGCGGGCAAGGTGCGGCACCTGGGCATCTCGGAAGCCGCCCCGACGACCGTTCGGCGGGCCCACGCGGTCCACCCGATCACCGCCGGCCAGTACGAGTACTCCCTGTTCAGCCGGGGCATCGAGGCGGAGCACCTGCCCGTCCTGCGGGAACTGGGCATCGGCCTGGTCGCCTACTCCCCCATGGGACGCGGTCTGCTCACCGGCACCGTGACGAGCCCAGGCCAGTTCCCCGAGGGGGACGTCCGCCGACTGGCGCCGCGCTTCCAGCAGGCCAGCCTCGTCACCAACCTCACCCTCGTCGAGCGGCTGCGCGCCCTCGCCGCCACCGTCGAGGCCACCCCCGCCCAGCTCGCCCTCGCCTGGCTGCTGCACCAGGGAACCGACATCGTGCCGATCCCCGGTACCAGACGACGCGGCCACCTCGACGAGAACCTGCGGGCCGCCGCCCTGCCCCTCACCGACGACCTCGTCCGCACCGTGGCGCAGGCGGTGGCCGCCGACGCCGTGGTCGGCGAGCGCTACGACCCCGCCCGCATGGCCACGCTGAACCTGTGAGACCCACGCCCCGCCCCTCCCCCCCCCCGACCCGAAGGAACCACCCCATGACCATCACCGTCCTCGGCGCGAACGGATCCACCGGGCGCCTCATCGTCGAGCGCCTCACCTCCCTGGGCCACCCGGTGCGCGGCGCCGTCCGCAAGCCGGGCAAGTCCGCGAAGTCGGCCCCCGGCGCGGTGGAGTACGTGGCACTCGACCTGGCGACCCCGGGCCGTGACCGTTTCGCGGAGGTCTTCGCGGAGACCGACGTCGTCATCAACGCCGCCGCCACCCGCAGCATGACCAAGAAGCAGGCCGACCTGATCGACCGGCAGGGCATCGTCGCGGCCATCGACGCCGCGTCCGCCGCGGGCGTGAAGCGCTGGATCCAGGTGTCCATGATGGGCTCCGGCGACCCGACGCGACTGCCGGGCTACCTGCGGGCCACCGGCCATGCCAAGCACACGGCCGACGTCCACCTCTCGGACTCCGGCATGACCTGGACGGTCATCCGCCCGCCGTGGCTCACCGACGGCGCCGCCACCCACCTGATCACCGTCGGCGAGCAGGTCCCGGAGGGCTCCCTGAGCCGCGCCGACCTCGCCGCGGTCACCGTCGCCTGCCTGGACACGGCCGCGACGCACGACCGGCTCTTCGAGGTCACCGGAGGAGGCCGCCCGATCCCCGACGCCCTGACCTCGCTGACCTGACCCGTTCACCTCTCCCCCACACCCGGCCCCCACCCCCACAACGCAGCACCTGCCCGTGCCTCGATCCGGTACCCTGTGGATCGAGCGCCCAGGCGGGCGCTGCGACACCTGCCGCAGCCGCCGGCCCCGGACGCTCAGGGCTTGACAGACTTCCACCCAAGCCCCGCCTTCGTAGCTCAGGGGATAGAGCACCGCTCTCCTAAAGCGGGTGTCGCAGGTTCGAATCCTGCCGGGGGCACAGAGGAATGCCAGGTCAGAGGCCCTTCCGCCCATCGGGCGGGAGGGCCTTCGTCCTCGCGGCACACATGCGACGAGCCTGAAGAAAAGGCGCCGAGAGCCTGGGCAGCGCGCGGGAAATCGGTCGAGCCCGTACGCCCGGGCCACCGGAGAACCGTTCGCTCACCTCAACTCCCGCGGCACAGCGACGAGGGGCCGGGCGTCCTGACGTCGGCTGGCCGCCACTGTCAGATCTCGCTCCGCGCCCGGCCGCGCCGGCTTGGCGGCCGTCCAGACCGGCGGACGGGGAGACGTCACCCGGGAGCGCCGAGCGGGGGGTGCTCGAGCACGCGGGGCTTGTACTCGACCAGCTGGATGCGGCCGTCGAAGGTGCGGTGCTCGATCATCTCGAGGGCAACGTCCGGATAGCCGTCGTAGATGCGTTCTGCGCCCGTGGCCCCGGTGATCACCGGGAACATCACGACCCGGAAGCGGTCGACGAGTCCGGCTCGCAGCAGGGACCGGCACAGGCTGAGGCTGCCGATCGTACTGAGGAGACCCGAGCCGCTCGTCTTCATGGCGCGGACCGCCTCGACGGCGTCGTCGCGGACCAGCGTGGAGTTGGCCCACGTCAGTGGCTCCTCGAGGGAGGAGGAGAACACGACCTTGGCCGCTTGCGTGAGCTCGTCCACGGATGCCTCTTCCTCGGGCCTGAACTCGTCTTGGCCCTTCGGGACCTCGCCCGCGGCGAAGCCCGACATCAACCGGTAGGTGTTCGCTCCCATCAGGTAGGTGACCTCGGGCTGCTCGCCCAGCCATGCGAGGTACTCCGGGCCCTCGAGGCCCCAGAACCCGGGCCATCCCTCTCCCGATGCGTAGCCGTCGAGGGAGGTGATGAAGTCGACGAGAAGTTCCGACATGGCCTTGTCCTTTCCTGGGGTGTCATGAGATTGGACCGGCCGGGAGCCACAAACTCATCGGCCGCGCCGCGGGAGTGACGAGCCCGCCTTCGCCGACCCGGCGGACTGCGGCGAAGCGGACTGCGGCGCATGAAGCGGTCTGCTCCTGGTGAGCGGAATCGTGCCGCGACCGTCTCCTGAGGTGGTGGTCGGGCCCGCTTGTTGCTCCTTCGATCATGTCCGGGACGCACGCCCCGGTCAGTCCTGCTGTCTGGTGCTTTTCCGTGGTGGGAAACCAGATTGAGAAGGGAGGGGAGTCGGACGAGGATGCCCGTATGCGGATCGGAGTGGTCGGACTCAGGATGGGGCTGCACCTGGCGGACTGGTGCCGCAAGGTGGGTATGGAGGTCGTGGCGGCATGTGACCGCGATCCCGAACGCCGTGCCGTGGCACAGGCGCAGCTGCCCGGTGCGGTGCTGGTGGAACGCTGGCAGGAGCTGCTGGAGCACCGTCTCGACGGGGTCCTCCTGGCCAACGACTTCCACGAGCACGCACCGTTGGCCATCGCGTTCCTGGACCGCGGGGTGCACGTGCTGTCCGAGTCGGCGGCTTGCGTGGACGCCGCGGAAGGCGAGCGGCTCATCGCGGCGGCGGACCGGTCGTCCGCGACCTACTCCTTCGCCGAGAACTACGTGGCCCATCCGCACGTCCGTCTCATCCGCCAGGCGATCGAGGCCGGTGAGCTGGGCCGGATCAGCCTGATCGAAGCGGACTACCTGCACGGCATGTCCCCGGCCGACGTCGCGGGCCTGATCGGTGATCCGACGCACTGGCGCGGGCGCATCGCTCCCACGGCCTACTGCACGCACACCCTCTCCCCGGTGCTGGCTCTCACGGACGCCTGGCCGGTGGAGGTGTCGGCGTTCCAGGTGGACGAGGCGGACCCACGCGCCGCGGTCGTCATGGCGGTACGGCTGTCCACCGGGGCACTGGCCCTCACCCGGCACGGCTTCCTCCAGGGCGAGCCCGACAGCCACTGGAGCTGGATCTCCGTACGCGGCACCAGGGCGCTGGCCGAGTCCGTCCGAGCCACCGGCGAACGGTCCTGGTCGGTGCGGGTCAGAACGGAGGGCTGGGCGACCCCGGAGGGCCACGCCCACGAGGAGGAACGCACCCCCGCGCCCTTCACCCTCGGTGGGGAGCCCGTGGCACGCGGGGCCGAGGGCACCGTACGAGTACTGCGCGCCTTCCGGGCCTCGATGGAGCGCGGAGAGCCACCGCTGGTACCGGTGCGGTCCGCCGTGGCCGCGTCACTGGTCGGCGTGGCCGGCGCGGAGTCCCTGGCCAACGGTTCCCGTCCGGTCCCGGTGCCTGTGGTGACGGCCGACTCAACGACCGACTGAGAGAGCCACTCGGACGGTTCCTGTACATCGACGTCCGACATCAACACGCGGGACGGGGACGTAAGCCAGCGCCCCCGGACGGTCACCGGACCCGCCGACGACGGCACCAGGGGAGGGCGTAGACAGAACTCCAGTTCGCCGGCGGAGCAGACGTCGAGGCCGAGGCCCTCCTCGTCGATCCAGTGGGCCGTGGCCCGGCACAGGAACGCCTTCGCGGCGTAGAGGACGTCGGCGTCGGGGAACGCGTCGCGGTACGTGCGGCAGCGTTCGCGGACCTCTGCCTCGTCGAGGACGTAGACGTGCTCCCGGCATCCTGCGGTGGTGCGTGGGCGTGCGGGTGCGGGCGCCTGGGGGTGTGGAGGGGCGGCAGAGGGCCCGGGCGTGGGGAGGCTGACCGGGTCACGTCTTCGACGCTGGCCCGTTGTCATGACGTGCCGTCAGGGCCGGCCCCCGGGGGGTCGGCGTCGACCCGTCACCTCCCGGCAACGAGTTCCTTGAGTGCGATGTTCAGTTCGAGGACGTTGACCCGGGGTTCCCCGATGAAGCCGAGGGTGCGGTTCTCGGTGTGCTCGTCGACCAGGTGCCGGACCCGGTCGACGGGCAGACCGTTCTTCTCGGCGACCCGGTGGACCTGGATGTCCGCGTACGCGGGGGAGATGTCCGGGTCCAGGCCGGAGCCGGAGGAGGTGACCGCGTCGGCGGGCACGTCGGCGGGGTCGACGGTGTAGCCGCGTACGGAGTTGTCCGCGACGACGGCGGCCTTGGCGTCCTTCACCCACCGGACGAGTTCCGGGTTGTCGGCGGAGCGGTTGGTGGCGCCGGACAGGATGAGGTCGTACCGGGTGTTGACGGTGTTGGTCCCTAGGCCGTTCGCCGGGCGGCCCTGGAACCACTTCAGGTCGGGTTCCGGGGTCTCCTGGCCCTCCTTCAGCGGCAGGTTGTACGACTGGCCGATCAGGGAGGAGCCGACGACCTTGCCGTCCGCCTCGATCTGGGAGCCGTTCGCCCTGCCGGGGAAGAGGCCCTGGGCGATGCCGGTGACCACGAGGGGGTAGACGATGCCGGTGACCACGGTCAGGACGAGCAGGGCGCGCAGGCCGGCGCCGAGCAGCCGGGCGGTGTTGATGACGGAGGTGTTCATGGCGGTCAACCGATTCCGGGGATGAGCGAGACGAGCAGGTTGATGATCTTGATGCCGATGAACGGCGCGATCAGGCCGCCCAGGCCGTAGACGGCGAGGTTGCGGCGGAGCAGCCGGTCGGCGCTGACCGGTCGGTAGCGGACTCCCTTGAGGGCGAGCGGGACCAGCGCGACGATGACCAGGGCGTTGAAGATCACCGCGGACAGGATCGCGGAGTCGGGCGAGGACAGGCCCATGATGTCGAGCTTGTCCAGGCCGGGGTGGACCGCGGCGAACAGGGCCGGGATGACCGCGAAGTACTTGGCGACGTCGTTGGCGATGGAGAACGTGGTGAGCGCGCCGCGGGTGATCAGGAGCTGCTTGCCGATCTCGACGATCTCGATGAGCTTGGTCGGGTCGGAGTCGAGGTCGACCATGTTGCCGGCCTCCTTGGCGGCCGACGTGCCGGTGTTCATCGCCACGCCGACGTCGGCCTGCGCGAGCGCGGGGGCGTCGTTGGTGCCGTCGCCGGTCATGGCGACGAGCTTGCCGCCGGCCTGCTCCCGCTTGATGAGGGCCATCTTGTCCTCGGGCGTGGCCTCCGCGAGGAAGTCGTCGACACCGGCCTCGTCGGCGATGGCCTTGGCCGTCAGCGGGTTGTCGCCCGTGATCATGACGGTCTTGATGCCCATGCGCCGCAGTTCCTCGAACCGCTCGCGCATGCCCTGCTTGACGACGTCCTTGAGGTGGACGACCCCGAGGACGCGGGCGCCGTCTTCGTCCTCGACGGCGACGAGCAGCGGTGTGCCGCCTGCCGCGGAGATGCGCTCGACGACGGCCTCCGCGTCCTCGGCCACCGTGCCGCCGCACTCGAGGACCCAGGCGACGACGGAGCCGGCGGCGCCCTTGCGGACCCTGCGCCCGTCGACGTCCACGCCGGACATGCGGGTCTGCGCGGTGAACGGGATCCACGCGGCACCGGCGAGTTCGTCCCGGTGGCGTTCGCGCAGGCCGTACCTCTCCTTGGCGAGGACGACGACGGAGCGGCCTTCGGGCGTCTCGTCGGCCAGTGAGGAGAGCTGGGCGGCGTCCGCGACCTCCGGCCCGGTGGTGCCGCGCACCGGCACGAACTCGGCGGCCCGCCGGTTGCCGAGGGTGATGGTGCCGGTCTTGTCGAGCAGCAGGGTGGAGACGTCACCGGCGGCCTCGACGGCGCGGCCGGACAGGGCCAGCACGTTGCGCTGGACCAGGCGGTCCATGCCGGCGATACCGATCGCGGAGAGCAGGGCGCCGATCGTGGTCGGGATGAGGCAGACCAGCAGCGCCACGAGCACGACCATCGGCAGGTCGGAGCCCGCGGAGGCGGCGAAGGGCGGGAGGGTGGCGCAGACCAGCAGGAAGACGACGGTCAGTGAGGCGAGCAGGATGTTCAGCGCGATCTCGTTCGGCGTCTTCTGCCGGGCGGCGCCCTCGACCAGGTTGATCATGCGGTCGATGAAGGTCTCCCCCGGCTTCGTCGTGATCTTGACGACGACCCGGTCGGAGAGCACCTTCGTGCCTCCGGTCACCGCGGACCGGTCACCGCCCGACTCGCGGATCACGGGTGCCGACTCGCCGGTGATCGCCGACTCGTCGACGGAGGCGACACCCTCGACGACGTCGCCGTCGCCGGGGATGATGTCGCCGGCCTCGCAGACGACCAGGTCGCCGACGCGCAGCCCGGTGCCGGGCACCGGCTCCTCGCGCCCGCCGACGAGACGCCCGTCGACGAGACGCCCGTCGACGAGACGCCCGCCGGCAGGATCACCGTCGGCAGGACGCCCGTCGACAAGACGTCCGTCGACGAGACGGCGGGCGACGGTGTCGGTCTTGGCCCTGCGCAGGGTGTCGGCCTGGGCCCTGCCGCGGCCCTCGGCGACCGCCTCCGCGAGATTGGCGAAGACCACGGTCAGCCAGAGCCAGGCGCTGATGGTCCAGCCGAACCAGTCGTCGGGGGTCTGGAAGGAGAAGACGGTGGTCAGGACGGAGCCGACGAGGACCACGAACATGACGGGCGACTTCACCATCACCCGTGGGTCGAGCTTGCGGAAGGCGTCGGGCAGCGACGTGAGCAGCTGCTTCGGGTCGAAGAGGCCCGCGCCGACGCGGCCCTCCCCGGCCTGGTGACCCATGCGTGCGTCGCCGTGCGGCGCCCGGGTCGGGGTGGCTGTGGACATGGCGTCCTCGTGCTTCTGCGTGTCGGTGGTCATGACGCCAGCCCTTCGGCCAACGGACCCAGGGCGAGTGCCGGAAAGTAGGTCAGACCGGTGATGATCAGGACGGCGCCCGCGAGCAGGCCGGTGAACAGCGGCTTCTCGGTGCGCAGGGTGCCCGCGGTGGCCGGGACGGGTCGTTGTCCGGCGAGCGACCCGGCCAGCGCCAGGACGAACACCATCGGCAGGAAGCGGCCGAGCAGCATGGCCAGGCCCAGGGTGGTGTTGAACCACTGGGTGTCGGCGTTCAGACCGGCGAAGGCCGAACCGTTGTTGTTCGAGGCCGAGGTGTAGGCGTAGAGGATCTCGGAGAAGCCGTGCGCCCCGCTGTGGGTCATCGAGTCGCCGGGGGTGGGCAGGGCCATCGCCGCAGCGGTGAAGGTCAGGACCAGCGTGGGGGTGACGAGGAGGTAGCAGGCCGCGAACTTGATCTCACGGCTGCCGATCTTCTTGCCGAGGTACTCCGGGGTGCGCCCGACCATGAGCCCCGCGATGAACACCGCGATGACCGCCATGATCAGCATGCCGTAGAGCCCGGAGCCGACACCGCCGGGCGCGATCTCGCCCAGCATCATGCCGAGCATCGTGATGCCGCCGCCGAGACCGGTGAACGAGGAGTGGAAGGAGTCCACCGCGCCGGTCGAGGTGAGGGTGGTGGACACCGCGAAGAGCGACGAGCCGCCGATGCCGAAGCGCAGCTCCTTGCCCTCCATCGCGCCGCCCGCCGCCTGGAGGGCCGGGCCGTGGTGGGCGAACTCCGTCCACATCATCAGGGCGACGAAGCCGGCCCAGATGCCGGCCATGGTGCCGAGGATCGCCCAGCCCTGGCGCACCGAGCCGACCATGACGCCGAAGGTGCGGGTCAGGGCGACCGGGATGAGCAGGATCAGGAAGATCTCGAAGAGGTTGGTGAACGGGGTGGGGTTCTCGAAGGGGTGGGCGCTGTTGGCGTTGAAGTAGCCGCCGCCGTTGGTGCCCAGCTCCTTGATGACCTCCTGCGAGGCGACCGCACCGCCGTTCCACTGCTGCGTGCCGCCGGTGAACTGGCCGACCTCGTGGATGCCGGCGAAGTTCTGGATCACTCCGCAGGCCACCAGGACCACCGCGCCCACGACGGCCAGCGGCACCAGGACCCGCACGACGCCGCGCACCAGGTCGGCCCAGAAGTTGCCCAGCTCGCCGGTGCGGATGGGGGTCCCCCCGCTCGAGCGAAGCCGAGAGTGGGGGAGGGCGAACCCGCGCACCAGGGCGACGGCGACGGCGATGCCGACCGCCGCGGAGACGAAGTTCTGCACGGCCAGACCGGCGGTCTGCACGACGTGGCCCATGGCCTGTTCGCCGTAGTACGACTGCCAGTTGGTGTTGGCCACGAAGGACGCGGCGGTGTTGAACGCCTGGTCCGGGTCGATGGAGGCGAAGCCGAGGGAGCCGGGCAGGACGCCCTGGAGCCGCTGGAGCAGGTAGAGGAGGAGGACTCCGGCGAGGGAGAAGGCGAGGACGCCGCGCAGGTAGGCGGGCCAGCGCATCTCGGTGTCCGGGTCGGCACCGATGCCCTTGTAGATCCACTTCTCCACACGCCAGTGCGTGCCGGAGGAGTAGACCCTGGCCAGGTGGTCGCCGAGGGGGACGCAGGCGAGCGCCAGCGCGGCCACGAGGGCGAGCGTCTGGAGCAGGCCGGCGAGGACGGGGCTCATGGGGGTGCTCAGAACCTCTCCGGGTGGATCAGGGCGAGGACGAGGTACCCGAGCAGGGCGACGGCCACGATCAGGCCGACGATGTTCTCGGCGGTCACAGCTTCGTCACCCCCTTGGCGACGAGAGCCACGAGCGCGAACACCGCGATCATGGTGACGACGAAGGCCACGTCGGCCATCGCGAGCTCCTAGTGAGGTTCGAACGGGAGTCTGACAAGAAGAGGGAAGCCCCTCTCTGGCCGGATTCGTTCGCCGTTGATGGCTTCCTTACGGTGGCCTGAACGGCTTTGACGCTTCTCTTACGGAGCTGGCGTGACGGCGAAGGAGCCTGCCCCACCCGACGCCCTATCTCGGCGCGTGTCCTGCCGGAGCGCTGGTCGCGGGCGCCGCGGCCGTGTTCGGCACGAGGCGGCGTTGGCTGGGAGGCGGCGTTGGCTGGGAGGCCGCCTCGCTGGGAAGCGGCGGCCGCCGGGAGGCCGCGTGCGCTGGGAGGCGGCCCGGGGATGCCGGGTCCGGCGGCGGACCGGCTGGTCGTCGCCGTCGTACGCGGCCGCTACGGCGGACGCGTCAGCCCTGCCGGCGGGTGCCGACAGGGCTGACGTGCTGACGTGCGGTGCCGCTTCCGGCGCGGTGGGTCAGCGGTTGGAGTAGCTGAAGTCGCCCACGGTCCAGGCGCTGACGTCCTCGATGGCGATGCGGTACATGCCGCCCGTCTCCGGGATCCCCACCGTGCCCTGGAGGATGCGGGCGACGTGGAAGTGGAGGTGCGTGGGCGGTCCGTCCCTCTTCACGGGGGTGTCGAAGACGGCGGCGAAGTCACCGAGGCGGGCGGAGTCCGCCAGCACCTCGGACACCCGCTGCCTCCACACGGCTTCGGGAGCAAGGCGACCGGTGATGACAGCACCACCGGTGACCACGGTCAGGGACATCTGGTTGCTCTGCCCGGACTCCACAAGGGCAGCGATGTCAACGATCAGCTCGTCAGGCTTCGGCATGACGACGGATTCTATGCCCCGGCCCGGCCGGGCGGTCCGGCCGGTGGTGCCGGCGGGCGGGAGGGGCGTGCGCGGCGGCGCTCCGCACGAGCGCCCGCGCCCGCGCGCCCCGTCAGGCGCGGTCGTCGCCGGCGGCCCGCGTCGTCGGCTCCGCCGCCCGTCCGCCGGGGTGGCGCAGGGCGCAGAAGTAGCCGACGGCGAGGGCGAGGGCCATGCCGTAGAAGACCCACTGGTTGGCCTCGGCGAAGTCCATGCGGATGTCGGGCATCGCCTCCCGCACCGTCGTGGCCAGGGCGCCGTCTCCCGTGGGCGCGCGGGTGTCCGCGTTGCCGGTGATCGCCTCCGTCACGTCGCGGGCGGCGGCGTGCTCGGCGTCCGGGGGCACCCCGCGCGAGCGGAGCGTCTCCGTGACCCTGTCGGTCATGGTGTGCGTCAGGATCGTGCCGAAGACGGCGAGGCCCACGCTCGCCGCGTAGTTGCGGACGGTCTGGGTGATGCCGGTGACCTCGCCGTAGGAGGCGTGGAGGGCCCGGTTGACCGCGTCCGTGGAGGCCGGCGCCAGGATGAGGCCGATGCCCGCGCCGGCGAGCGCGACATAGGGCCACTGGTCGTGCATCGACAGGTCGGTGAGCTTGCCGGCCCAGAGGGCGAAGCCGACGGCGCCGAGCACGCAGCCCGTCCTCAGTGCCGGCCGGGCGCCCCGCTTGTCCAGGATGCGGCCGCCCCACTGGGAGGCGAGGGCGAACCCGACGAAGAAGTACAGCAGGTACAGGGCCGCCTGGTTGGGCGAGGCGCTGAGGGAGACCTGGGCGTAGACCGAGGCGAAGAAGAACACGGGGACGAACGCCAGCATCGCGAAGAAGAGCACCAGCGCGTCCACGGTGAAGGCGCGGTCGCGGAAGACCGCGAGGTTGATCAGGGGGTGGCCGGTGACGCGGAGTTCGTAGCGGCAGAAGACGTAGAGGAGGGCGAGGCCCGCCGCGATGCAGGCCCAGGTCGCCGCGCTGTCCCAGCCCCAGGACGAGGCCTGCTGGAAGCCGAGCACGCTCAGGCCCATGCCGGCGACGATCAGCAGGGCGCCCTTGACGTCCAGCGACTCGTCGCGGCGGTGGTCGGCGATGCGGGCGAGCGCGGTGAGGACGAGGGCGATGATCGCCACGGGGACGTTGACCCAGAAGATGGACCGCCAGGTCCACGCCGTCAGCCAGCCGCCGAGCAGCGGGCCCACGGCGGTGAGGGCGCCGGTGAGGCCGAAGAAGAGGGCGAGGGCACGGCCCCGGCGTTCGACGGGGAAGACCGCCACGACCACGGCGAGCGCGGCCGGGAAGAGCAGCGCGGCGCCCAGGCCCTGGGTGGTCCGGAAGACGATGAGCCAGGTCAGCGCGGAGTCCCCGGCCGGTACGCAGCCGCACAGGACCGAGGAGATGACGAAGATCAGGGTGCCCGTCACGACCACGCGGCGCGGCCCCCACAGGTCGGCCAGGCGTCCGCCGAGGGCGAAGAACGCCGCCAGGGAGAGCAGGTAGGCGTTGATCACCCACTGCATGCCGGAGCTGGAGAGGCCGAGTTCGGCGACGATGTCGGGGGCCGCGATCGAGACGATCGTCTGGTCGATGAAGGTCATCGCCACCGCGAACATCATGGCGGCGAGGGCCAGCGACTGGGAGGCGGCGTGACCGGCTCCGGACGTCTTCACGTCCCGCCCCGGGTGCGTTCTGCTCACCCGGCCAGTGTGCGTCCGGCCAGGTGACGGCGCATGCGGAAGGCGGGTGCCCGCCGTACGGACGCCCTGCCGGGCGCGGGCGCGGGGGCTCAGCCGCGCCCGTACTCCGCCAGGGCCGGCGCCAGCAGGTCGAAGGCGCGCGGGGCCTCCTGACCGAGCAGCTCGGCGATCTCCGGGTTGGTGCGGCCGGCCAGCGTCAGTTCCTGGATGCGGGTGAACAGGACGCGGTGGACCCCGCCCAGCAGGGCCGCGGCGGTGCGGGGGGTGATGTCCTCGGGCGAGGCGGCCGTGGCCCTGGCCAGTGCCTCGGCGAGGGCGTCCTCCCGCCGGTCGTGCAGCCCGCGCAGGCAGGAGGTGAGGGTGGGGCTGTCGGCGATCATGCGGGTGAAGGCGGGGCCGGCGAACCCCGCGACGGGGTCCTGGGCCGCCACCGCCGCCAGGAAGGCGCGGCGCAGGGCCGACAGGGGGGCCTCCCCCGGCTCGCGCGCGTCCACCGTGCCGGCCAGGGCGGCGACGAACTCCTCCTGGTGGTCGAGGGCCAGGTCCTCCTTGCGAGGGAAGTAGTTGGTCACCGTCTTCTTGGCGACGCGGGCGGCGTCGGCGATCTCGGCGATCGTCGTGTGCTCGAAGCCCTGCTCGATGAAGAGCCCGGTCGCCCGGTCGGAGATGAGCTGTCGCGTCTCGCGCTTCTTGGTCTCGCGCAGGCCCAGGGGCGCGGCGCCGGTCGGGTCCATAAAAAATCTTACCTCTGTCGTAATTTTAGGTTGACGGCTATCTTCCCCCTAAGTAAAGTTACTACCGATGAACGAATTTATCGAGCCGGGCACCGAGCCCGTACAGGAGTTCACCGTCAGCGGCCCCGAGGCCGGCCCCTACGCGCTCGCCGAAGGACCGGACGGCGCCCTCTGGTTCACCCTCGTCCACCAGGACGCCGTCGCCCGCCGTGACCCGCGGGACGGCAGCGTCACCGTCCACCCGGTGGGGGCCGGGCCGACCGTCATCGCGCCCGGACCGGACGGGGCGATGTGGTTCACCGAGTACCGGGCGCACCGCATCGGGCGGATCGCGCCCGACGGCACCTACTCCTCCCACGCGCCGCTGACGCCCGACGGCGGACCGTTCGGGATCGTCGCCGGGCCGGACGGGGCGATGTGGTTCACGCTCTCCTCGGTCGACCGGGTCGGCCGCGTCACCGTGGACGGTGAGGTCACCGAGCACCCGGCGCCCGGCGCCTTCCCGTCCGCCCTCGCGACCGGCCCCGACGGGGCCCTGTGGTGCACCCTCAACCAGCAGAACGCCGTGGGACGGCTCACCGTCGACGGCCGCGGCACGGCCCACCCCCTGCCGACCGAGGGCGCCGCGCCGGTGGGCATGGCCGCGGGGCCCGACGGCGCGCTGTGGTTCACCGAGATCGGGGCCGGGCGGATCGGCCGGATCACGGTGGACGGCGACATCACCGAGTACCCGCTGCCCGACCCGGCGGCCCGGCCGCACGCGGTCACGGCCGGGCCCGACGGTGCCCTGTGGTTCACCGAGTGGGGCAGCGGCCGGGTCGGCCGGATCACCGTCGACGGCGCCATCACCTCGTACGCGCTGTCCCGCCCCGACAGCGAACCGCACGGGATCGCCGTGCACGACGGCGCGCTGTGGTGCGCGCTGGAGACCGGCGCCCTCGCCCGGATCGAGGTCCCGGCATGACCGCTCCCGACGCCGGCGTCCCGCACCCGCTCGCGCAGGACGCCCAGCCCGCCCCGCACCCCCAGGCCCCCACGGAAGGAACCCGCTTGACCGACCGGACGCACTCCCCCGCCGCCTCCCCCGCCACCTCCACCGCCTCCGCCCCCTCCCTCGACGCCGCCGCCGAGTTCGACCGGCAGGTCCGTACGCTCGTCGCGCTCGGCTACCCGGCGCTCTCCGGCCGCACCCCGGAGCAGTTCGCCGAGCTGGTGGCCCCGCTGCGCGCCGAGGCCGTGGCCCATGTCGGCGCCAGGGACGACGACGGCGACGGCGACGGCGACGGTGGGAAGTACGACCCCGCCGCCACCGGCCGCGTGCCCTTCGTCCTGGTCGTCACCCGCGAACTCGCCGCGATCGAGCGGACCATGCCGCTGACCACGCTCCACGGCGGCCGGCTGCCCGGCTTCGTCGACCGCACCTTCGAACCGGGCTCCCTGGAACGGTTCGTCGCCACCGAGGAGGCCGAGCCGCCCGGCGGCAACGGGGTCCACCTGCTGTTCGACGTCGAGCGTGGGGAGGAGTTCTGCGGGGTCGTGCCCAACGACGCCATGGCCGCCCTCGCCGAGCGGGGCCGCAGCCTGCTCACCATCGAGGAGGGCATCGCGCTGATGACGCACACACCCCAGCTCCTGGTGAAGAACAAGTGCTTCTCGCTGGGCGGTTCACGGTCCGGCGACCGCCGTGTCCCGGCGATCTGGATCAGCAAGAGGGCACCGAAGCTCGGCTGGTGCTGGGCGGGCAATCCGCACACCTGGCTCGGCATGGCGTCCGCCGGCGCCCGCGGCGCCGCCCGGCCCTGAGACCGCGGCCCCGGCCCGCGGGGTCTCAACCGGCGCGCGCCACGCGCACCGGCAGCAGCCCCCCGTCGGCCGCCCCCCGGCGGCTCCGCACCGTCAGCACCAGCGTCACCGCGAGCGAGCCGGCCGCCGTCACGGACATCGCCGTCGCCGGGGAGCTGAACTGCGCCACCGTGCCGGCCAGCAGTGCGGCGAGCCCCTGCATGGTCAGCATCCCGGCGGAGTGCAGGCCGAGGGCGTGCCCGGAGAGGTCCTCGGGGGTGAGGGCGACCAGCCGCTCCTGCTGGACCAGACTCGCGCCGAAGCCGACCGAGGCCAGCGCGACCAGCACGGCCGTCAGCGGCAGCGGGGGGCGCAGGAAGAGGACGAGGTAGGGGGCGGCCAGCAGCACCAGCAGCGGTACGCCCAGACGCGGGCGCATCCGGGCGGGCAGCAGCCGCCCCACCGTCACGTCCCCGGCCAGCATGCCGAACGCAGCGCAGGCGAAGAGCGTGCCCGCGGCGCGGGGGTCGTAGGAGACGAACAGGGACTCACAGCCGACGACGAGGCCGTTGGGGATCCACAGCGCCAGGTAGAGGTGGCGGCGTGGACGGGAGGACCAGAGCCGGGAGTTGGCGCGCCAGGTCGCCCGTACGGAGGGGCGGCCGGTGGCGCGCGGTGGCCGCCGGGTCAGCCGCAGCGCGAGGCCGGCCGCCGTGCCGTACAGGCCGGCGGCGAGCAGCAGGCACAGGCGCGGCGACAGCACGGCCACCAGGAGACCGCCGGTCGCGTAACCGGCGATCTGCATGAGGCCGCTCGTCATGTTGAAGAGCGAACGCCCGGCCAGGTAGCCGTCC
Organism: Streptomyces sp. NPDC041968; assembly: GCF_055589025.1. Taxonomy (NCBI): domain Bacteria; kingdom Bacillati; phylum Actinomycetota; class Actinomycetes; order Kitasatosporales; family Streptomycetaceae; genus Streptomyces; species Streptomyces sp. NPDC041968. The sequence continues at coordinate 260,698 of NZ_JBVJCB010000012.1, read as the reverse complement.
TTGGACAGGATCTCGGTGAGCAGCCCCCAGCGGACCCCGCCGCCCAGCGAGGCGATCAGCCCCTCGGCGAGGACGATGACGAGCATCGCCCAGACCGGCAGCCCGGGCAGGGCGAGGGCGGCGGTGGCGGCGGCGAAGGCGAGCGAGAGCCCCGCCAGCGTCGTGCGCGGCGCCAGCCGGTCCGCGCCGGAGAGGAAGAGCGTGGCGCCGAGGACCTGGGCGAGGGCGGGGCCGAACATGCTCAGCGCGGACAGCAGCGGTGAGTCCGTCGCCCGGAACACCAGGATGCCGAGCGCCAGTCCGCTCAGCGTCTGGGCGGCGATGTTGGCCGAGGAGGAGAGGAAGAGGGGAGCGAACTCCGGGGTGCGGAACAGGTCCGTGTAGCTCTGGCGGCGGGTCGTGTCTGGCATGCGGGGAGTCTGGGCCGGTGCGGAACCCGGCCGTTACTGTTTCGCGTGCCGGCGAAACTTCGTCGGGGCGCCGGAGCGCCGGGGCGCCGGGGCGCCGGGGCGCCGAGGACGAGTGGCCGGGACACCGGACGGGGGGCGGGTCGCATGGGCTGGTGGCGGATCAGCGCCGACACGCTCGCCCGCAGCCGGTTCGTGCTCTCGCCCCTCGCCGAGGCCTTCGCCGCCCTGAAGCTGCTGCACGCCGGGGCGGCCGCGCACCCGGGAGAGCAGGCCTGGCTCGACACCCACCTGCCCGGCTACCGGCGCCGGCTGGCGGACGACCCGGTGACCGCGCTGCTCGTCCGTTCCGGGCTCGGCCGGCGGTGGATCGCCGACTTCCTCACACCCGCCCCGCGCGAGGACGAGTCCTTCGAGGAGGGGGTCGGGCGCGTCCGCGCGGTCCGCGGCGACGAGGCCCGCGCGGACCTGCGCCTGTCCCTCGCCGGTCCGCTCCCCTCCACCCTGGACCGCGACGACCTGCCCGAGCGGGCCGCCGCCCTGCTGGAGTACGTGTGGGCCGAGACCGTACGGCCGGACTGGGAGCGGCGCCGCCGGGTGCTGGAGGCGGATGTGGCCGCGCGGACGGCACAGGTGAGCCGGGGCGGCTGGGCGGCGGTGCTGGACGCGCTGCGGCCCGGCACGCGCTGGCTCGGGGACAGCCGTCTCCAGGTCAACGCGCACCCGTACCCGCCGCGGGCGCTCGCCGGCGCCGAGCTGGTCCTAGTGCCGATCACCGTGCAACGGCACGGCTGGGTGTCGTGGGAGGGGACCGAGCGGTACGCGGTGGTCTACCCCTGTGTCGGCGCGCTCGCGGACGCGGGCGCCCGGACCGTGCCCGCGGCCCTGGGCGCGTTGCTCGGGCCGGCGCGCGCGGGGGTCCTGGTGCTGCTCGGCTCCCCCATGAGCACCAGCCAGCTCGTCGGCGTGACCGGGCAGGGCCTCGGTTCGGTGGGGCGGCACCTGCGGGTGCTGCTGGACGCCGGGCTGGTGGAGCGGCGGCGCGCGGGCCGGTCGGTGCTGTACTCGCGCTCGGCGGCCGGGGAGGTCCTCGTCGAGGCGGGCTCCGGCGGGGCGGGCGGCGGCGGGGGTGACGTGGTGCGGGGCTAGCATCCGCTCATGACGACCGCAGAGAACGCGCGCAACAACGACAGCCTTCCCCTCGACGTCGAGATCGGCTCCCTCCAGGGCGGCTCCGCCGACCTCTCCCAGTACGCGGGCCGGGTCGTGCTGGTGGTCAACGTGGCCTCCAAGTGCGGACTGACCCCGCAGTACGCCGGCCTGGAGCGGCTGCACGAGCGGTACGCGGAGCAGGGCCTCACGGTCCTCGGCGTGCCGTGCAACCAGTTCATGGGCCAGGAGCCGGGCACCGCCGGCGAGATCGCCGAGTTCTGTTCGGCGACGTACGGCGTGACCTTCCCGATGACCGAGAAGGTGGAGGTCAACGGGGAGGGCCGGCATCCGCTGTACGACCGGCTGACCGGCTTCGCCGACGCCGAGGGGCACAGCGGGGACATCCGCTGGAACTTCGAGAAGTTCCTGATCGGCCGGGACGGCAAGGTCGCCGCCCGGTTCTCGCCGCAGACCGAGCCGGAGTCGGCCGAGGTCGTGGCGGCCGTGGAGGAGCGGCTGGCGGGCTGAGCGGACGCGTCGGTCGACCCTGCCCCTGGGTCAGGCCCGAGCCTCGTCGTCGCCGGGCGGACGGGCCGTCCGGCGACCGAGTTGCCGACGTGGATCGGTGCCTCGCTGGGGCGGCTGGAGGAGGAAGGCGCAGGTGGGCCATCCGCAGATCCTGGCCGCCTTCGAGGCGGTGGAGGGGTGGATCGCCGCTCGGGGCCTGACGGTGGCGGGGCCGTGCGGGGAGGTGTACTTCGCCGACCGGGAGGCGGCGGGTCCCGAGGACCCGGTGTGCGACGTGGCGTTCCCCGTGAGGTGAGCCGGCCTCGGGTCCGGAACTGAACAGAGCCCTCTCGGCAAGGTCGGCGAACTGGTCGAGAGGGCTCCGTCGGCTGGTGGCGCGTGGAGCCGTTACTCCTTGACCGAGGTCACGAAGGCGTTCCACGCGTCGGCGGGGAAAGCCAGGACCGGGCCCTCGAGGACCTTGGAGTCGCGGACGGCGAGCGCCGCCACGACCGGTGACTTGACCTCGACGCACGCGCCGTTTCCTCCGGAGTAGGAGGACTTGATCCACGATTCCTGGGCGCCCTGAAGAATTGCCATGTCTGCTCCGATGGCGAGTCGCTGAGTGGTGTCACCGCGCCTCGGCCCCATGGGGCCGCTGCGCGGTTCACGCCAATGACGCTTGATCTTTGGCGTGATCGACGCTACTCGCTGACCCCTCCCCCCGGAGCCGCCATTCACCCGACCGGATGGCATATTCCAGGTGAGTCTTCCAGTGCGCCCCGGCCGGGGTGTAACATCCCGCCCTCACCAGCCGGGAAGCCCCGTCAGGCCTCCGGCCTCAGCGCGCGTACTCCTTCGCCACGTCCTCGATGCGCTGCCGGGACTGCTCCACGTTCAGGGCCTGTGCCCGCAGGTGTTCGTACATCACCGTGTACTTCTGCACGTCCTGCGCCTTCTCCAGGTACAGGTCGCTGGTCACGCCCTCGATGTACACGACGCTGGAGTCCGCGGTGTCGGCGAACTCCAGGATGGAGTACTGCCCGTTGATGCCGGGGTGCGCGCCGACGTCGAAGGGCAGCACCTGCACGGTGATGTGCGGGAGCTGCGACATCTCGGCGACGTGCTCCAACTGCTCGCGCATCACCTGCCTGCTGCCCACCGTCCGGTGCAGGCAGGCCTCGTCGAGGACCACCCACAGGCGCAGCGGGTTGCTGTCGGCGGAGATGCGCTCCTGTCGCCGTATGCGGACCTGGACCCGTTTCTCGATGTCGGCGACGGAGGTCTCGGGCAAGGCGCCCTGGATGAGCGCCTCCGCGTAGGGGCGGGTCTGCAACAGGCCGGTGATGATCTGGGGTTCGTAGGTCCGCAGCGACTCCGCGTCGGTCTCCAGGCCGATGTAGACGCTGTACGGGATGTCCCCGAAGGCGTGCCACCAGCCCTGCTGCCGGGAGTCCTTGGCCATCTGCATCAGCGAGTCGACGATCCGCTGGTCCTCGACCTCGTAGACCCCGCACAGGTCGCGGACGTCCCGCTGGCTGATGCTGCGCCGGCCGTTCTCCAGGCGGCTGATCTTCGACTGCGAGACCAGCAGCCGCTCCGCCACCTCCTCGGCCGTCATGCCCTTGACTTCGCGCAGCCGACGCAGCTCCTGGCCGAGCCGGCGCCGCCTGACGGTGGGATTGACATTGGACGCCACGGGACGTGCACCTCCGGCTGCGTGACTCATGTGTGCCACTTTGCGTATCTGCTGCTGAGCAGACTGCCACCAAGGTGCTTTCTACCGCTGGGAAACGGTCGATATGCGCCGCGTACACGCCAGTTCGGGGCGCCACCCGTACACATGGCCGCGCGCGGGACGGCGGGACCGTGCCGGTGTCCGGACGTGCCGGACGTTCGGCTGTCCCGCCGCCCCGCGCGGACCCGCGGCTCCCGTGACCGGGTCTAGGGGACTGTGGTGCGGCGGTGCGGCGGTGCTGCGAAGGTGCGGTGCTGCGAAGGTGCGGTTCAGTGGGCCACGGCGCGTGCCATGGATCCGTGGCGCGGTTGCGCCGGAACGCCGCGTGCGGGTTCCGGGGCCGGCCTGGCCCCCGGTCCGGCGGCGGCCTGGCGGCCGGCCGGTGCCGGAGCGCGGCGTGGCTGGGCCACCGCGCCGTTCTGGACGTCCATCACCGCGTGCGCCACCAGACCGCCCATCGGGTCGTGTCTGATGAGGTCCCGCAGGCGGGACCGTGACGAGCGTCCTTCGTTGCCCGGGTAGAGGTGCTTGCCGAGACCGACCGCGTGGGCCAGCGCGGCGAGCGCCGCGGTCCGCGGGTCCGGCGGTACGCCGGTGCGGATCGCCGAGTCCAGCCGGGTCTTGATCTCCCTGCTGATCGCCGTGTCCGTCGCCTGATAGCGAGTCGTCGGCAGCACCCCGCACATCTGGCCCTCCACGGCATGCACCATGCCGCATCGCTCCAGATGCGAGAGGTAGGTCTGGCGCAGCCCCAGGCGGGGCCCGCCAATCCAGTTGACCGCCCGTACGGGAGCGCCACGCCTTCGCAGCAACTCCAACGCGCAGTCCAGTGTTGGATCTCCAGTCGGCCGTGGTGCCACCACGGCGATACGATCCCCGTCTGGGGCTATCCGTCCGGCCAGCGCCAGCTCCACCAGCTGTGCTCCGGCCAGACCGAGGTCGAGCGACTGCGGCTGTGCGGTGGTGCCCGTGGTCGGGTCCAACGCCAGCAGCAGAAGCTCCTCCGGAAGTGTTCTGCGGCTCCTGCCCATCCATGCCTCCCCGCGTGGATGACAGACAGGGTGACCCCTCTCACATTGGTCTGTCGAGGGTGCGTGACCGGTTCGTAGTGGAACCAGTAGGTATGTCGTTCTCGTCTACCGCGTGGGTCCTACCCGTACACAGGACACTGGTACATGGTTTCGGTAGCGCACACAGGACGTGCGGCGCATGGAGGAGGCATCGGTGGCGGGCGAGTCCCCCGACAGGTCGAAGCAGCGCGAGTCGTCGGAAGAACCGACGTCGGGGAGCGCGGGTCCGGTTCCCGAAGCGCGGACCGAGGCGAACGAGACGCCCGATCCGCGGCTGGCGGTGACGCGGGAGACCGCGAAGCCCTCGGCGTCCGCCGGGTCCGCGGAGTCCGCCGGGTCGGGCGCGTCCCGGGGTGGCGTCGATACGGCGACCCGGGTGCTGTCCGTCCGCGAGACGGACGCCCGGAGCGAGGGCGAGGACGCCGAACCGGAGGGCGCCGTCGAGGAGGACACTCCTGAGACGTCCGACACGCCTGCTTCATCCGATTCGAACCCTTCATCCACTTCAACTACTTCACCCGCTTCGTCCGATTCCGGTGATATGTCCGACGCTTCCGGCGCCGAGCCCGCCACGGGCGGCGACGGCCGGCTGCGGCACGCCGTCGCGGCCTGGGTGGCGACCGCGGACGAGCGTGCCGCCGCGAACGCGCGGACCGCGGACGCGGAACCGGCGGAGGGCGTGGCTGCCGCCGAGGAGGACGGCAAGGACCCGGACGCGCCCGCTGACGCCCCCCGCGGGGCGGACACCGACGCGGACGCCGGCACCGTGACGGACACCGACGCCGACGCGGACACCGAAGCGGACGCGGACGGTCAGGCCGGGGGCGCGACGGGGGCCGCCGACGGTCCCGAGGAGCCCGCCGACGGCGAGGTGGCCGACGGCACCGGTGACGAACCGGTCGCCGCGACGGGCGCCGGCGCGACCGCCGAGGGGCCCGAGAAGGGCGCAGGAGAGGCCGAGGGCGGGGAGCGGGCCGTCGATCAGCCCACCGCCGTCTTCAAGGCCGTACGCCCCTCCGCGCCCGCCGTGGACCAGCCGACGACGATGCTGAAGCTGGGCGACGCCGCCGCTACGGCCGGCAAGGCCAAGGAAGCCAAGGAAGCCGACCAAGCCGACCAAGCCGGGAAAACCGGCAAGGGCGGGGGCGCGGCCGCCCCGGCCGAGCGGGACGCCGAGCGGACCAGCAAGTTCGTCGCGCTGCGGCATCCTGACGACCCCGCCACGCGCAAGCCCCCGCCCGAGGCACCCCGCGCGCCGCAGGCACCCCGTGCCGGGGTCACCGCCGCCGTGCCGCAGGCCGGGCCCGAGCGGACCACGCAGCAGCCGCTGCCGCCGAAGCCGCCGCTGGACCTGCTGGCGGAGCTGACGAACACCCCGCCGCCCCCGGAGACGCCGCTGCGGACGACGGTCCGCCGGGTCAAGATCTGGACGCCGCTGGTCCTGCTGCTGCTGATCGTCCTCGGGGTCGTGCAGTCGATGCGGGCCCTGCCGGCACCCCAGCTCGACCTCACCGCTCAGGACAGCTTCACCTTCGAGGGCGGCAAGCCGGAGATCCCGTGGCCGTCCAGCGGGCAGGCCGCGCTGGACGTGCAGGGCATCGGCACGTTCGGCTCGTCCGGCGACCAGAAGCCCGTGCCGATCGCCAGCGTCGCCAAGGTCATGACCGCGTACGTGATCCTGCGCGACCACCCCCTCAAGAGCGGCGCCGAGGGCCCGAAGATCAAGATCGACCAGGCCGCCGAGGACCAGTCGCAGGCGGGCCAGGAGTCGACCGTCAACGTCTACGAGGGCGACTCGATCTCCCAGCGCGAGGCCCTGGAGAGCATCCTGATCGCGTCCGCGAACAACGTTGCGAGGCTGCTCGCCCGCTGGGACGCGGGGTCCGAGAAGGCGTTCGTGGAGAAGATGAACGCCGCCGCCGAGGACCTCGGCATGAAGAACACGACGTACACCGACCCGTCGGGCCTGAACAACACGACGGTGAGCACGGCCGTCGACCAGGTGAAGCTGGGCAAGGCGGCGATGAAGGAGCCCGCGTTCCGCGAGGTCGCCGCCATGATGTCGTACGACGACTACAAGGGCGTCAACCACTCCAACTGGAACCACCTGGTCGGCCACAACGACGTCGTCGGCATCAAGACCGGCACCACCACCTCCGCCCTCGGCAACCTCGTCTTCGCCGCGAAGAAGGAGGTCGGCGGCGAGACCCGGACCATCGTCGGGGCCGTGGTGCGCCAGCCCGCGGGCGGCAAGGACAACACCATCCTCGGTGCCGCCCTGGACTCCAGCGACAAGCTGATCCGGGCCGCGCAGGACACGCTGGAGTCGTCGACGATCCTGAAGAAGGGGAGCGTCGTCGGGTACGTCGACGACGGTCTCGGCGGCCGTACGCCGGTCGTCGCCACGCAGGACGTCAAGGCCGTGGGCTGGCCGGGCCTGACCGTCAAGCTCACGTTCACGGCGGACGAGGTGCCGCACACGGCCCCGGCCGGCACGAAGGTCGGCGCCCTCACGGTGGGCGACGGGGGCGCCGCCGGGGCCGTGAAGGTACCGGTCGCGCTCCAGGAGGATCTCGTGGAGCCCGCGCTGACGGACAAGCTGACCCGGCTGGGCTGACCGCCGGCCCCGCCGGGCGTTACCCAGCTCACAGAGCCCCCGCGGCCACCCGGTCGCGGGGGCTTTCGCGTGTCCGACGCGAGGAAGCGACGGCGCGGGAGCGCGTGCTAGCGTCGCGAGACGGGGCAGGTCGCCGGTCGCGGCAAACGGGACACGGCCGAAAGCAGAAGAACAGGACACGGGGAGTGCCTTCAGGTGGCCACTGCGGAGCCGACACGCGCCGAGAACGCCGACACGGGTTCGGGAGCCGGTCCGCGACCGCGCGTACCCGCACCGCGCCCGGACGGCGACCATGATCCCGGCCGTGCCGAGCGGGAAGCGCCGTCCGCGGTGAAGGCCGCCTTCCTGGCCCTGCGTGAGCGCATGCTGCGCCACCCCGTGCTCTCCGTCACCGCCCTGGCCGCGGTGCTGCACATCGCCTGGTTCTTCACCTTCGCGAACAGTGGCGGCGACCTCGCGGCGCAGGACGCCTGGGCGGAGTTCGTGGGCCGGCACCCCGGCTCGGCGTACAACCTCGCCTGGTACGGCGGCACGCATCCGGTGTCGTACAGCATGGTCTCGCCGTATCTGATGTCGGTGCTCGGCGTGCGCACGACGATGATGATCGCCGGGACGCTGTCGGCCGGGCTGCTGACCATGCTCCTGATCCGCAGCCGGGCGGTCCGCAATCCGTTGTGGGCGTCGCTGGCGGGCCTCTTCGGCCTGCTGGCCAACGCCGCGTCGGGGCGGGTGACGTTCGGACTGGGCACGATGTTCGGTCTGGGCGCGGTCGCCGTGGTGTTCTGCTGGCCGTACCGCTGGCGGTACGAGCGCTGGGCGAAGGGCCTGTGCGCGGCGCCGCTGGCCGCGCTGGCCACGATGTCCTCGCCGGTCGCGGGCCTGTTCGTGGGTCTGGTGGCGGTGGCGCTGTTCCTGCAGAAGCGTCGCCCGGGCGCCTGGGCGCTGGGGGTGGCACCGACCGTGGTGGTCGCGCTGTCGACCTGGCTGTTCCCCTTCTCCGGTACGCAGCCGATGGGCTTCGGCTCGGCGGTCCTGCCGGTGGTGTACGCGGGTCTGGTGTACGTGTTCGTGCCGCGCACCTGGACGACCGTGCGGATCACCTCGGCGGTCTACGGGCTGTCCGTGCTGCTGGTCTGGGCGATCAGCTCCCAGATCGGCTCCAACATCACGCGCCTCGCGATGCTCTTCGCGGGGGTGGCGCTGGTGGCCGCGCTGCCGTTCACGGTGGAGCGGACCCGCAAGTGGTACGCGCTCGTGCTCGCGATCGCCGGCTTCGTCGGCTGGATCGGCTTCAAGTCGGCCGACGACATCGTGCACACCACGCCCGCCGCCTCCTGGGCCCGTGAGCTGGCTCCGCTGGTGAACGAGTTGCAGGAGGTCGGTGCCGAGAAGGGCCGGGTGGAGGTCGTGCCCGCCCGCTCCCACCGGGAGGCCTCGGCCCTCGCGCCGTACGTGAACCTGGCCCGTGGCTGGCTCCGCCAGGCCGACATGGAACGCAACCCGCTCTTCTACGACGACACGCTCAACTCGGCGAACTACCACGAGTGGCTGAAGCGCTGGGCCGTGCACTACGTGGTGCTGCCCAAGGGCGAGCCGGACGGCGACGGCGGTGAGCGCGAGCGGGAGCTGGTGCAGCGGGGTCTGCCCTACCTGAAGCAGATCTGGGGCGACGCCAACTGGCAGCTGTTCCAGGTGACCAACCCCTCGCCGCTGGCGGAGCCCGACGCGTTCGTCCAGCGGGCCGAGCAGGGCGAGTGGACCATCGACGTGCGCCGGCCGGGCCGCATCCTGGTCCGGATTCCGTACTCGCCGTGGCTGAGCCTCGTCGACGCCGAGGGCAAGAAGCTGGAGGCGCCGCAGGAGACGGAGGCCTCCAAGAACGCCCCGGAGGGCACGCCGAAGACGTACGACAACGTCAACGGCTGCCTGATGGAGACGGAGGAGACCGCCGAGGGCGACAAGTGGACGATGCTGATCGCCCCCGAGGCCGGTACGTACCGGCTGTCGGCGCCCTACGACGTGCCGCGCGGCACCCCTTGCCCGGACGAGCTGAAGTAGAGCGCCGGCCGTTCATGTAGGTGAACGGAGGTCAGCAAGCCGAACATTTTTACTTGCTCTTGACCTTCCGCTTCCTTGTCGTGCCCGCGTCGTCGCAACCACGATGAGCGGGCACTTCGCGCCCTGCCTCGCCCCTACCCCGCTCGTGCGAAGTGCCAGCCAGCTGAGCGGAGTTCACAAGGCGGACCCCGGAAGGGGGCACATGAACGGTCTCGACTGGTCCGTGCTCATCGGCTACTTCGCCATCATGGTGGCGATCGGCGTGTGGTCGCACAAACGCGTGGACAACGTCAGCGACTTCTTCACGGCCGGCGGCAAGATGCCCTGGTGGCTGTCGGGCATCTCGCACCACATGTCGGGTTACAGCGCGGTGATGTTCACCGGGTATGCGGGGATCGCCTACACCTACGGCGTCACGTCCTTCGTCACCTGGTCCTTCCCCATCGCCCTCGGCATCGCCATCGGCTCGAAGCTGTTCGCGCCCCGCATCAACCGGCTGCGCTCACGGCTGCACGTGGCCTCTCCCCTGGAGTACCTGAAGAACCGGTACAACCTGCCCACCCAGCAGGCGCTGGCCTGGTCCGGCATGCTGCTGAAGATCGTGGACGTGGCCGCGAAGTGGGCGGCGATCGCCACCCTGCTCTCGGTCTTCACCGGCATCAGCCTCAACCAGGGCATCCTGATCACCGGCGTCATCACGGGCATCTACTGCACGATCGGCGGCCTGTGGGCGGACGCGCTGACCGAGCTGGGCCAGTTCATCATCCAGCTGCTGGCCGGCATCGCGATGTTCGTGGCCGTCGTCGCGAAACTCGGCGACTACGGCGGCTTCTTCGGCGTCTGGGACGAGCCCGCCCTCCAGGGACACGGCAAACCGCTGGTCGGCCCGTACGGCACGGTGTTCCTGCTCGCCTTCCTCTTCATCAAGCTCTTCGAGTACAACGGCGGCATGCTCAACCAGGCGCAGCGCTACATGGCCACGCCCAACGCCCGTGAGGCCGAGCGGTCGGCGCGGCTGTCGGCGGTGCTGTGGCTGGTCTGGCCGCTGGTGCTGTTCTTCCCGATGTGGATGTCACCGCTGCTGGTGGAGTCCCAGAAGCCGGACGGCTCCGACTCCTACGCGCTGATGACCGAGCAACTGCTGCCGCACGGCCTGCTGGGCCTGGTCATCGTCGGGTTCTTCTCGCACACCATGGCCATGTGCTCCTCGGACGCCAACGCCATCGCGGCCGTCTTCACCCGCGACGTGGCGCCGGTGCTGTCGAAGCGGGCGCGGACGTGGGGCGAGCGGGCCGGGCTGCTGGCGGCGCGACTGGCGACGGTCGTGTTCCTCGGGCTGTCGATGGCGGTGGCGACCCAGGTCGACTCGCCGACCTTCAAGGACATCATCACCGTCGTGATCAAGTGGGTGGCCGGACTGATGGGCCCGATCGCGATCCCGATGATGCTCGGTCTGCTGCGGCCCTTCCGCCGGTCGGGCCCGACGGCCGCGCTCACCAGCTGGTCGATGGGTCTGCTCGCCTTCTGGCTGGTCAACTACCCGATCAACTGGAGCGTGGACGGCGGTGTGCCGCTGGAGTACCAGGTGTCGATCCCGCTGGCGGTGTCGCTGGTCCTCTACGTCCTGGTCGGCTTCCTGAAGCCGGAGGACACTCCCGAGCGCCTGGCGATCATCGAGCGGGTCAACACCGACGACGACGGCGACCTGTCCGGCGCGGCGGCGGCGATCCCGGCGCCGGCGGGCGGAGTGGGCGACGCGAGGACGGGCGGCAAGGTGAGCGACTAGCCGGGGCGAACGCCCTCCGACCGGTGCCCTCCCGGGCACCGGTCGGTCCGTTCAGCGCACTTCCTGGATGCGGATCTGGTTGCCGGCCGGGTCGCGGAAGGCGCAGTCGCGGATGCCGTACGGCTGCTCGGTCGGCTCCTGCACGATCTCGGCGTTCCCGGCGCGCAGCTTCTCGAAGGTTCCGTCGAGGTCCTTCGTGGCCAGCAGGAGCCACCCGTAGGTGCCCTTGGCCATCATCTCGGCGACGGTACGGCGCTCGGCCTCGGTGATACCGGGGTCGGCGGCGGGCGGTGACAGCAGCAGGGAGACGTCCGGCTGGTCGGCCGGGCCCACGGTGATCCAGCGCATCGCGCCCTGCCCCACGTCCTGGCGGACCTCGAACCCGAGGACGTCGCGGTAGAACACCAGCGACGCGTCCGGGTCGTCGTGCGGGAGGACGGTGGTGTGAATGCTGATACCCATACGGCCCACGCTAGCGGGGCGGGGGGTGGTGTGCCCTGGTGGCGGGGGCGCGGCACCAGGCGAGCAGAAGTTGCGGGCATCCTTCTTGGCGCTCTCTATTTCTTCCTGCTCCGATTGTTGCGGGCCAGTTGTCAGTTATCGCCGCTGCCTGTGGAGGGTATGAGCCAACTGCCGTAACTTGCCGCCCTTTCCTCTCGTCCTCCGCTTCTGGTCTCGAAAGAAGGCCGCCCATGTGGCCACGGTTACCACCACACCTCGCTGGCGTCTCCGTCGCCGGAGAAGCCCGTGTCGTCACCGAGCCCAGCCCATCCCATCCCGGCCGGGAACAGGATCAAAGAGGTCCAGTCAGAGCGTCTGTCACTTCTTTTCACGCTTGAGGCGCCAGTAGAGCAGGGCGAATGCCACCACCATGACCATCGCTCCGAGGATGACGGTGGCTGCCGCGTTGCCCTCGAACCCGATGCCCACTACCGCTAGGTCCATTTGCTTTCACCTCTCAGAGCCATCCGCCCGTTATTCCTGCACCGCCGAAGTAACCCAATGCGGTGTATCCGAGGCCAACCCCCAGGCCTGTTTTTCTGACGTGACGACCGGTGTTGTAATCCGTGCCGTCGGGACGGTGGACCGCGGGGCCTAGGCGCGCGGGTAGCGCGTCAGCCAGCCCGGGGACGAGCCCGCCGGGCCGTGCAGGGCGGGGCCCTGGGTCATCTCCATGGCGAAGTCGTCGGCGAGTTCCAGGATCGTGGGGCGGCCTTCCAGTTCGGCGAGCCAGGCCGGCGGGAGCGCCGTCTCCCCGTGCAGGGCACCGAGCAGTCCGCCCGTCAGGGCGCCGGTCGCGGCGGAGGGCCCGTCGTGGTTGACGGCGAGCCGCAGCCCGTGCCGTATGTCCTCGCCGACGAGGGCGCAGTACACCGCGGCGGCGACCAGGCCCTCCGCCGTCCCCGCGCCGATGAGCCCGGTCACCCGTGCCGGGCCCGGCAGCCCCTGCCGGACGGCGCCCAGTGCGTGCTGGAGGGCGTCCACGACGGGCTCGTGCCCCGGGCGGGGGGCCAGCAGCGCGAGGGCCCGCTGCACGGCGGCGTCCAGACTCTCCCCCCGGGCCAGCCCGTGCACGACGACGGCGTAGGCGCCCGCCGCCAGACCGGCGGTGGGGTGGCCGTGGGTCTGGGCCGCGCACTCGACGGCGAGCTGGGTGACCAGTTGCGGCTCCCAGCCGACCAGCAGCCCGAAGGGCGCCGAGCGGGCGGCGGCCTCGGGTCCGCGCTCACCGGGGTTCTTGGGCGCCTCCGGGGTGCCCATGGTCTCGTCGCCCAGTCCGAGCAGCAGGGCGCGCGTCGCGTTCCGGCGGGCGTACAGCCACTCCTCGTGGGCCAGCCACCCGTCGTCCTTGCGCCGCAGGTCGGGCCCCCAGTCGCGTTGGGTGGCCGCCCAGCGCCGGTAGGCCCGGTGCAGGTCGGTGGGCGGGTGCCAGGCGCCGGTGTCCCGCCGGACCTGGGCCCGGATCAGCCCGTCGACGGAGAACAGGGTGAGCTGCGTGAGATGGGTGACGGCGCCGCGTCGGCCGTGCGCGGGGGCGAGGTCGGCGAGGCCGTCCGGGCCGTGCGCCTCCTGGATGGCGTCGAGGGCGAGCCCGTCGACGGGTGCGCCGAGGGCGTCGCCGACGGCGGCCCCGAGCAGCGTCCCGCGCACCCGGCTGCGGAAGTCCTGCTGCTCGGCGCGCCCCCAGACGGCACCGGCTGTCCCGCTCACCCGGACCTCCCCTCGACCTCTCCACACGCTGTCCGTACGTACGACGTCCAGCACTGTATTCGAACGGGACTGGTCGGTCAGGGCTGGAACCGTGTGGAAACGTTCACGTGACGGTCCGGGTGCGGGGCGGGTCCCTGACCGCCGGGCGAGTGCGTTCTAGGCGGCCCGGTGTGCGCCCGCGTGATCTGCCCGGCAGTCGCGGCAGCGGCCCGGCCGTGGGGCACGGAAGGCGCGTTCACAGCCGTCGCAGGTCTGGAAGGGGTCGGCGGCGCGCGGGCCGGGGATGTGCGGCAGGTGCGCGGGCAGGGCCGGGGGGAGGTCGGCGGTGAGACGGCGCTCCAGGAACGCCGCCGGGTGGCGGATCGGTTCCTGGGGGAGGCCGGCCGTCAGGGTCCGTTCCACGGCGGAGGCGGGCACGCCCCGCTCCAGCCAGACCGTCACGCAGGGGGCGAGGCGGCGGACGTCCCGTTCGGTCAGCAGCAGCCGGGGGTCGTGCACGCGGAGGCGGGTGAGCAGATCGGTCGCCGGTGTCCGAAGCGGCGCCCTCGCCGCCGGGGCCGGATCGGCCTCCGCCGGTACGGGTGCCGGTGCGTGTGCGGGTACGACGGCTGCCGCTGCGCCCGCGGCGGCCAGGAACGCGCGGGGCTTGTTGCGGGAGACCGTCCGGGTCACGACTCGGCCCGATGGAAGACGCTCCTTGGTGCGTGCGAGGTAGCCGTGCTCCTCCAGCTCCCGCAGGGCGGCGGCGATCCGGATCTCGCCCTCGGGGAACTTGCCCGCCAGCGTCTTGATCCCGACCGGCGCCCCGGCGGGCAGCGACTGGATGTGCACGGCCAGGCCGATCGCCGTCAGGGACAGCTCGGGGTGCTGGAGGAGGTGGTTCCCGACCACGGTGAAGTGGTCGTCGTGGGGGCGGTTCTCGTGCTCGACACCGCCGGGGCGACGGCCGGACGCGGGGCGCGCGTGCGCGCTAGGGTGCTGCTCAGTCATCGGGAAGCGTCTTCTTCCTAGGTGGTTAGGCCCTCGCAGTGGGATGGCAGTCCCGGCGGGGGCCGATTCATGTCTGGGGTGTTCGCGGCTGACGCTGCACCATGAACGCCGCGCGGCGCCAGCCGAGTTGGTGATATTCACTCCGGAGAGTGACCGACGGGGACGGCAGGGGTGGGGTGGGTTCTTTCCCGGGTTCTTTGGTTTTTGGCGTCGCGTCCGACCGGGTCACGTCCGCCCGCGACCCGGTGACCATTCGGCCCACACGGTCTTGGCGGGTGCGGGCCCTTCCACCACCCCCCAGCGGTCCGCGTACGCCGCGACGATGAGCAGTCCTCGTCCGTGTTCCGCGTCCTCGGTCACCGGGGCGTGGGCATGCGGGACCCGGTCACCCCGGGCGTCGGTCACCTCGACGCGGAGGACACCGTCGGGGCGCAGCCGCAGCGCGAGCCGGAAGTCGCGCCCCGGCACGCGACCGTGGAGCACCGCGTTCGCCGCCAGCTCCGCCACGACCTGCAACACGGCTCCCGACGGCACGCCCCAGTCGTCCAGTTGGCGCTCCGCGAGCAGGCGCGCGAGCCGGGCACCTCTGCGCGTCGCGGACAACTGGACCGCGAAGTGCGGTGCGTTCGGGGCGACGGACAGGTCCATTTTCTGCATCACGTCACCCAGCGTGGCCGTCCGTCCCTACCCTGAACAGCACCGACCTCGGTACCGAGCGTGACTGTCCGGGTGTCCACCGTGGTCGTACGGCTCGTACGCCGGGAGGGGAAGACATGGAGGACGAGGAGACCGCGGCTGTGCTCAGGGCGGTCGGACGACAGATCAAGATGTGGCGCGAGTCCGCCGGCCTCCGCCAGGCGGAACTGGGGGCCGCCATCGGGTACGGCGAGGACATGGTCTCGTCGGTCGAGCGCGGGCGACGAGTCCCGAAGCCCGACTTCCTGGACAAGGCAGACGAGGTGCTGGGCGCGGGCGGGATGCTCTCGACCATGAAGGAGGACGTGGAGAAGGCCCGCTATCCGAAGAAGGTGCGGGACCTGGCCAAACTGGAGGACGAGGCGGTCGACCTCGGTGCCTACGCGGGCCACCACATTCACGGCCTGCTCCAGACTCCCGAGTACGCTCGCGCCCTGTACGCGATGCGGCGCCCGGCCTTCACCGAGGAGGAGGTCGACCGCTACGTTGCCGCGCGCATGGCCCGCAAAGCCGTCTTCGACCGCGTCCCCCGCGCGCAGCTCACTTTTGTCCAGGAAGAGGTGACGCTCCGACGGCCGCTCGGAGGCAGAATGGTGCTGCGGAAACAGCTCGAACACTTGCTGGAAATCGGCGGGTTGAGGCACGTCGAGATCCAGGTGATGCCGACGGACCGCGAGGACCACGCGGGGATGGCCGGTTCGCTCCGGCTGCTGAAGCTCCGGGACGGCAAGTCGCTCGGGCACTTGGAGGCCCAGCTGCACAGTCGTCTCGTCAGCGATCCTCGGGACGTCCAGATCCTGGAAATGCGCTATGGAATGATCCGGGCGCAGGCTCTCTCGCCCCGGGAGTCACTGGCCTTCATCGAAAAAGTCATGGGAGAAGAGACATGACCTCCACCCTGGAGTGGTTCAAAAGCAGCTACAGCAGCAACGACGGCCCTGATTGCGTGGAGGTCGCCATAGCCTCCTTCCACTCCGCCGTCCATGTCCGCGACTCGAAGAACCCCGAAGCCGCACGCCTCACCTTCACCGGCGCCTCCTGGACCGCGTTCGTGCACACCGTCGCGACAGCCGACCGACCGGCGTAGTTCATGATCCGTTGACGGGGCGCCCGTCCGGACGCAGAACGATCCGGCCGACGCCCGCGAGGTGCGGCGGCTGAAGGCCGACCTCCTGGTTGGCTGACCGAGATCGACATGGGGAAGGGTGTGTCCATGACCACCAGCAGACACACTCTCTCCCTGGCCGCCACGGCCCTCACCGGCGTCCTGGCCCTCTACATCGCGCTCGTCGCCTTCGGGAACATCACCGACTTCGGCACCAACCAGCAGTTCGTGCGTCACGTGCTCGCGATGGACACGACCTTCAAGGACGACGACCTGATGTGGCGGGCCATCACGAACAAGGGCGTCCAGGACGCCGCGTACGTCGCGATCATCGTGTGGGAGACGGTGGCCGCGCTCGTGCTGCTCTGGGCGACCTGGCTGTGGATACGCCGCGACCACACCACCGCACGGCGCATGACCACGTACGGCACGCTCATGCTGATGCTGCTCTTCGGCGCCGGGTTCATCGCGATCGGCGGGGAGTGGTTCTCGATGTGGCAGTCGGCGGACTGGAACGGGCTGGACGCGGCGACCCGGGTGTTCCTGCTGAGCGGGGTCGTGCTGATCGTCGCGCACCTGCCGTTCCCGCAGGCGGAGGCGGAGGCTACGCGACCACGGTGACCGGCGTACCCGAGGTCCCGAACTCCCAGAGCGCGTCGCCGTCCGCCTTCGGCAGGCGTATGCCGCCCGTCTTCACACCCGCGGCCGACGGAGGGGGCGAGGAGCCGTCCACGGCGTTGGAGAAGGCGACCCAGACGCCGTCCTCCTGGACGAAGTACACGATCTGCTCGATCCGCACCCCGTCGGAGCCGGTCGTGGGCTCCTCACGGCGGGTCCCGACGCTGTACGTGCCCGGGTCCGGGTCGACCGTCCCGGGCCACACCGCGAAGGAGCGGCGGGTGGCGTCGCTGGCGTCCACCAGCCACACCCGGTCCTGGCCGACCGAGTAGACGATGCGCCGCCCGGTGCCGGAACCGTCCGGCACCCGGGCCGGTGCCGTCTCCTTCGGCGTCGGCTGCGCCGAGACCGAGGGGCGGGGCTTCGTGGCGGCGGCGGTGGGGTGGGGGCCCTGGTCCGCCTGCACGGCCAGGACGCTCACCGCCGCGATCGCCCCCACGGTCAGACCGGAGACCCAGGCCCATGAGGGAAGTCGGGCTGGCACGGGCACGCATCTCCTCAGCTACGAGAACCCCGACACACCGGGGGCCCGATCATCGTACTGCGGGCGGCCCGTGCCCCGGCCCGGGAGGCGCACCCGTCAGTCCAGCACCGGCAGCAGCTCCGGCAGGTGCCCGTCCGACTCCGTCGCCGCCCGCTGCCGCTCCTGCGGTACCGGCCCGTACAGCGTCGTGCGGGGCTTCGCCGGGCGGCCCGCCGCCTCCGCGACCGCGACCAGGTCCTTGACCGACTTGTACGAGCCGTACGACGAGCCGGCCATGCGGGAGATCGTCTCCTCCATGAGTGTGCCGCCGAGGTCGTTGGCGCCGGAGCGGAGCATCTCCGCCGCACCCTCGGTGCCCAGTTTCACCCAGCTTGTCTGGATGTTGGGGATGTGCGGGTGCAGGAGGAGGCGGGCCATCGCCGTCACCGCGCGGTTGTCGCGCACGGAGGGGCCGGGCCGCGCGATGCCCGCCAGGTACACCGGCGCGTTGGTGTGGATGAACGGCAGCGTCACGAACTCCGTGAAGCCGCCCGTGCGCTGCTGGATGCCGGCGAGGGTGCGCAGGTGGCCCAGCCAGTGGCGGGGCTGGTCGACGTGGCCGTACATCATCGTGGAGCTGGAACGGATGCCCAGCTCGTGGGCGGTCTCGACGACCTCGATCCAGGTGGCCGTCGGCAGCTTGCCCTTGGTGAGGATCCAGCGGACCTCGTCGTCGAGGATCTCCGCCGCCGTGCCGGGGATCGAGTCGAGCCCCGCCTCCTTGGCGGCGCTCAGCCACTCGCGGATCGACAGGCCGGTACGGGTCGCGCCGTTGACGACCTCCATGGGCGAGAAGGCGTGCACGTGCATGCCGGGGACGCGTTCCTTGACCGCCCGCGCGATGTCGAAGTACGCCGTGCCGGGCAGGTCGGGGTGGATGCCGCCCTGCATGCAGACCTCGACCGCGCCCACGTCCCAGGCCTGCTGGGCACGGTCGGCGACCTGCTCCAGGGAGAGCGTGTACGCGTCGGCGTCGGTGCGGCGCTGGGCGAAGGCGCAGAAACGGCAGCCGGTGTAGCAGACGTTGGTGAAGTTGATGTTGCGGGTGACGATGTAGGTCACGTCGTCGCCGTTGACGGACTTCCGGACGTCGTCGGCTACCCGGCACAGGGCGTCCAGCGCCGGGCCGTCGGCGTGCAGCAGGGCGAGGGCCTCGTCGTCGGTCAGCCTCGTGGGGTCGTCGGCCGCCGTGGCCAGCGCCTGGCGCACGTCGGTGTCGATGCGCTCGGGTGCCATGCCGGGGGCGGCGGCCTCGCGCAGGGCGCCCCAGTCGCCGTACACCTCGTCGAAGTCGTCGCGGCGGTCCGAGGTACGGCCCTCGGTGTCGATCGTGGTGTGCAGGTCGGTGCGGCCGGAGGCGGTGAACGCCTCGTCCGGCTCCTGCCACGGATGGCCCTCGACGGTCGCATCCTCGCGGGCCAGGCCGGTGGCGGGGTCGGCGAGGGCCGCCACGTGCGGACGCAGCCGCGGGTCCAGCCAGGGCTCGCCGCGCCGGACGAACTCCGGGTACACGCAGAGGCGTTCGCGCAGCTCGAAGCCGGCCGTGCGGGACTTCTCGGCGAGTTCGTCGATCTGCGGCCAGGGACGCTCGGGGTTGACGTGGTCGATGGTGAGGGGGGAGACCCCGCCCCAGTCGTCGATGCCCGCGCCGATCAGCCGCTCGTACTCGGCGTCGACCAGGTTCGGGGGCGCCTGGAGGCAGGCCGAGGGACCCATGATGTGCCGGGCGACGGCCACCGTGGCGACCAGTTCGTCCAGCTCCGCGTCGGGCATGCCGCGCATCGCGGTGTCCGGCTTGGCGCGGAAGTTCTGGATGATCAGTTCCTGGATGCCGTGGTAGGCGCGGGAGACCTTGCGCAGCGCGAAGAGCGACTCGGCGCGCTCCTCGTACGTCTCGCCGATGCCGATCAGGACACCGGAGGTGAAGGGCACCGAGGAGCGGCCGGCGTCCTCCAGGACGCGCAGGCGCACCGCGGGCTCCTTGTCCGGGGAGCCGTGGTGGGGGCCGCCGGGCTCGGACCACAGGCGGGTCGCGGTGGTCTCCAGCATCATGCCCATGGAGGGGGCGACCGGCTTGAGGCGCTGGAAGTCCGTCCAGGTCAGGACGCCCGGGTTGAGGTGTGGCAGGAGGCCCGTCTCCTCCAGGACGCGGATCGAGATGGCGCGGACGTAGGCGATCGTGTCGTCGTAGCCGTGCGCGTCGAGCCACTCGCGGGCCTCGGGCCAGCGGTCCTCGGGCTTGTCACCGAGGGTGATCAGCGCTTCCTTGCAGCCGAGGGCGGCACCGCGCCGGGCGATGTCGAGCACCTCGTCGGGGGACATGAACATCCCGTGCCCCGCGCGGCGCAGCTTGCCGGGGACGGTGACGAAGGTGCAGTAGTGGCACTTGTCCCGGCACAGCCGGGTCAGGGGGATGAAGACGCTCTTGGAGTACGTGATGACGCCGGGGCGGCCCGCGGCCTGGAGGCCCGCGTCCCGGACCCGGGCGGCGGACGCGGTGAGGTCGGCGAGGTGCTCGCCGCGGGCCTGGAGCAGCACCGCGGCCTCGGACACGTCGAGGGCGACACCGTCCCGCGCGCGTTTGAGGGCGCGGCGCAGGGCGTTCTCGGTGGGGCCTGCGGGGCCGGTTCCGGGGGTCGCGGAAGTCGTCATCCTTCGAGCATACGAGCGGGGTGATCGAGACGCGGGGGCCCGCCCGCCGCCGCCCGGCCGCCCCGCCCCGCCCCGCGCCTCTCCCCACCGGGCGGTTTCTCGCTCTCCATGCCCCGAACCCCTTTCCTTGCACGGGAGTTCACGGCTCAATACGAGGGTTGCACGCACCACCCTGCACCACCCACGTCAGGTCACTCACGACACCCTGGGAGCAGCAGCATGTGCGAGGACGACCACAGCGGGATCGGCAGGCGCGCGGTGTTCGCGACGGGAGCCGCCGCAGCGCTTACGTGGGGAAGCGTGAGCTTCGCGTCGGCGGCACCCCGGGAGCGGCGGAGCAGAACGGTGCGCGGCACCCTGCCCACCGGCTCCCCCGACTTCGTGTACGTACCCGTCGACGTCCCGGCCGGGGTCCGGGAGATCCACGTCGCCTACACCTACGACCGCCCCGCCGTCCCGGCGGGCACCGCGGGCAACGCCCTCGACATCGGCCTCTTCGACGAGCGGGGCACCGACCTGGGCGGCCGGGGCTTCCGGGGCTGGTCGGGCGGGGCGCGCACGGAGTTCTTCGTGCGGGCGGACGAGGCGACCCCCGGGTACCTCCCGGGACCGGTGCGGCCGGGCAGGTGGCACATCGCGCTCGGCCCGTACACGGTGGCTCCGCAGGGGCTGTCGTACGAGATCACGATCACGCTGACCTACGGCGAGCAGGGCGAGGCCGTGCGGCCGGTGTACCCGCCCGAGCGCGCCAAGGGGCGGGGGCGGGCCTGGTACCGGGGCGACTGCCACCTGCACTCCGTGTACTCCGACGGCCGCTACACCCTCGCCGAGATCGCGGAGCTGGCGCGGGCGGCGGGGCTGGACTTCATCAACTCCTCGGAACACAACACGCACTCGGCGCACGCCCACTGGGCGGAGGTGGCCGGTGACGACCTGCTGGTCATGCTGGGCGAGGAGGTGACGACCCGCAACGGGCACGTCGTCGCCGTCGGCACCGACCCCGGCACCTTCGTCGACTGGCGCTACCGGGCCCGCGACAACCGCTTCGGCCGGTTCGCGCGTCAGATCCGCCGGGCCGGCGGCCTGGTGGTGCCGGCCCACCCGCACGCCACCTGCATCGGCTGCAACTGGAAGTTCGGCTTCGGGGAGGCCGACGTGGTCGAGGTGTGGAACGGGGCCTACACACCCGACGACGAGGTGGCGCTGGCCGACTGGGACGGCATGCTGGTCGCCTCCGTGCGGGACGGGCGGGACGGCAGGGGGTGGCTGCCCGCGATGGGCAGCAGTGACTCCCACCGCGCCCCGGACGTGATCGGCCGCCCGCAGACCGTCGTCCTCGCCGACGACCTGACCCGGGAGGCCGTCCAGGAGGGCCTGCGGGCGGGGCGTTCGTACGTCGCCGAGTCCTCGAAGGTGTCGCTGGCCTTCACCGCCTCGGGCGGCCGGGGCGAGCACGCCGGCATCGGCGAGCGGCTGCGCGTGGACGACGAGACCCCGGTCACCGTCCGCCTGGAGGCGACGGGCGCCCCGCGCTGCACGGTCCGCCTCGTCACCGACCAGGGCGTGCTCTTCACCAGCGCCCCGCTGCCGGTGTCCGGCACCGGCACCGTGGAATGGCGGACGACCGCCTCCTACGCGGCGTACGTCCGTGCCGAACTGCGCCACGAGGCGGCGGCGGGACCGGTGCCGGGGGCGCTGGCGGCGTTCACGAATCCGATTTTCCTGGGGCGGTAGCCCGGGGGCGGCGGGGCGTCCGGGTGGGAGTCAGGGCCCTTCCAGGTCCACGACGACCGCCGCGTGGTCGGAGGGCCAGACGCCGTCCACGGGGCCGTCGCCGGCCCGGCGCGCGGCACGGACCCGGCCGAGCCCGCCCGGCCCCGGCGGACCCACGTGGACGTGGTCGATCCGGGCGCCCGGCCCCGACCCGCCCGGGATGTACGGGTTGGCGCCGTCCCAGGTGGCGGACGGCGCCGACGGGTCGGCGTGCTCCCAGGCGTCGAGCAGGGCGGCCCCCGCGGGGACGGCGGCCCCGGTGAGGAGCCGGACCTCCGCGGAGTCCGGGGTCGCGTTGAAGTCGCCGGTGACGACGGGTGGGAAGAAGCCGGGCCCGTCCCGGTGACGGGCGACGAACTCCGCCAGCGCCGCGCCCTGTTCGCGGCGCACCGCCGCCGCGTGGGCGCCCGAGTTCAGGTGGGTGGTGAAGAAGGGGACGGGGTGGCCGGGCGCGTCCAGCAGCGCGTGGAACGCGAGGCGCCCGTCGTCGAACTCCTCGGGAGCGGGCAGCCGCAGCGCCGCCCGCCGCGTCACCGGCCAGCGGCTGAGCACGGCGTTGCCGATGCCCACCGTGTCGTCCCCGATCCGCCGCTGCCACCGCCCGGGGGCCTCGGACGCGGCGAAGGCCCAGTGCAGGCCGAGTTCACCGGCCAGCCACTGCGCGAGGTTCGAGCCGTCGTCGGCGGCCCACACCTCCTGGAGACCGACGACATCCGGCCGCAGCTCCCGCAGCACGGCGAGGATCGCCTTCTGCCGGTCGGCCCACGGCCCGAACCGCCACCACAGATTCCAGGTCACGACCCGCACGACCGTACCGCCCGTCTCTTGGCCCAGCCACCTACCTTCCCCTTCAGGTTTTCCGGGGAACATGGAGGCACACGAGACGGGAGCGTGAACGCGCGATGACGAGATCCTCCAGCACCCCCGAGCCCGCCGGCACCCCCCGGCCGACGTACGCCGAGCGGAAGTACCGGACGGTCACGGCCGTCCAGCGCCGCCTCAACGCCCTCCTGCGCCGGCTGCCGACCCAGACCCTGCTGGAGACCACCGGCCGCGTCTCCGGCCTCCCCCGCCGCACGCCGGTCGGCGGGCGGCGGGTGGGCGGCTCCTTCTGGCTGGTGTCGGAGTTCGGTGAGCGGTCCCAGTACGTCCGCAACATCCGCGCCGACCCGCGGGTCCGGGTCCGCGTACGCGGCCGCTGGTACGCCGGGACGGCCCACGTCCTGCCCGACGACGACCCGGTGGCGCGGCTGCGGCTCCTCCCCCGGTTCAACAGCCTGGCGGTGCGGGCCATGGGGGTCGGACCGGGGCTGCTGACGGTACGGGTGGACCTGGAGGGGTGAGGGAGCAGGTGAGGGACCTGTGATCGGCGTCTCCCACGGCTGACGAGGTCGGCATGAACAAGGCAAACTGACGTAGTTGCTCAGGATGTCTAGGGGGACTGCATGGACGGTGTACCGCAGGTCCCGGAGCAGCGGCGTCCCGACCCGGCCGCGCTGCGCTTCGGTGTGCTCGGGCCGGTGCGCGCCTGGCGCGGCGAGGAACCGCTGGCCACGGGCTCCCCGCAGCAGCGGGCCCTGCTGGCCGCCCTGCTGCTGCGCGAGGGCCGCACGGCCACGGCCGCCGAGCTGATCGACGCCCTGTGGGGCGAGGAACCGCCCTCGCAGGCGCTGGCGGCGGTGCGGACGTACGCGTCCCGGCTGCGGAAGGTTCTGGACCCCGGCGTCCTGGTGAGCGAGTCCGGCGGGTACGCGGTGCGGGGCCTGGCCGAGGGGGCGTCGGACCTCGCGCGGGCCCAGGACCTGGCCGCCGCCGCGGAGAAGGCGCGCGGCGCCGGGGACCTGTGCCACGCCCGCGACGTGCTGCGCCGCGCGCTGGCGCTGTGGGACGGCGAGGCGCTGGCCGGCGTACCGGGCCCCTACGCCGAGGCCCAGCGCGTCCGCCTGGAGGAGTGGCGGCTCCAACTCCTCGAAACCTGCCTCGACATGGACCTGGAACAGGGCTGCCACGCGGAGGCCGTCTCGGAGCTGACGGCGCTCACCGCGGCGCACCCGCTGCGGGAACGCCTGCGCGAGCTGCTGATGCTGGCCCTCTACCGCAGCGGACGCCAGGCCGAGGCCCTCGCCGTCTACGCCGACACCCGGCGCCTGCTCGCCGACGAACTGGGCGTCGACCCGCGCCCCGGCCTCCAGGGACTCCAGCAGCGCATCCTCCGGGCCGACCCGGACCTGGCCGAACCGTCGGCACCGGCCGCCGAGACGACGACGGCCCCGGTCCGCCCGGCCCAGCTCCCCGCCACGGTGCCCGACTTCACCGGACGCGCGTCCTTGGTCCGCGAGCTGAGCGACGTACTGGCCTCGGCCTCCGGGCACGGGGCGGCGGGCCGGGTGATGGCGGTCTCGGCGCTGGCCGGGATCGGCGGCGTCGGCAAGACCACCCTCGCGGTGCACGTCGCCCACCGGGCGCGGGCCGCCTTCCCCGACGGGCAGCTCTACGTCGACCTCCAGGGGGCGGGCGGGCGCTCCGCGGAACCGGAGACGGTGCTGGGCTCCTTCCTGCGTGCCCTCGGCACGGCCGACTCCGCCGTCCCCGACTCCCTCGCGGAACGGGCCGCGCTCTACCGGTCCGTCCTGGACGGCCGCCGCGTCCTCGTCCTCCTCGACAACGCCCGGGACGCCGCCCAGGTGCGCCCGCTGCTGCCCGGCACGGAGGGCTGCGCGGCGCTGGTGACCTCGCGGGTGCGGATGGTGGACCTCGCCGGGGCGCACCTGGTCGACCTGGACGTGATGTCGCCGGACGAGGCGCTGGCGCTCTTCACCAGGATCGTGGGCGAGGAGCGGGTGTCCTCGGAGCGGGAGGCGGCACTGGACGTGGTCGGGGCGTGCGGTTTCCTGCCCCTGGCCATCCGCATCGCCGCGTCCCGGCTGGCGGCCCGCCGCACCTGGACGGTGTCCGTCCTCGCCGCGAAGCTGGCCGACGAACGCCGCCGCCTGGACGAACTCCAGGCCGGGGACCTGGCCGTCAAGGCCACCTTCGAACTGGGCTACGGCCAACTGGAACCGGCCCAGGCCCGCGCCTTCCGCCTGCTGGGCCTGGCCGACGGCCCGGACATCTCCCTGGCCGCCGCGGCGGCGGTACTGGACCTGCCCGCCGAGGACACCGAGGACCTGCTGGAGTCCCTGGTGGACACCTCGCTGCTGGAGTCGGCGGCGCCGGGCCGCTACCGGCTGCACGACCTGGTCCGCCTCTACGCGCGTGCGTGCGCCGAGCGGGACGAGCACCCGCCGGGCGAACGGGGGGCCGCGCTGTCGCGGTTGCTGGACTTCTACCTGGCCACGGCGGCGGCGGTCTACGCGATCGAGCGGCCCGGGGACCGGCTGGTGGACGGCCTGGAGCCGACGGCGTACCCCGGGCTCGTCTTCACCGAGGGACCGGCGGCGCGGGACTGGCTGTACAGCGAGGCGTCGCCCCTGCTGGCCTGCGTGCGGCAGTCCGCCGGGACGGACCGGCTACGGCGGGCGGTGGACCTGCTGTGGGCGGCGAAGGACCTGGCGGAGTCCGGCGCCGACTCGCGCCAGTACGAGACGACGGCCAGGGCGATGTGCGAGGCCACGGAAGCCGCCGGTGACCGGCGCGCGCAGGGCAGGGCCCGCACGACCCTCACCAACGTCCTCCTGGTCTCCGGCCGTATCCAGCAGGCCGCCGAGCAGGCGGAGACGGCCATGTCGCTGGCGGAGTCCGAGCAGGACACGACCGCCGTCAGCTGGGTCGCCAACGACCGGGGGCTGATCTCGCTGCACCAGGGCCGGTACGCGGACGGCAGGACCTTCCTGGAGCAGGCCATCGAGGGCTACCGCGCGGCGGGCAACCGCGCCGGCGAGGCGCTCAGCCTGTGCAACCTGTCCCGCGCCCACCTGGGGATGGGCAACACCGCGAAGGCGGTGGCCATCGCGCACCGCGGACTGACCGCCCAGCTCGACATCGGCAGGACGATGCGCCTGGCCAACGGGCACTTCACCCTCGGCATCGCGCTGACCGCGGCCGACCGCCACGGCGAGGCCCTGGAGCAGTTCGCCGACGCCCTGCGCATCTTCGAGGTCCACCGGCAGCGCCTCTGGCAGGGGACGACCAACTTCCGTATCGCCGAGGTGCACCTGGCGGCCCACCGCCCGGCGCAGGCCGCCCGGCACGCGGAGCAGGCGCTGGCGCTGGGCTGCATCGGCGGCGACCGGATGCGGGGCAACGTGCTGACACTGCTGGGGCGTTCACTGGCCGGGCTGGGACAGGCCGACCGGGCCAAGGCCTGCTGGCAGGAGGCGCTCAGCCTCTTCCAGCAGTGCGGCGCCCCGCAGGCCGCCGAGGTGCAGGCCCTCCTCGCGCCGGCCACCGCCGCCTGAACCGGCCCGGCCCGGCCCGGGGGGCCGGCCGGGGGGGCCGACGACGGCGTTCAGCGTTCGTTTATCGCCCTGCGGCAGAGTCGTACCCGTCACACCGTCGCGTCGGGGGGCAGACGGGGTGGCCGGGAGCCCGGGAAGTATCGTGCGGCTCCGAACGCCCGTCCGGCGGCCCACGGGGGAGCCACCGGGCGGGCGTTGCCCACTCGCCGACTCCGCAGCAAAGGACTGAAGACATGAGCGACCCGAACAAGGACGCCGCGGCCACGCCGCAGGACAACGCGATGCCGGCTCCGCCGGCGAACGACGAGACCGTCACCACGCTCGACAACGCCATGCCGAGCGGGCCCGCGCGGGACGCGATCACGACGATGGACAACGCCATGCCGGCCCCGCCCGCCCTGGACCTGGACGGCAGGTAGACCTTCCTCCCCACGGGGATCGGCCGCGGCGGCGCGGAGGGGAGCCGCCGCGGCCGACGTGTGTCCCGAAGCTCCCGCCGGCCCGCACGGCCCGCACGGCCTCAGGTCGTGCGGGCCGTCCCCGTTCCCTTCTCCGCGTCCAGCGCGTACACGCAGCGGTCCTTGCTGCACGCGTACACGATGCCGTCGCGGACGACCGGGGAGCCGGTGATCTCGCCGCCGGTCGCCAGTTTCCAGCGCAGGCGGCCGTCGTCGGCCTTCAGGGTGTAGAGCAGGTGGTCCGTGGAGCCGAAGTGGATCCGGCCCTCGGCGACCGCGGGGGCGCCCACGATGTCGCCGCCCGCCTGGAAGCGCCACTTGGGAGTCCCCGTCACCGCGTCCAGGGTGTAGAGGCCCTTGCCGCTGCCCACGTGGACGTGCCCGGCGGCGACCAGGACCGGGTCGGTCGAGGACCGTGCCTCGGTGGCGATGCGCCAGCGGTCGCGGCCGTCGGTGGCGTCGAGGGCGTAGACGGTGCCCAGGTAGTCGGCCAGGTAGACCCCGCCGCCGGTCACCGCCGGGCCCGGCACGAAGGCCGGCGGGGCGAGGAAGACCGCCGGGGCCTCGAAGTGCCAGCGGACGTGACCGGACGTGACCTCCAGGGCGAGGACCCGGGTGCCGGCCGAGACGTAGACGTAGCCGTCGGGGGCGGGGGCGACCCGGACCGGGACCCCGCCGCAGGAGGCGGCGTCGCCGATCGGGTACGACCATCTCTCGTCGCCGGTACGGGCGTCCAGGGCGCGCAGCCGGGCGTCCTGCCAGACGTACACCGTGCCCTCGTGGACCGCGGCTCCCGCCTCCGGGGACTCGAAGTCGCTCTGGCAGCCGGTGATCTCCCACAGCTTCTGGCCGCCCGAGGCCTCCCAGGCCTGGACGCCGCCGCCGCGGGTGGCGGTGACGACCGTGCCCCGGTCGGCCTGCAGGGAGTACACCCAGGCGTCGGTCTGGACCCGCCACAGGTCGCCCCCCTCGCGGGCGTCCAGGGCGAAGAGGGTCGGGCCGTCGGAGGCGTGGATACGGCCGTCCGCGACCGCCATCGACCAGGCGACGTCCCGGGTCTTGAAGCGACGGCGCCCGGTGGCCACGTCGAGGGCGTGCACCTCGAAGGAGGTGACGTAGACGAGATCCCCGGCGACGGACGGGGTACCCCACACGTCGTTGGACATGCGGAAGCGCCACGGACGCCAGCCGGCCGGTGACGCCTCGGGCGGTGCGGCGGGGGCGGGCGGCGCGGCCGTCACGGCCGGGTCGGCGCCGTTCACGCCGGGGCGGGCCCGGGACCAGGACGCGGCCAGGGCGGACTCCGGCGGGGGTGCCGCCACGGCGGCGGCCCGCATGTCGGCGACGCGCGGGCCGGGGCCGATGGGCACCGCGGCGCCGGCCAGCCGGACCGGGCCGGTGTCGGGGGCGCCGGCCGGCGCGGGCACCGGCGGGGCGTGCACCGGCGGCGCCGGGACGACCGGGTCGTGGGAGGGCGGCGGCGGGAGCGGCGGCGCCGGTACGACGGGATGGGCGCCGGCCGGGCCACGGCCACCGGCCGTCGTGGCGAGTTTGACCGGGGGACGTCCGCCCCGGCGGCCCTCGATCAGGCCCACCGCCCGCTCCGGCAGCCACGCCGACGCCGTACCGCTGTCGTCGGAGCCGGAACCGAACAGGTGCGGGGCGAGCTGCGACTGGAGGTCGGCCGGGTTGGGGCGGGCCGTGGCCTCCATCTGCATACAGGACTCGATGAGCGGGCGCAGCTCGTCCGGGAGGCCCTCCAGGTCGGGGCCCTCGCGCAGCAGCATGAAGACCGTCTCGACCGGGTTGGCGCCGTGGAAGGGCGGGTGCCCGGTGGCGGCGAAGACCAGCATCGAGCCGAGCGAGAACACGTCGCTGGCGCCGGTGACGCTGCGGGAGTCCTTCGCCTGCTCGGGCGACATGTAGGCGGGGGTGCCGACGGCCACGTTCGTCATGGTCAGGCGGGTGTTGGAGACGCCGGACGCGATGCCGAAGTCGATCACCCGGGGCCCGTCCTCGACGACCAGGACGTTGGAGGGCTTCAGGTCGCGGTGGACCAGTCCGGCGCCGTGGATCGACTGGAGCGCCTCCGCGACGCCCGCCGCCAGCCAGCGCACCGCCTGGGCCGGGAGCGGCCCGCACTCGTTCACTATCTCCTCGAGGGAGGGCGCGGGGACGTACGCGGTGGCCAGCCACGGGACCGCCGCGCGCGGGTCGGCGTCGACCACGGCCGCCGTGTAGAAGCCGGAGACCGCGCGGGCTGCCTCCACCTCGCGCGTGAAGCGGACACGGAACAGCTGGTCCTCCGCCAGCTCCGTCCGGACCGTCTTGATCGCCACGCGCCGGCCGGACGCCGAGCGCGCGAGATAGACCAGCCCCATGCCGCCGGCGCCGAGCCGCCCCAGCACCTCGAACGGCCCGATCCGCCGCGGATCGTGCTGCGTCAGCTGATCCACCACTTGCCTGCCACCTCCCCGTACGGGCCGCGCCATCCACATATGTACGCGACCGAAGTGCAGCGTCTCACCACCGCACCTCCGTGGCGCCACGCACCCCGATTCTTCCTGTCCGGAGCGCTGGTGGCGAACCTGAGGACAATCAGGGTGTCTCATCCCATCCCGGGCAGACGGACGTGCTACGCGCGGCGCCGTTCAGCGTTGCAGCAGCGCGAACGACGCTCCCTGGTCGTCCGAGACCACGGCCACCCCGCCGTAGGACGTCTCGAACGGCGGGACGCGCACCCGCCCGCCGAGCCGGGTCACCGCGCCGAGCGCGGCCTCGGCGTCCTCGACCAGGAAGTGGACGAGGAAGTGCGGCGGCATCTCGGCGGCGAAGACGTCCGTGACCGGGGCGCGGCCGAAGTCGGGGGTGGCGTCCGGGCCGAAGAGGGCGTCGTGGAACAGGTCGCCGTAGAAGGTGTTGGCGGCCTCGGTGTCCCGGGTGTACAGCTCGGCCCAGGCGAAGGCGCCCGGCACGCGCCGGCGTCCGAAGCCGGGGTGGTCGTCCGGCTGCCAGAGGGCGAAGACGGCGCCCTCGGGGTCGGCGGCGAGGGCGGTGGTGCCCAGGGTGCCGAGCGGGTGGGGCGGGACGACGATCTGGCCCCCGGCCGCGCGGATGCGCCCGGCCAGCGCGCCGGCGTCCGGGGTGTGGAAGAACACGGACCACACCGTGGGCATCCGCCCGTCCGTCTTGCGGACCAGCGCGGCGACGGGCTCGCCGTCGAGGCGGGCCCACACGAGGCCCTCCCCCGCTTCCCCGGCGTCCCCGGCCGCCTCGAAGGTCCACCCGAAGAGTTCGCCGTAGAAACGCCTGCCCGCCTCGACGTCCGAAAGCTGCGCGTCCACCCAGCAGGGGACGCCCTCCCGCCGCGGGGAGGGAGACGACGACGGGTCGCTGGATGTCCGCTTCGCGGATGCCCCATTTTCGGCCATGCCGTCAAAGTAACCGCGCGGCCCGCACCGCGCAGACCAGGCACACCAGCCTCGCGCCGCCCGTGCACCCCATTTGCAGTCGGCCGAATCGCGCTCAGATCACCCGTCGGTAAGCTGACGGCATGACAGGACAAGTGCGTACCGTCGACGGCCGCGTGGCCGGTCGACGTGGGCAGGCGACCCGGCAGAAACTGCTCGACTGCCTCAGCGAAATGCTCAGCTCCTCCCCCTATCGCGATGTCAAGGTCATCGATGTCGCCCGCAAGGCGGGCACCTCGCCCGCCACCTTCTACCAGTACTTCCCGGACGTCGAAGGCGCCGTCCTGGAGATCGCCGAGCACATGGCCGCCGACAGCGCCGGACTGGCCGAGTCGACGGCCGGACGCTCGTGGGTCGGCAAGGCCGGCTGGCAGACGGCGCAGGAACTCGTCGACGGATTCCTGGAGTTCTGGCGGAAGAACGACGCCATTCTCCGGGTCGTCGACCTGGGTGCCGCGGAGGGCGACAAACGGTTCGCCAAGATCCGCATGAAGATCCTGAACTCGGTGAACTCCTCCCTCGCGGATTCCGTCGCCGAACTGCAGGCCAAGGGAAAGATCGACAAGGACGTGAACCCCGCGGCGATCGCCGGTTCCCTCGTCGTCATGCTCGCGGCCGCCGCCTCGCACCAGAAGGGATTCTCCTCCTGGGGCGTCAAGCAGGCGGAACTCAAGCCCACCCTCGCCCTGTTGCTGCACCTGGGCGTCACGGGCAAGAAGCCCGCCAAGTAGCACGCCGGGCAGTCGCGCGGCGCCCCGTCCTGTCATCCTCCGGGGAACAGCCGCCCGCCCGGCCGGTGTTGTGCTCGACGACCGACGCCCGTGTCCGCTGCACCCGCTGGAGGAGACCGCGATGGCATTGACCCGCGAAGAGCGTGAGAAGTTCCTGGCCGAACCCCATGTCGCCGCACTCGCGGTCGACGCGGAGGCGGGCCGCGCCCCCCTGAGCGTGCCGATCTGGTACCAGTACGCACCCGGCGGCGACGTGTGGATCATGACCGGGCTCGACAGCCGCAAGAACCAGCTGATCAAGACGGCGGGCCGGTTCTCCCTGCTGGTCGACCGCCTGGAGCCCACCATCCGGTATGTGTCCGTGGAGGGCCCGGTCGTGGAGACGGTCACCGCCACGGAGGAGCACCTGCGGGAGATCACCGCCCGCTACCTCCCGGCCGAGAAGGTCGACGGGTACGTCGCCTTCGCCACCGCCAACCACGGCGAGCAGGTCGTCGTCCGCATGCGGCCCGAGCGCTGGGTCTCCTCCGACCTCGGTTCGGTCTAGGGCCTGTCCGACCGTTCCCGCCTGGGCGCGGCAGCGGGGCGCGGCGGGGCGCGTGACAATCGGGGCATGGACGGAACCGATCTCCACGAGTCGCTGAGGTCGCTGCGGGTGTGGGACGCGGCGGTCACCGAGCTGCCGCCCTTCGACCCGGACACCGCGCCCGGCGAGCCCCTGCCCCTGTTCGCCCGGTGGTTCGCCGACGCGGTGGCTGCCGGCCAGACCGAGCCGCACACGGTGTCGCTGGCGACGGCGGACGCGGACGGCCTGCCGGACGCGCGGGTGGTGATGCTGCACGGCGCGGACGCGGACGGCTGGTCCTTCGCCACGCACGCCGACAGCCGCAAGGGCCGCCACCTCGCCGCCCGCCCGTACGCGGCGCTCGTCTTCTACTGGCCGGTGCTGGGACGCCAGGTGCGGCTGCGCGGCCCGGTCGCCGTCGCCCCGGCCGGGGAGGCGCAGGCGGATCTGCACGCACGGTCGACCGGTGCCCTGGCCGCCGCCCTCACCGGACGGCAGAGCGAGGACCTGGACTCGACGGACGAACTGGCCCGCGCCTCGCGGGCGGCCTGGGACCGGGCCGCCCGGGAACCGGACGCCCCCGTCCCGTCCTGGACGCTGTACCGGCTGCACCCCGACGAGGTGGAGTTCTTCCAGGGCGAGGCCCGCCGCCGTCACGTCCGGCTCGCCTACCGGCGCTCGGAGGACGGGAACTGGACCAAGGGCCTCCTCTGGCCCTGAGCCCCTGCGGCCCTGAGCCCCTGCGGCCCACCGCCTCTCAACGGCCGTCCGCCGCCGGTTCCGCGTCCGTCGAGAGGCGGGCGTGCAGGTGCGCGTCGCGGAACGTGTCGTGCCGGCCGGCCTCGAACATCGCCCCGCGCAGCGTGCCCTCGTAGGCGTACCCGCCGCGTTCGGCGATCCGGCAGGAGGCCGCGTGCTCGACGGCGTGGCCCAGTTCCAGGCGGTGCAGGCCGAGTTCGGCGAAGGCCCAGCGCGAGGCGAGGAGCAGGGCGCGGGTGGCGACGCCCCGGCCGCGGGCCTCGGGGAGCACCCAGTAGCCGATCCGGGCCAGCTTCAGCGGCAGGTTGATCTCGTTCACCCCGATGTGGCCCAGCACCGCGCCGTTCTCCTCGTCGGTGATCCGGAACGACGCCGACCGGCCCTCCCGGGCGTCCCGGGCCCGTCCGCGCAGCGACTCGCGGGCGCCCTCGAGGTCGGTCCACAGAGTGAGCGGGGTGTTCCAGCGCTGGAACTCCGCGTCCAGGAAACCGCGCAGCCAGGTCCGCGCGTCGGCGTCGGAGCCGGCGTCCCAGGACCCCAGGCGCAGGCCGTGGCCGCGGGGTTCACCGAGGGACGGGTCTACGGTGAGCATGCGTGAGGAAGCCATCGAGCCATTCAAGCCGACCGCCGGGCACACCCGGACGGGGGCCGTGACCGATCCGCAACCGATTCCGGTCTTGACCGAGACCCATCAACCGGAGCCTTGATTACGCTCGCGGCATGGCCGACTCCACAGCGTCCGCTGAACCGCAGCCCGCCCACCCCGCGGACCGCCCCGTGTACGTCATCGGCGCCGGTCCCGGTGGTCTCGCCGTCGCCCACGCCCTGCGGGCCCGCGGCATCCGGGCCGTCGTCCTGGAACGGGAGGACCGGGTCGGCGCCTCCTGGCGGCGCCACTACGACCGGCTGCGCCTGCACACCACCCGCCGCCTGTCCGCGCTGCCCGGCCTGCCGATGCCGCGCAGCTTCGGACGGTGGGTGTCCCGGGACGACGTGGTGCGGTACCTGGAGAAGTACGCCGAGCACCACCAGCTGGAGATCGTCACCGGCGTGGAGGTCTTCCGCGTCGAGCGTGCGCCCGACGGCACCGGCTGGCTGCTGCACGCCTCCGGGGGCCGCGAGCTGACCGGCGCCGCGGTCGTGGTCGCCACCGGCTACAACCACACCCCGCGCCTGCCGCAGTGGCCCGGCCGGGACACGTACACCGGCGAGCTCCGGCACGCCGCCGAGTACCGCGACGCGGTCCCCTACACCGGCCGGGACGTGCTGGTCGTCGGCGTCGGCAACACGGGCGCCGAGATCGCCGTCGACCTGGTGGAGGGCGGGGCGGCCCGGGTGCGGCTGTCCGTGCGCACCGCGCCGCACATCGTCCGCCGCTCCACGGCCGGCTGGCCCGCCCAGTACAACGGCGTCCTCGTGCGGCGGCTGCCGGCCCGCCTGGTCGACCGGCTCGCCCGGCCGCTGGCCAGGATCAGCACGCCCGACCTGTCGGCGCACGGGCTGCCGCGCCCGGACACCGGCCTCCTCACCCGGGCCGCCGAGGGCGCGATCCCGGTGCAGGACGTCGGGCTGATCGACGCGGTGCGCGGCGGGCGGGTGGAGATCGTGACCGCCCTGGAGGGCTTCGAGGACGGCAAGGCGGTCCTCGCCGACGGCACCCGGATCGCCCCCGACGCGGTGATCGCCGCCACCGGCTACCTCCGCGGGCTGGAGGGGCTGGTCGGCCATCTCGGCGTGCTCGACGCGCGGGGCCGACCGGTCGTCCACGGCCCCCGCACCCCGGCCGACGCACCCGGCCTGTACTTCACCGGCTTCACCAACCCGATCAGCGGCATGCTCCGCGAGCTGGCCCGCGACGCGGAGCGGATCGCCAAGGCGCTCGCCCGCCGGGACGGGGCCCGGGCCTCCCGGCTGCCGCGCTGAACCCGGGCCGCCCCCGCGTCCACGGGCGCGGGGGACGGACCCGCGCCGGCGCTCACGACAGGGCGGCCACCGGTGCCGTCCGCCGACGGATGACCAGCGCCATCAGCGCCGCCGCCGCGCACAGGGCGCCGGAGGCGACCCAGACCACGTCGTAGGAGCCGAAGCGGTCGCGGGCGACGCCGCCGAGGAAGGCCACGAGGGCGGCGCCGACCTGGTGGGAGGCGAGGACCCAGCCGAAGACGATCGCACTGTCCTCGCCGTACTGCTCGCGGCACAGGGCGAGGGTGGGCGGGACGGTGGCGACCCAGTCGAGGCCGTAGAAGACGATGAAGAAGAGCATCGGCGGGTGGACGCTCGGCCCGAGCAACACGGGGAGGAAGAGGAGGGAGACCCCGCGCAGGGCGTAGTAGACGGCGAGCAGGCGGCGCGGTTCGAAGCGGTCGGTGAACCAGCCGGAGGCGATCGTGCCGACCACGTCGAACACCCCGATGACGGCGAGCAGCGAGGCGGCGGTCGTCAGCGGCATGTGGTGGTCGTGCGCGGCGGGGATGAAGTGGGTCTGGATCAGGCCGTTGGTGGAGGCGCCGCAGATCGCGAAGGTGCCGGCCAGCAGCCAGAACGGGCCGGTGCGGGCGGCGGAGAAGAGGACCCGCAGGGCGCGGCGGGCGGCGCCCGGGACGGGGGCCGGCTTGGGGACGAACTCCGTGGCGCCGTAGGGCTTCTGGCCGACGTCGGCGGGGTGGTCGTGCAGGAGCAGCCAGACGAAGGGGACGACGGCGAGGGCGGCCAGAGCCACCGTGACGGCCGCGGGACGCCAGTCGTACGTCTCGACGATCCAGGACAGCAGCGGCAGGAAGATCAGCTGTCCGGAGGCGGAGGCGGCGGTGAGGACGCCGGTGACCAGGCCGCGCCGCTGGGTGAACCAGCGGTTGGTGACCGTGGCCGCGAAGGCCAGTGCCATCGAGCCGGAGCCGAGACCGACCAGCAGGCCCCAGCAGAGGATGAGCTCCCAGGCCGACTCCATCCAGACCGTCGCCCCCGAGCCCAGCGCGATGACGGTCAGGGCGACGGCGACCACCCGGCGGATGCCGAAGCGGTCCATGAGCGCGGCGGCGAAGGGGGCCGTCAGGCCGTAGAGCGCGAGGTTCACGGAGACGGCGGCGCCGATCGTGCCGCGCGACCAGCCGAAGTCGTCCTGGAGCGGGTCGATGAGGATGCCGGGCAGCGAGCGGAAGGCGGCGGCACCGATGATCGTCACGAAGGTGACGGCGGCGACCCACCAGGCGCGGTGCACCCGGAACCGGGGGCGCGGTCGGGCGGGCTCCGGCTGGTGGGCGTCGGCCGCTGCGGCGGCGGTTGTCTCGGTCACGTCATAGAGCTTCCGGGGCGCCACCCGTCCGATCGAGTGGCCCGAAGGTCATGGTTCGCTAGGATCGGGCCATGACGTCCGACCGCCGCCCCGGCCCACCGGACCCACCCGGCCCGCCCACCGCGCCCGGCCTTTCCGCCACGTCCGGCCCGCCCACCGCGCCCGGCCCGTCCGCCCCGCCCCGGCCGCACCGCGTCGTGGTCCTCGCCCTCGACGGCCTGCTCCCCTTCGAACTCGGCATTCCGCAGCGGATCTTCGGGCTCGCCCGGGACGAGCGGCGGCACCCCTTGTACGAGGTGGTCACCTGCTCGGTCCGCCCGCCGGGACCCGTCGCCACCGACGCGGACTTCGCCGTCATGGTCGAGAACGGCCCCGAGGCCCTGGCGACCGCCGACACGGTCGTCGTCCCCGCCTCCTACGAGCTGGGCCCGGTGCACGAGCGGGGCGTGCTGACCGCGGAGCTGGCCGCCGCGCTGGCCCACGTCCGGCCCGGCACCCGGCTCGTCGCGATCTGCACGGGCGGCCACGTCCTCGCCGCCGCCGGTCATCTGGACGGCCGTCCGGCGACCACGCACTGGGCCTCCGCCGAGCACTTCCAGCGGCTGTTCCCGAAGGTGCGGGTCGACCCGGACGTGCTGTTCGTCGACGACGGCGACGTGCTCACCTCGGCCGGGGTCGCGGCCGGCATCGACCTGTGCGTGCACATCGTGCGCCGGGACCACGGCGCCGCCGTCGCCAACGAGGTGGCCCGGCGCACCGTCGTGCCGCCCCACCGCGACGGCGGGCAGGCCCAGTACGTCGCGCGGCCGGTGCCCGACCCGCAGCAGTCCTCCACGACCAACGCCCGCGCCTGGGCGCTCGGCCGGCTCCAGGAGCCGATCCAGCTGCGGGACATGGCGGAGCGGGAGTCCATGTCCGTGCGGACCTTCACCCGCCGGTTCCGCGAGGAGGCCGGCGTCAGCCCCGGTCAGTGGCTCACCCGGCAGCGGGTCGAACGGGCCCGGCAGTTGCTGGAGTCCACCGCCCTCTCCGTCGACCAGGTGGCCCGGGACGCGGGGTTCGGCACGGCCCAGTCGATGCGGCAGCATCTGCAGGCGGCGCTCGGGGTCACGCCGACCGCCTACCGGCGGACCTTCCGGGCGGAGTCGTCCACAGCCTGTGGAGAGTGAGCGAGCCCCCGCGGCATCCTCCGCGGAACTCGTCGGCCGGCGGCGCGGCGCTGTCCGCCCCGAGCATGGCACCGCGCGCCGCCACCCGACTCCGGCGCCCCCCGCCCGGCTCCCCCCGCCCCCGAAGGACACCGCCGCCGAATCACGACCCACACTCGTCGAGGGCTCCGTCACCGAGCCCTCGTCGTCCCCTCACGGCGAATCGCTGCCTCCCAGCGTGAGGAGGCGGTCACGATCCGTCAACCGGCGCAGGGGGGTTCCTCACCCACGCCCTGTTCGTACGGGACGCGCACGGAAGCACACCCCGGCGCACCGCCGCACCGCTCCGGCGAGAAGCGGGGCTCCGTGCACCCGGCGCCCCACGCGCCGCCGCCGTCACACCACCTCGAACGCGAATCCCTCGTACGTCACCGTGCCGTCGCCCCCGCAGGCCGGCGCGGTCTCCTCGCGCCCGCCGCAGCGGTCCAGTTCGCACCAGATGCGCTTGCCGGCGCCCTCCCGGCTCCAGCCCCAGCGGTCGGCGAGGCCGTCGACGAGGGCGAGCCCCCGGCCCCCCGTCGCCTCGCCGTCCACGCAACGGGGCACCGGGGCCCGTTCGCTGGCGTCGTCCACCTCCAGGCGGACGGTCGCCTCCTGCGTCTCCTCGATCACCGGACCC
The DNA here is from genome assembly GCF_055589025.1 of Streptomyces sp. NPDC041968. Classification (NCBI taxonomy): domain Bacteria; kingdom Bacillati; phylum Actinomycetota; class Actinomycetes; order Kitasatosporales; family Streptomycetaceae; genus Streptomyces; species Streptomyces sp. NPDC041968. The sequence continues at coordinate 223,236 of NZ_JBVJCB010000012.1, read as the reverse complement.
GGCAGCACCAGTCGCAGCACGGCCGAACGGCCGGTGTGCACCACGGCGTTGGTGACGAGTTCGGAGACGAGCAGGACGAGCGTCTCGGCGAGTGGTTCGTCGGCCCGTATCCCGGCACCGGCGAGCCGTGAGCGCGCCCACCGTCTGGCACGCCCCACTTCCGAGGGGTCGGGCCGGACCTCCAGTTGCACTTGAAGCACCTGCACCGCTCACACCATCCGAACCGGCGGACACATAGGCTCGCGCCTCATGAGGGCCACGATCGTGGCCATTTTCTGCATGGCCAGAACAACGGCCGGGCCAGGAATCACGGAACGTGAATCCCCTCCGGGACAGCATGGTTGACGTACAGTCACGCCAACAAGCGCTTCGGGCATATTCCAGCGCGAAGGAGTACGGGTGCGGCATACTGTGCGACGCCCGTCACGGGAAGTCGAACAGGCGGGGGCCGGCGGCCGTTCCACCCTGCGGGGCAAGGCGCACACCGCCGCTTCCGGAGCCGCCCCAGGGGCAACTCCGGCACGGCTGGCGCTCGGGACCACTCGCATCCCACACAAGGTACCGGAGTGTGGCGCCGACTCCGGGCCGTGACGGGTCACGCGGTGGACACGACCCGGTATCGACGCTCAGTGACGTGATCGCGCCACGATCCGCGACATCCGGGCGTCGTCGGCCCGGCGGGCGCTACTCGGGCACGGTGAAGTAGCGGGCGAAGGCCGGGACGATCTCCGCCTCCCCCACCGTGCCGTCGCCGTCCGTGTCCAGCGCGGCGGCGACCGACCGGGCGCTGTCCCCGGGCACGCCGAGCGCCGTGAGCACGCGCGCGGCGTCCTCGACGGTGGCGGCTCCGTCGCCGTCGGTGTCGGCGACGGCCAGCGCCGCGTGCAGGAAGGGGCGGGCGATCTCGGCGAAGCGGTCCGGGTTGTCCCGCAGCCGCTTGACCGCCGCCGTGACGAACTCCTCACGGGTGATGCGCTGGTCGCCGTCCCGGTCGGCGATGCCCGCCATGCCCTGCCAGAGCGCCTCCGCGCCGCCGTACAGGGCCTGCCCCTTCTCGGACCGCGCGGCGGTCCCGAACTCGGCGAGCAGCGCCTTGGCCGCCGCGTTGAAGTCCGCGCGGTCGATGTAGCCGTTGCCGTCCTGGTCGAAGGTGGTGAACCGCGCGGCGATCCTGCGCTCGTACTCGCTGTTGACCATTGTTCTCTCCGGCCGCCTCACGTCGGTGGGTGGTCTGCGTCTCGCTCGGAGCGTACGACGCCGGGCGCGGGCGCGGGCGGGTTCCGCGTGTCTGCGCGCCGGGCGGGTGGGTGGTGGGGGTCGCGTGACGGACGCTACGCGGAGAGCGGACGCGGTTCGTCGCCGGTCGCCGAGGCCAGGTCCGGGTGCACGTCGAAGAGCCTTCGCACGCCGAGCGCGCCGAGGACGCGGTTGACGTGGGAACCGTCCACGGCGCCCTGCGCGGGCAGTATCAGGCGCAGCCGGCCCTGACAGGAGCGGATGAGCCGCCGGGAGGCGATCAGCACGCCGACCCCGCTGGAGTCGCAGAACAGGACCTCGGAGAGATCCAGGACGAGGCTGTGCCGCCCCTCGGCCACCTCGTCGTGCACACGCTGCCGCAGCACCGGTGACGTCACCAGGTCCAGTTCGCCCGACACCTGGAGCACGGCCCACTCGCCCTGCTCACCGCCGGTCACATTGAGCGTCACCACCATGCCCTTCATTCGCCGGTCAACGGACGTCCGGAATCACCCGAATCCCACCACATGCTCCTGAAACGGAAGCCGTGCTTACGCTTCTTGGGCGCGCACCTGCCCAGCGGCCGTTCCCGCAAACGCCTCACGGAAAACGGGAGTCGATCGAAAACGGCTTGTTCCAGACCGTTTCGATCCTGTTCGATCGCATCCGGTCGCACGATAGAGGGTAGGGGAGGCACTTATCACCTGCGGGCGGCCGGGGGCGCGCATTGGCACAAAGGGGCGTGCGACGTCGGACGTGCCGACTACATTCGGAGGGACGTCGGCCGCAGGCTGGAGACCGGAACGGGCACGACGCGAGCAGGCGACGGACTGGGGGTGAGAGGCCGCATGGCGAAGAGCGACGCACCGCTGCGCTGGGACCGCAAGATGCAGCAGCGCCTCGCGCGCGGCGAGGCCGCCGCCCTGGGGGAGCTGTACGACCGGTTCGCCTCCCTCGTGCACGGTCTCGCGCACCGGGTGCTCGGTGACGAGAGGGCCGCCGACCGCATCACCCGCGACGTCTTCGCGTACGTCTGGGAGCATCCGGACGCCTACGACCCCCGGCAGGGCCCGCTGCGCACCTGGGTGGCCACGCTGGCGCACCGCCTGGCCGTGCAGCGGCTGCGGGCCACCGAGACGGCCGCCCTGGCCCGCAGCGGCACCGGGACCACCGAGGAGCTGGAGAGCAGGGTGCGCCACGCCTCGGTCGCCGCCCGCGCCGACTACATCGTCCAGTCCATGCCGGCCCCGCTGCGTGCCGCCCTGGAGCTGGCCTACTTCCAGCGCCGCGACTACCGCCAGACCGCCGTCGACCTCGGCGTCACGGAGGACGAGGCCCGCCGCCGCCTCCGCCTCGGCCTCCAGCTCCTCTCCACCGCCCGGGACGCCGCCTCCCCGGGGGCACCGGGGGCGCCGCCGGGATACGGAGGCGCCGCATGAGGGACGCGCACGGCACCCACGACGAGAACGAGAACACCGGGAACACCGAGAACACCGAAGATCCCGGGCAGCCGCACCCCCACGGCAGCCCCGCGAGCCGGCACGGCCCCGGCACGGACGGGCACCGGGCCGATGCCGGGGTCGCGGGAGGTCCGGGAGACCCCGGCCATCGCACAGAGCGCGACGCCCCCGTCGCCCCCGGCAACCCCGCCGACCCCGGCCGACCCGGCGGCGACGCCTCCCCGGCGCGGATACCGCTCCCCCGGGTGTCCGTCGAGGACAGTGGGCGGGCGCTGCCCGACGCGGTGCCGGGCGGGCCGGTCGCGCTGGAGCACCAGGTGCTGACGTCCCTGCTCGGCGCGTGGGCGCTGGCGGCCTGCTCGGCGGAGGAGGCGGCCGCCGTCGAGGAGCACCTCGGCGAGTGCGACCCCTGTGCCGAGGAGGCGCTGCGGCTGCGCGAGGCCGTCGGACTGCTGCAACGCCCGGAGAGCCTCGACCTGGACCCCGCCCTGCGCACCCGCGTCCTGGGGGCCTGCCTGGAACGGCGCCCGCCGCGCATCCCGGTGCCCGAGTGGGCGACGCCCTACGACGCCGAGACGGCACGGCTGGACGCGCTGCTCCAGGACATCGGCGACGCCGAGTGGCACGCGCCGGTCCGGCTGCGCTGGTACGAGGCCGACGGCGCCGCGAGCCGCCGTACCACCGTCGCCGGGGTCATCGCGCACCTGCTGAGCGTCGACGGCCTGGTCGCGGTCGCCCTGGGTCTCGCCGACCCGCTGGGCGACGTCGCCGCGCCCTCCGCCGCCCCGGCCGGCCGCACCGAGGCGTACTGGCGGGCGTCGCACTACCCGCCCACCCGCGCGGTGCGGGCACCCTGGCGCGAGCAGAGCCACGGCATCGTACAAACCGTGTCGTTCACCGGCGAGGCAGGCCGGATGCCGGTGTCCTACGGCGACTTCGAACTGCCGCTGCACGACGCCATGCTGGACCGCGCCTTCGAGTGCTGGGTGCACGCGGAGGACATCGCCGAGGCGGTGGACTACCCGTACGAGCCGCCCGCCGCGCGTCATCTGCACCGCATGATCGACCTGGCGGCCAGGATGCTGCCGGACGTCCTCGCGGCCCGTCGCCGGGACGGGCTGGCCTCGCCGGCCGCCCGCCCGCGCCTGGTGACCGCGGGGGAGCCGGGGCGCAGCCTGCGCCTGGAGATCGAGGGTTCGGGCGGCGGGGAGTGGCTCATCCCGCTCGACTCCCCGGGCGCGCAGGGCTCCGCCGACCACGAGGTGGCCCATGTGGCGCTGGACGGCGTGGAGTTCTGCCGGCTGGCCGCGGGCCACGTGCCTCCGGCGGACGCCGCGGCGGGGCAGCTGGGGGACCGCGAGGCGATCAGGGACGTGCTGTTCGCCGCGGCGAGCCTGAGCAGGATGTAGGAGCGGATCGCCGCCCCCGCGGCCCTAGGCGAAGACGACCGTGCGGCGCCCGTTGAGGAGGATCCGCCGCTCCGCGTGCCACTTCACGGCCCGGGCCAGTGCCTGGCACTCCACGTCCCGCCCGACGGCGACCAGCTGGTCCGGCGTGACGTCGTGCCCGACCCGCTCGACCTCCTGCTCGATGATCGGCCCCTCGTCGAGGTCGGCCGTCACGTAGTGCGCCGTCGCCCCGATCAGCTTGACGCCCCGGGCGTGCGCCTGGTGGTACGGCTTGGCGCCCTTGAAGCTCGGCAGGAAGGAGTGGTGGATGTTGATGATCCGGCCGCTGAGCTGCTTGCAGAGGTCGTCGGAGAGGACCTGCATGTAACGGGCCAGCACGACGAGTTCGACGTTCTCCTCGCGCACGATCTCCAGGACGCGCGCCTCCGCCTCCGCCTTGGTGTCCCGTGTCACGGGGATGTGGTGGAAGGGGATGTCGTAGGAACCCACCAGCTCGGCGAAGTCGGTGTGATTGGACACCACTGCGGCGATCTCCACCGGCAGCGCACCGATCCGGGCCCGGAAGAGCAGGTCGTTCAGGCAGTGCCCGAACTTGCTGACCATGAGCACGACGCGCATCTTCTCGTCGGCCCGGTTGATCTGCCAGTCCATGTGGAAGGCGTCCCCGATCGCCGTGAAGCTGGCGCGCAGCTTGTCCACGGTCACCGGCGCCTCGGCCGAGAAGTGGACGCGCATGAAGAACAGTCCCGTGTCGTGGTCGCCGAACTGCTGGCTGTCCTCGATGTTGCAGCCGGTCATGAACAGGTAGCTGGACACGGCGTGCACGATGCCCTGCTTGTCCGGACAGGACAGGGTCAGGACGTACTGGTCGGCCGGGGCGGCGGCCGGCGGGACGGCGGCGGGGGACGGCTCATTCATGCAGGACAGGGTCCCATATCCGGGCCGCGGGGCCGAGTGGCGTCCCGCCAGGCGGACCCGGGCGCCACGCGGCCGGACCTTGCGGGCCCGCGGGAGGGGCCCGGGTGCCCGCTCAGGCGGACCGGGTCAGGAGGCGCAGCAGCTCCAGCGTGCGCGGCTCCGCCTCCGGGTCCTCGCCGTCGCTGGTGGCCAGCCGCACGTGCGCGTCGCGCGCCGCCCGGACCGCCTCCGGCCAGTCGGGGTGTTCGAGGTAGGCGGTCACCGGCGCGTCCGGCCCCACCTGGTGCATGATCCGCAGCACCCGCAGCACGGCGGTGTCCACGAGCGCCGCCTCCTGCGAGTCCCGGAAGACCGTGCCCACGTACTTCTCGGCGGACCAGTGGTCCAGCCAGGTGTCCTCCACCAGCCGGTAGACCGCGTCCGTGACGTCACCGTAGCCGTCCACACCGGCGAGCCAGACGTCCCGCTGGAAGGCGGGGGCGGAGAGCATGTGCAGCGCGGAGCGCACCTGGCTGCGCCAGCGCCACCACGGCATGTCGTTGAGTGGCATGCCGCCCATGGTGGAGGAGCGGCGGCCGCGACGGGAAGAGTTCTCCGAACCTTGCACGGTCATCGATCGTACGTTCCCCCTCCTCCACGCCTCACCGGCCCCCGCAATTCACCCCGGTGTCACCATGCGTTGACCGCAGGTCACTTCCAGGTTAGCCGTGTGACGGAATCGTGCGGGCACATGACCGGCAGGCGACCCACCCGCAGCACCTTCCTCCGCGGCCTCCGCGGCCGCTCCCGGACATCCCGCACCGGTGTCCTGTCCGCGGGCGCGCTGGTGGCGTGCGCGTCGCTCGCCGTCGGCTGCGGGGTCGTCCCCGGTACCACGGGGGGTTCCGGGGACGACGACCCGATCACCGTCATGACCTGGGCGCCCCAGGACACGGGCGCGACCAACAAGCCCGGCATGCCCGCCTTCGCCCGGGCCTACGCCCGCTCCGTCAACGCCCAGGGCGGGTTCGGCGGACGCAAGCTCAACGTCCTGACCTGCAACGACCACAACGACAGCGTGACCGCCGCGAAGTGCGCCCGCCTCGCGGTCAAGGAGAACGCGGTCGCGGTCGTCGGCTCCTACAGCCAGCACGCCGACTCCTTCCTCCCCGTGCTGGAGGGCGCCGGAATCCCCTACATCGGCGGCTACGGCATCACCAACACGGAGTTCACCAGCCCGCTGTCCTACCCGGTCAACGGGGGCCAGCCCGCGCTGCTGGCCGGCCTCGGCAGCGCCCTCGCCGGCTCCTGCGGGCCGGTCACCCTCGTCCGGCCCGACACCATCGCGGGCGACGAGCTGCCCGTGCTGCTCGACTCCGGGCTCGCCTCGGGCGGTCACGAGCACGCCCACGACCAGCGGGCGGCGGAGGACGCCACCGAGTACGGCGGCCAGTCCGAGCAGGCACTGCGGTGGGCGACCGCCGACTCGTCGGACCGGGGGTGCGTGGTGCCCGTTCTCGGGGACCGCACGGGCATCTTCATGGACTCCTTCCGCCGGGCCCGCGAGGACCACCCCGAGGTGCGGACCGCGACCGTGCTCGGCAGCGTCGACCAGACCACGATCAACGCGAGCGGCGGGGAGTCCGGGCCCTACGAGGGGGCGTACGTCACCGGCTGGTACCCGTCGGTGAGCGACCCCGCCTGGGCCGGGATGAAGAAGGTGATCAAGGAGCAGGCGTTCGGCGACAACGACGTCGACGCGGCGGACGCCGGGGTGCAGACCACGTACATCGCGTACACCGTCCTCAGGAAGGTGGTCGAGTCCCTCGGTGACGGCGAGGTCGGCGCCGACACCGTCCGGCGGGCCCTGGACGGCGGGCTGGAGATCGGCACGGGCGGTCTCACGCCGCCGCTCCGGTGGACGTTCGCGGACAAGCTGGCCTCGGTCGGCTTCCCGCGCCTGGTCAACACCGAGGTGTCGCTGCAGGTCGTACGCGAGGGCCGGCTCGTCTCGGCCCGCCAGGGCACCCTGGACACCACCCGCACCCTGCAGAACGCCGACGTGGCCTGAGCGAACCGCCCGGCCCGGCGCCCGGAGGCGGGGGCCGGGGGCCGTCACAGCTGGGTGGGCTGGCGTTCCGTCAGGCCGTACTCCTTGGCGATGGCGTTCCAGAGCTTGGCGGCCTTCGCCTTCTCCTTGCTCGCCGTGCCGCTCTCCCGGTTGCCGGCCCCCGGGCTGGAGCGGGGCTTGCCCTTCTTGCAGCCGTTCTTGCCGGCCGTCTGGTCGGCCCAGGCCGCGTAGTGGTTGTCGGCCGACGCCGAGGCCTGCCACGCCTTGGTGAGGGCGGTGGTCAGCTCGGAGTGCCGGGGCAGCTTGTCCACGCTCAGCCGGGAGAGGCTGGTGACCAGCCCGGTGCGCTGTTTGGCGGCCTCACGGAGGTCCTTGGCCGCCTGGGGCAGGTTGTCGCAGGTCTTCACGTCGCCCACGGCGTTGATCACCGCGGACCGGCTGTTGCCGCTGTGGGCCAGCAGCTTGTCCAGCTCGACGGCCTGCTGCCGGACCGGGTCCGCGGACGGCGACGCGGAGGCGGAGGCGGACGCGGAGGCGGAGGCCGGGGCGGTGGCGGACACGGTCTGGTTGCCGCCGGTGTCCTCCTCGCCGCCCCCGCCCGCCATCATCGCGCCGGCCCCGACGCCGACGACGGCGATGCCGACCCCCACGGCCGCCAGGAGCGGCAGCCGGGAACCCGTCCGTCCACCGCGGCCGCCGCGGCCGCCGCGGCCGCCGCCGTCCTCGTTCCCGCGCCGCCTGCCGCCGCCGCCACCGCCGGGGCCCTGGGGGGCGTACCCGGACCGGTCGCCGGGGCGCGGCGGCTGCGGCTCGTCGAAGCGGGGCATCTGCTGGGTGGACGAGGCCGGGCTGTCGGCGCCGGGCCCGCTGCGGAAGAGGTTGTCGAACTCGGCGGGCGGCTGGCGGTTCTCCTCACCGCCGGGCGCTCCGTAGGGGGCCGGCGCGGGGCCGCCGGGCACGGGGGCGATGTACTGCGTGGCCTCGGCGTCGGGGTGCGGGGCGGGCGCCGCGGGGGCGGGCCGGTGTCCGGCCGCGTCCTGCGTCGGGTAGTGCTGCGGGGCCCGGCCGAGGAACTGCGTCGACTCGGCGTCGGGCCGGCCGTGCCGGGCGTGCGTCTGCGCGGGTCTCTCCGGAGGCAGCGCCCCCGGTCCCACGGGGGGTATGTACTGCGTCGCGCCCTCGTCCGCGGGTGTCCCGACCGGCGGCAGGAACTGGGTGAGCCCCTCGTCGGCCGACGGCAGCGGTGCGGACTGCTGCTGCGGCGCCCGGGACCCGGCCCCCTGACCCTGCTGCGGGTACGAGGACCCCGCGCCGTAGCCCTGGTCGCCGTACGCACCCGGAACCTGCTCACCGTACGCACCCGCGCCCTGGCCGCTCGCCTGGTCACCGTACGCACCCGGAACCTGGCCGCCGTAGGCCGAGGCCGGGGCGCCGTACGCCGCCGGGGCCTGCGCGCCCTCCGGGGGGAGCGGGCCGGGGCCCGCCTGGGGCGGCAGGGCGCCGGGCGACCGGCCCGGGCCGTCCTGCGCGGGCCAGCCGTGCGCGGCGGGCGGCTGGGCGGTCTCCGGCCGCCCGGAGTCCCAGGGCTGGGCTCCGGCCGGCGTCGGCCAGCCCTGGTCCTGCGCCGGGCCCTGCTGCTGATCGGGACCCCACGGCCGGTCCCAGGCCTGGCCGCCGGGCGGCGCCGAGGGGGGCACGGGCCGGCCGGCCGGGCCGGCACCTGTGCCTGCCAGGCCCGGCAGCAGCGGCTCGCCACCGTCGGAGGGCAGCACGATGCCTTCGCGCGCGGGTCGCGCCGAGGGCTCCTCGCCCTGTCCACTCTGCGTCACCGGGACTCCTACGAATGGGGGACCTTCGGAATCGTCGGCTCACGCTACCGGGTCCCCGGAGCCCACTGCCACGCCGCATGGGGCGTGGACTCCTTCCCTGTGACAGCAGTAACAAAACCGGGCCGCGGCACGCTGTTCACGGTGGCTCGCGCTCACCGTGCCGCCGTTTCCCGTGAGTTCACGTGCGCGCGGCCCTCGCGTTCACGCCGCGGGCTGGAGGTCGAGCCGCGCCCCGAACTCCCTCACCACCGCCTCCTCCCGGTACGGTTCCAGCCGCGCCTGGAAGTCGTCCAGGTACTCGGCGCCCCGGTTCGAGCGGAGCGTCTCCAGGAGTTCCACCGCCTTCGTCGCGGTGGTGCAGGCCTGTTCGATCTCCCGCTGCTGCACCTGGGCGGTGGCCAGCAGCACATGCCCGATGGCCCGCCTGCGCGCCCGTGACTCGGGGTGCCCGTCCAGGGACTCCCGCGCGTACCGCGCCGCGGCGTCGGCCTGCCCGAGGTCCCGGTGGCAGTGGGCCAACTCGTCGGCGAGATAGGCCTCGTCGAAGTGCGCGATCCACACGGGGTCGTCCCCGGAGGACGCGTCGGCCGCGTCCATCGCGGCGACCGCCCGTCCGGCCGCCGTGTGGGCGGCCCGCACGTCGCCGAGGAGCGCGTGGCCGCGGGCCTCGGCCGCGTGGAACATCGCCTCCGCCCGCGGTGTCACCCGCCCCCGCGCGCCCTCCTGCGCCGCGCGCGCCAACTGCGCGATCTCGCGCGGGTTGCCGAGCTGAGCGGCCAGGTGACTCATGGACGCGGCGAGGACGTACCCGCCGTACCCGCGGTCGCCGGCCGCCTGCGCGAGCCGCAGCGACTGGATGTAGTACCGCTGGGCGAGCCCCGGTTGCCCGGTGTCGACGGCCATGTATCCGGCCAGTTCGGTCAATCGGGCGACCGTGGCGAACAACTCCCGTCCGACCGCCTCCCGGTAGGAGCCCGCGAGCAGCCCGGAGACGACGCTGTTCAGGTAGTGCACGACCACCGGGCGCACGTGCCCGCTGCCGTACTGGTGGTCCAGGTCCACCAGCGCCTGCGTCATCGCCCGCACGGCCGCCACGTCGGAGGGCCCCACCCGCGGCCCGGCCGAGCGCGAGACCTGCGAGTCGGGGGCGGAGATCAGCCAGTCCCGGCTCGGTTCGACGAGCGCGGAGGCGGCGACGGAGGAACCGGACAGGAAGTCCCGGCGGCCGACGTCACTGCGCCACAGCTCGCAGACCTGCTCGATGGCGCCCAGTACCGTCGGCGAGAACTGGAGGCCGACACCCGACGCGAGGTTCTTGCCGTTGGCCATGCCGATCTCGTCGATCGTGACCGTGCGGCCGAGCTTGCGTCCGAGCGCCTCGGCGATGATCGCCGGTGCCCGGCCCCGCGGTTGCTGTCCGCGCAGCCAGCGGGCCACGGAGGTCTTGTCGTACCGCAGGTCGAGTCCGTGCTCGACCCCGCACACGTTGACCCGGCGGGCGAGGCCCGCGTTCGAGCAGCCCGCTTCCTGAATGAGCGCCTGCAGTCGTTCGTTCGGCTGCCGCGCGACGAGAGGCCTTGCGGCCATGGCGTAACCCCCATGCGGTCTCTTGCGGTGTCATGCGGTATCGGTGCTGTCCCGGCGGACCGATGGATCCGGCCGTGAAGATCAATGCCCCGTCGATGTGCCGACAATGCGAGACTTGCGAAGCTTGCGAGGATTGCCGGGGCAACGGCCGCCGCCGGCCCCAGACGTGGCTACCCAGCTCCCGCGGTGGATCCTCCCGCGCGCCCCCGAACATGCACCCATGCGCCCCAGGTGCGGAATCGGTGCTCCTCCCCGGCGCAAAGGGCGGGGCGGGGCCCGGCGGGCACGCCTCGGGAGGGCCGGCGCGGGAGACGGGCGGGCCCCCGTAACCCGGGGTGGGCGCGGGAGTTGAGTTCCACGTGGAAGAGACCATCCCGGGCACCGAAGCCGCTCAGATCCCCCAGCAGCGCGGTGCATCGCTGCTGGAGACCGCCGTACGCTACGCCGAGGAGCGCCACTGGGACGTGTTCCCCGGCACCTGGCTCGAAGCCGCCGACGGGGTGCAGCGCTGCTCCTGCGGGGACCCGGCGTGCGCCGCCCCGGGCGCGCACCCGGCGCGCGAGGACTGGGCGACCCAGGCGACGGGCAGCGCCACCGTCGCCCGGCGTATGTGGCAGAAGCAGCCGACGGCGTCGATCCTGCTGCCCACCGGGCGGACGTTCGACGCGATCGACGTGCCCGAGACCGCGGGTTTCCTGGCGCTGGCCCGGATGGAGCGGATGGAGCTGACGCTCGGCCCGGTGACGCTGACGCCGGACCGGCGGATGCGGTTCTTCGTCCTCCCGGGTGCCGCGGCCAAGATGCCGGACCTCGTGCGGCGGCTGGGATGGTCGCCGTCGTCCCTCGACCTGACCGCGCTGGGCGAGGGCACCTTCGTGGCCGCCCCGCCCACGCGGTACGGGACGCGGGGGGCCGTGCAGTGGGCGTGCCGGCCCACCCCGGCGAACCGGTGGCTGCCGGACGTGGAGGAGCTGATCTCACCGCTGGCGTACGCCTGCGGCAGGGACCGTTAGGGCAGTCGCCGCCCGCGCCACGCACCACGGGAAGGACGGCAAGCAAGGCTGACGCCGGCCGCCCTCCCCCGCCGGCGCCCGGGTCAGGACTCCCTGAGGGCGTCCAGGAACGGCTCGATGGCCGCCCGCCACGCCTCCGGCTGGTCGTAGTGGACGAGATGGCCGGCGTCGGCGACCTCCGCGTACTGGCCGCGCGGGAGCACGCGGACCATCTCCTGCGCCTCCGCGCGGCCCAGCTCGCCGTCGAGGCCGCGGACGACCAGGGTCGGGCAGCGGACCTGGGCCAGCTCCTCCCAGTGGGCGTCGTAGACCCACGTCTCCCGGGACCTGAGCATCTGCTCCGGTTCGAAGACGGGCCGCCAGCCGTCCGGGGACTCGGCCATCACCTCGACGTAGAACTCGCCCCGGGCCGGGTTGGGCCGCTCAACCCACGGGTCGTCCTCGCCGAACCACTTGCGCACGTCCGCGAGTGTGGCGAAGGGGACGGGCCAGGCGCGGAACCACTCGGTCCAGGTGTGCTGCGAGGCGGCGCCGAGCGCCGACGCCCGCATGTCGCAGATGATCAGGCCGCGGACCAGGTCGGGGCGTTTCGCGGCGAGCTGCCAGGCGGTCAACGCGCCCATGGCGTGGCCGATCAGGACGGCCGGGCCGAGACCGAGCTGCTCCAGGGCGGCCTCGACGTCCTCGACGTAGGCCTCCCGGGTGTAGGCGCCGCGCGGGGGCTTGTCGCTGCGGCCGTGTCCGCGCTGGTCGAGGGCGACGGCCCGGTGCCGGGCGGAGAGCCAGCGGGCGGTGGGGGCCCAGTGCGAGGCGCGGCCCATCAGACCGTGGAGCAACAACACACCCGGCAGGTCACCCGTGCCGGGGGCGGAGGGCCCGGAGGGCGTGCGCGACAGGGCGCCGCCGCTCCCGTCCGCGCCACCGGAGGCCGTGCCACCGAGAGCCGTGTGTCCGAGAGCCGTGTCTTCGAGGGCCGTGTCGTAGGGCCCGCCGGTCTTGGGAGGGTCGCCGAACTCCCAGGCCGCGAGGCGTACGCCGCCCGCGCCGGTCACGTCGATGCGCCGCGCCATAGGTCCTGGCACCCCCCAAGCTCCGCTCGGACCGCCCGCCCCTGCCGGGCCGGCCGGTCCTGTGAACCGTGTCCTGCCTGCCGTGCCTGTCCTGCTCGCCGTGACCGCCGTCGCGTGCGCGGCCGTCCGACGTCCGCAGAGTATCGAATGCCCATTCGAAGAGGCCGTCTCGCTGAGCAACACCCCTCATTCGAGTGACACCCCTCAGGGATTGATCGTCGCCGCCCAGGGGAGATCTTCAACGGGAGGCGGACCGCTCGGGGAAAACGGTCCGAGGGGATTGACCCTGAGAGCTCGGGGCTCCGGGTCAGCACAGGGGAGGACAGGCCCCGGCGCCACACGGCGCCGGGGCCCTCTCCGTCTCTCCGTCACACCCTCCCCCTCCCCGGCCGGGCGACATCGCTGTCGGCACACGGCCCAGAGCCCCTCAACGTCATATGCCTCGCGCCCAGCCTTGCACGCGACGCCGCCGGGCGCTGCGATTCGGCTCACCGGCTCCCGGAAACGACGGGATCACACCCGTGGCCGGAACGCCCCGCGACGGACGGGACCCGGCCGGCCGGTCTTCAGCGCTTGGCGACGAACACGTGGGAGGCGACCTCCGACTCCAGCTCCGCCGCCTCGCCGCCGCTGCCCACCAGCACCCCGCCCGCCGACTCCGTGACGCTCACCACCGAGCCGGGCCGCACACCCGCCCGGCGCAGCGTGTACATCAGCTGCGCGTCCGTCTGGATCGGCTCCCCGATCCGGCGCACGACGACCGTCTTGCCCTCCAGGCCCGGGTCCAGGTCGGCGAGCGAGACCATGCCCTCGTCCAGGAACGGGTCCGCTCCGTCCGTCTCGCCCAGCTCCTCCAGGCCCGGGATCGGGTTCCCGTACGGCGACTCGGTCGGGTGGCGCAGCAGCTCCAGCACGCGGCGCTCCACGGCCTCGCTCATCACGTGCTCCCAGCGACACGCCTCGGCGTGCACCTGCTCCCACTCCAGGCCGATCACGTCGACGAGCAGGCACTCCGCCAGCCGGTGCTTGCGCATCACGCGGGTGGCCAGCCGACGGCCCTCGTCGGTCAGCTCCAGGTGCCGGTCGGCCGCCACGGACACCAGACCGTCGCGCTCCATCCGCGCCACCGTCTGGCTGACCGTCGGACCGCTCTGGTCGAGCCGCTCGGCGATCCGGGCGCGCATCGGGACCACACCTTCCTCCTCCAGCTCCAGGATGGTGCGGAGATACATCTCCGTGGTGTCGATCAGTCCGGACATTCGTGCCCCTTGATGAGATTGCCGGAGGCTACGGCCCACCGGCGCGTGCGCTGGCCCTGGAATTCAATTCTGACGCATACCACCGACAACCGTGCCTCACCGCGGAAAGCCGGGCCCCGGCGGCCCGGGCGGGCGTCCCCGACACCGTATTGACACCGCAGTGGTCCAGACCGCACGGTGATCCGCGACACAGCCACACCTAAGGGGTCCCGCATGAGCGACCGCAAGCCGGCCGGCCAGTTCATCGACGCCGCGATCGACCTCCTGCGACGCGTCCGCGACGAGGAGGCCGACGCCATCGAGGCGGCCGGCACGCTGCTCGCCGACACCGTGCAGAACGGTGGGCGGCTCTTCGCCTTCGGCGCCGGTCACTCCTCGCTCGCCGCCCAGGACACCGTCTACCGCGCCGGCGGGCTCGCCCTGATGAACCTGCTCGCCGTGCCCGGCGTCGTCGGCGTCGACGTCATGCCCGCCACCCTCGGCTCCGCCCTGGAACGCGTCGGCGGCCTCGCCGGCGTGGTGCTGGACTCCTCGCCCCTGCGCGAGGGCGACGCCCTGGTCGTCATCTCCCTCTCCGGGCGCAACGCCCTGCCCGTGGAGATGGCCCAGAACGCCCGCGCGCTGGGGGTGCGGGTCATCGGCGTGACCTCGGTGGCCTACGCCGCCGAGACCACGTCACGGCACTCCTCCGGCACCTTCCTCAAGGACCACTGCGACATCGTGCTCGACTCCAAGATCGCCGTCGGCGACGCGGAACTCACGCTCGACACCGTCCCGGCGCCCTTCGCCCCCGCCTCCACGGTCGTCACCAGCGCCCTGATGCAGGCCATCACGGCCACGGCCGCCACCGCCCTCGCCGACCGGGGCATCGAACCGCCCCTGCTGCGCTCCGGCAACGTGGACGGCGGCCCCGAGTGGAACGAGCGGGTACTGGACCAGTACCGCGACCGGATCTTCTACCGACGCTGACCCGCCCGCCCGGGCGGCACAGGCGCCGCCTCCGCTACCGCTTCCCCACCGCACCGGCCAGGTCCAGCACCGCCGCGATGCGCACGGCCACGTCCTCGGCGTACATCGCGTCGGACCGCTCGAACGCGCTCCGCCCCGAGCCCCGCAGGAACGTCACGACGCCCAGCGTCCGGCCCCGGCTGCGCAGCACCGCGCACAGGCCGTGCACCGTGTCCGCCGGCCACTGCCGGGCCGCCGCCCACTCACGCACCCGCTCGGCCGGCACCGCCCGCACACCGGCACTGGCCCGCACCGAACCCGCCCGCTCCACGCACTGCACCGCCGGGTGGCTCGCGCCGTAGCGCACCGGCATCCCGGTCGTCCCGGCCGGCACGCTCGGTCCCGGCGCACCGGACGGCGTGGCCGCCACCCGGACCAGCCGGACCGGCTGCGCCGGGTCGGCGTCGGTGTCCGCCACGCCGCCCACGATCCGGTCGACCAGCGCGTGGTCGGCGAACCCGGCGAGCGCGAAGTCCAGGTGGACGACCGCCGCCTCCGCCGGGTCCTCGCACTCGGCCGCCGCCCGCGCCGCGCGGTGCAGCTGGTTGGCCCGGAACCGCAGCAGCGCCGCGTCCTGTTCGACCTGCTTCGACTCCGTGACGTCCTGGAACAGCCAGCCGACACCCAGCGGCACCGGCTCCTCCGCCAGCGGCGACGCCAGCCGCACGAAGCCGCTGCGCCAGCACCGGCGCCGCTCGCCCTCCGCGGTGCGCACGCTCACCCAG
This sequence comes from Streptomyces sp. NPDC041968, assembly GCF_055589025.1. Classification (NCBI taxonomy): domain Bacteria; kingdom Bacillati; phylum Actinomycetota; class Actinomycetes; order Kitasatosporales; family Streptomycetaceae; genus Streptomyces; species Streptomyces sp. NPDC041968. Next base: position 207,672 of record NZ_JBVJCB010000012.1, on the reverse strand, counting down.
ACCTCGGCGGGCCCCGGCGGCGTCCCTTCCGCCAGCACGTGCGTCAGCGCGCTCTCCAGCTCCTCCACGCCCTGGGCGAGCAGGTCGCCGAGCGGCCGGCCCAGCACCGACGTACGCCCGGCGCCCAGCGCCCGGGCCGCGTGGGCGTTCACCACGGCGGGCCGCAGATCCACGTCCACCAGCACCACGCCCCAGCTCGCGTCCTCCAGGAGGGCCTCGCTCAGCGCGATGGAACGCTCCAGGTCGATCTGGGCGTGCACCTCGCTGAACGCGCAGTACACCCCCGCGGGCCGGCCGTCGGGGCCGCGTACGGCCGCGGACTGGGTGCGCACCAGCACCCGCCCGCCGTCCTTGGTCAGCAGCGCGAACTCGTGCACCTGCCGGCCCGGCGCCCGCATCGCGGACAGCAGCCGCTGCTCGACCTCACCGGCGTCCGCCCGGCGCACGGCCCAGCCCGCGAAGCCCTGCCGCCCCACGGCCTCGGCCGCGGTCCAGCCCAGGATGCGCTCCGCCTCCCGGTTCCAATGGGTGACGACCCCGTCCCCGTCGAAGGCGCACAGGGCCGCGTCCATGCCGTCGAGCAGCGCGGCCAACAGGTCCGCGCCGTCCCGCTCGGGCTGCTCCGGCTCGTCCGGCCCCAGCTCGTCGGTGATCCCACTACTCCGGGAAGCACTCACCTGGACCCCCTGCAGGCTGCGTCCGCCGTACGGTACGTCGGCTCGCTCACTGGCCTTCACTGGCCTTCATTCAACTCGAACGTGATGCAGCACACACCGAGTTCCCACAAGATTGCGAAAATCGTTGTACTGCGGAAACTCGGCATACGCCCCCGTCATGCGGGGCGTCGGGCGAGCCGCAGATCGACCCATTCGTCGCTCTCGCCGTCCAGCACGTACCGCTCGCGTTCCACGAACCCGCGCGCCTCGGCGAACCTCAGCCCCTCGGTGTTCGCGGCCAGCACCACGGTCTCCACCGCCCCGGCACCGAGGGCGCGCGCGTGCGCCATCCCCGACGCGTAGAGCGCCGAACCGATCCCGCGGCCGCGGTGGCCGGGCAGGACCCGGGCGATCACGGTCGCCACCCGCTCCTCCCCCTGGGGCGGCCGCACGGTGGAGCAGCCGACGAGCACGTCCCCGAGGTAGGCGTTCTCCAGCCGGTACCGCCCGGCGCGCTCCCGCGCCTGGTCCGGACTCATCGCCGCGGGCGGCACGGTCACGTTGTGGACGTGCCGCCACTCCTCCACCATGGCGACCCCGTCCACGGCCTCGACCCGCAGCCCCGGGACCGACGGCTCCCCCTGTCGCTGTGTCATGCGCCGAACGGTAGGTGACCAGCGCGGACGCGTCCATGGGAGACCGCCGGCGAATCGACCGTGAAAACCGATTGATCGGACGCCGACCGGTTCCTAGGCTGTGCGGTACACGAGAAGGGAGGTGGTTCGGCAGATGTATGAGAACCGGACGCGTGAGGTGGCTGCGGGCTAGCGGCCCGTCACCACACGGAGTGCGGTGCCGGACCAGCGCGTGACAGACGCGTGCAGCCGGCCCAATCCCAGCAGTCACCCGACCCGCGAGTCGCCGGTACGTCCGGCCGGCTCCTCCACTGGAGGAACCAGACTCGCGGGTCGTCTGCGTTCGCGGGTCAGTGCGCGATGCCGGCGTACCCCTCGATGTCGCGCGGATCGCGGGGTCCGGGGCCGACGTAGCGGGCGGAGGGGCGGACCAGGCGGCCGGTGCGCTTCTGCTCCAGGATGTGCGCCGACCAGCCGGCGGTGCGGGCGCAGGTGAACATCGAGGTGAACATGTGGGCCGGGACCTCGGCGAAGTCCAGGATGATGGCGGCCCAGAACTCGACGTTGGTGGCCAGCACCCGGTCGGGGCGGCGGGCGTGGAGTTCGGTCAGGGCGGCCTTCTCCAGGGCCTCGGCGACCTCGAAGCGCGGCGCGCCCAGTTCGCGGGCGGTGCGGCGCAGGACGCGGGCGCGGGGGTCCTCGGCGCGGTAGACGCGGTGGCCGAAGCCCATGAGGCGTTCGCCCGCGTCGAGGGTCTTCCTGACGTAGGCCTCCGCGTCGCCGGTGCGCTCGATCTCCTCGATCATGTGCAGGACACGCGAGGGGGCGCCGCCGTGCAGCGGGCCGGACATGGCACCCACCGCTCCGGAGAGGGCCGCGGCCACGTCGGCGCCGGTGGAGGCGATGACGCGGGCGGTGAAGGTGGAGGCGTTCATGCCGTGCTCGGCGGCCGAGGTCCAGTAGGCGTCGACGGCGGCGACGTGCTTGGGGTCGGGTTCGCCGCGCCAGCGGATCATGAAGCGTTCGACGACGGAGCCGGCCTTGTCTATCTCGCGCTGCGGGACCATGGGCAGGCCCTGGCCGCGGGCGGACTGGGCGACGTAGGACAGGGCCATGACGGCGGCGCGGGCGAGGTCCGCGCGGGCCTGCTCGGCGTCGATGTCGAGGAGGGGTTTGAGGCCCCAGACGGGGGCGAGCATGGCGAGGGCGGACTGGACGTCGACGCGGATGTCGCCGGAGTGGACGGGGATCGGGAAGGGCTCGGCGGGCGGCAGACCGGGGTTGAAGGCGCCGTCGACGAGCAGACCCCATACGTTGCCGAAGGAGACGTGGCCGACGAGGTCCTCGATGTCGACGCCGCGGTAGCGCAGCGCGCCGCCCTCCTTGTCGGGTTCGGCGATCTCCGTCTCGAACGCGACGACTCCCTCGAGCCCGGGTACGAAGTCGGACATCAGCGGCTCCTCGTGATCGTGATGTGTGGCGACCGGTGCGGAGGCGGTGCGGCGCCCCCGTGGACGCTCGGTCCCTCGGATCCACGGTCGTGTCGACGACTCGCGGTCCTGGCGGTCACCCCTGTGATGCCCCGTACGGTCGGCGTTCATCCGACCGGAGCGGGAGCAAGCACGATATCCCCGAGTGACACGCTTGGGGAGGGGGTGCGGCACTCAGTGCCACGCAGTGACCAAGAACATCGCCGGTACGGCAGGATGGCGGCGTGACCGATCGCGACGCCGCTCCCTTCGATCTCCCCTCGATGCGCAAGCAGTACCGGGCCGACGGACTCGCCGAGACCGAGCTGGCCGCCACGCCCGTCGAGCAGTTCGCGCGCTGGTTCCGGCAGGCCGCGACCGAGGGCGGGCTCTTCGAGCCGAACGCCGTGGTCGTCTCGACGGCCGACGCGCGGGGGCGGCCCAGCTCCCGCACGGTGCTGCTGAAGCACTTCGACGAGCAGGGGTTCGTCTTCTACACCAACTACGGCTCCCGCAAGGCGCGCGAGCTGGCGGAGAACCCGCAGGTCTCGCTGCTGTTCCCCTGGCATCCGATGGCCCGGCAGGTGATCGTCACGGGCGTCGCGGAGCGTACCGGGCGGGACGAGACCGCCGCGTACTTCCGCACCCGGCCCCACGGCTCCCAGCTGGGGGCCTGGGCCAGTGTCCAGTCGTCCGTGGTGACCGGGCGGGACGCCCTGGACGCCGCGTACGCGGAGCTGGCCGCGCGGTATCCGGAGGGCGAGCAGGTGCCGGTGCCGCCGCACTGGGGCGGGTTCCGGGTGGTGCCGCGGGAGGTGGAGTTCTGGCAGGGGCGGGAGAACCGGCTGCACGACCGGCTCCGGTACGTGGCGGAGGCGGACGGGGGCTGGCGGGTGGAGCGGCTCAGCCCCTGAGGGACGGGACGGCTCAGCCCAGCGCCTCGTCCAGCAGCCGCGCCCACTGGTCGACCACCCGTCGCCGACGGGCCGCGTCGTCGGTGAGGAGGGTGGCCAGGCCCAGGCCGCGGGCCATGTCGAGGAGGCCCTGGACGGTCTCGCGGACGCCGGGGCGGGTCTCGTCGGCGCCGAGGAGTTCGACGGCGATGCGGTGGCTCTCGCGGCCGACGCGGGCCTCCAGCTCGGTCACCCGGCCCCGCAGCTGCTCCTCGTCGGAGGCGGCGACCCACAGGTGCAGGGCGGCCCGGAACAGGGGGCCGGTGTAGAGGTCGACCAGGGCCGAGACGACGGCCCGGCGGTCGTCGGCCGCCGTGCCCTCGGGGAACAGCGCGCGCAGGGCGCCGGAGCGTTCCTCCGCCACGTACTCCACGGCGGCCGTGAAGAGGTCCTCGCGGGTCGGGAAGTGGTGCTGGGCGGCGCCGCGGGTGACACCCGCGCGTTCGGCGACGACGGAGACCGTGGAGCCCGCCCAGCCGCGTTCGGCGAGGCAGGCCACGGCCGCTTCCAGGAGCCGCTGCCGGGTGGCCCGGCTGCGGTCCTGCTTGGGAACACGCTCCGCGCCGGCCGTGCCCACGGCGCCGCTCACACCACCCATTCCGGATCCCGTCGTTCGAGGAAGGCCGTCATCCCCTCGCGGGCCTGCGGGGAGGCGAACAGCCGGGCCGAGAGCGCGGCCAGCTGGGCCGCGTCCCGGTCGAAGGCCTCCAGCACCCTAGCCGTGAGCAGCCGTTTCGTCTCGGTCAGCGCCTGCGGTGAGGCGCGGCGCACACCGTCCAGGACGGGTTCCAGTACGGCGTCCACGTCGTCGCCCGCCGCCGTGACCAGGCCGATCCGGGCGGCCTCGGCGGCGTCGAAGCGCTCGCCTGTGAGGTAGTAGCGGGCGAGGGCGCGGGGGTCGGTGCGGGGCAGCAGGGGCAGGGAGATCACGGCGGGGGCCACGCCGATGCGGACCTCGGTGAAGGCGAACGTCGAGTCGGTGGAGGCGCCCGCGATGTCGCAGGCCGCGAGCAGGCCGAGGCCGCCCGCGCGGACGTGTCCGGTGACGCGGGCGACGACCGGCTTGGGCAGTTCGACGATGCCGCGGACCAGGCCGACCAGGGCGTCCGGGTCGGGCGGGTCGCGCAGGTCGGCGCCGGCGCTGAAGGTGTTGCCGGTGTGGGTGAGGACGACGGCGCGGACGTCCGGGTCGCGTCCGGCGTCGGTGAGGGCGGCGGCCAGGTCGGTGACGAGGGCCGCCGAGAGGGCGTTGCGGGTGTGCGGGGAGTCGAGGGTGAGGGTCGCAACGCCGCGTGCGCGGGAGCGGCCGAGCGCGGTCACCGGCTGCCTCGCAGTTCCCGGCGGAGGATCTTGCCGCTGGCGGACCGGGGGACGCCTTCGACGAAGGTGACCCGGCGGACGCGTTTGTAGGGAGCGACGCGCTCGGCGACGTACAGCATGATCTCGCTCTCCGAGAGGTCGGGCGCGGTCGGCCGGCGCACCACGTGGGCGTGCGGTATCTCGTTGCCGTCGTCGTCGTGGGCGCCGACGACGGCCGCGTCGGCGACGCCGGGGTGGGTGAGCAGGAGGGCTTCGAGTTCGGCGGGGGCCACCTGGAAGCCCTTGTACTTGATCAGTTCCTTGACGCGGTCGACGACGTACAACCAACCGTCGGCGTCCACGTGCCCGACGTCCCCGGTGTGCAGCCAGCCGTCCTCGTCGATGAGGGCGGCGGTGGCGTCGGGGCGGCCGAGGTAGCCCTTCATGACCTGGGGCCCGCGGATCAGGATCTCGCCGGACTCCCCGACGCCGAGGTCCTTGCCGGAGTCGTCGAGGGAGACGATGCGCATCTCGGTGCCGGCGACGAGCCGGCCGACGGTGCCGGGCGGTGCGTCGCCCATGGCGTCCAGGGGGACGACGTGGGTGCCCGGGGACAGTTCGGTCATGCCGTACGCCTGGCCGACGGGCGGCAGACCGAGCCGCCGCGAGCAGGCGGCGGCGAGCTGCGCGTCCAGGGGGGCGGCGGCGCTGAGGACGTACGTGAGGGAGGAGAGGTCGTAGTCGGCGACGAGGGGGTGCTTGGCGAGGGCGAGGACGATCGGCGGGGCGACGTACAGGCCGGTGATGCGGTGGTTCTGGATGGCCGCGAGGAACTGCTCCAGGTCGAAGCGGGGCAGGACGACGACGGTGGCGCCGAGCCGCAGCGGGGCGTTCATGAGGGCCGTGAGCCCGTAGATGTGGAAGAACGGCAGGACGGCCAGGATGCGTTCGCCGGGGCCGGCGGGCACCAGGGGTTCGAGCTGGGCGAGGTTGGTGGCGATCTGCCGGTGGGTGAGCATCACGCCCTTGGGGGTGCCGGTGGTGCCCGAGGAGTAGGGCAGCGCGGCGATGTCCTCGGAGGGGTCGAGGGTGACGGAGGGTTCGGGTGCGGTCGAGGCCAGCATGTCGGCGAGCGAGCGGTGCCCGGGGGCGCTGTCGCAGACGAAGATCTCCTGGACGCCGCCCGCGAGTGCGGCGGCCCGGCGGGCGGTGTCCAGCAGGGGTGAGACGGTGACGATCCAGCGGGCCCGTGAGTCCCCGAGCTGCCCCGCGAACTCCTCGGCGGTGGCGAGCGGGTGCACGGTGGTGACGGAGGCGCCGGCGCGGGTGGCGGCGTAGAAGGCGAGGGGGAAGGCGACGGTGTTGGGGCTGTGCAGGGCGAGGACGTCGCCCTTGCCGACGCCGGCCTCGGCGAGGGCGGCGCTGACCCGCCGGTGGAACCGGTCGACCTGCTCGTAGGTGAGGGTGGTGCCGTCGGTGCCGTCGATCAGCGCCGGGGTGTTCCCGAAGGCGGCGGCCCGGCCGAGGACCGCGTCGTGGATGGGCAGGTCGACGGGCGGGACGGCTGCGTACTGGCTGCGGAACACGGTTCCTCCAGGGCGGGCTAGTACGACTTGGGCAGGCCGAGGGTCTGGTGGGACACGTAGTTGAGGATCATCTCGCGGCTCACCGGCGCGATCCGGGCCACGCGCGCCGCCGTGATCAGCCGGGCGAGCCCGAACTCGCGGGTGAGGCCGTTGCCGCCGAGGGTGTGCACGGCCTGGTCGACGGCCTTCACGCAGGCCTCGCCGGCCGCGTACTTGGCCATGTTGGCGGCCTCGCCGGCGGCCGTGTCGTCACCGGCGTCGTAGAGGTGGGCGGCCTTCTGCGTCATCAGACGGGCCAGTTCCAGCTCGATGTGGGCCTGGGCGAGGGGGTGGGCGATGGCCTGGTGGACGCCGATCGGGGTCTTCCACACGGTGCGTTCGCGGGCGTAGTCCAGGGCGCGGGTCAGCGCGTAGCGGCCCATGCCGATACCGAAGGCGGCGGTCATCACGCGCTCGGGGTTGAGGCCGGCGAAGAGCTGGAGCAGGCCGGCGTCCTCGTCGCCGACGAGGGCCTCGGCGGGCAGCCGCACGTCGTCGAGGGTCAGCTCGAACTGCTTCTCCTCGGCGTTCAGTTCCATGTCGAGCTGCCGTCGCTCGAAGCCGGGGGTGTCGCGGGGGACGATGAACAGGCAGGGCTTGAGCCGGCCGGTGCGGGCGTCCTCCGTGCGGCCGACGATCAGGGTGGCGTCGGCGATGTCGACGCCGCTGATGAAGACCTTGCGGCCGGTGAGGAGCCAGTCGGTGCCGTCGCGGCGGGCGGTGGTGGTGATGCGGTGGCTGTTGGAGCCGGCGTCGGGTTCGGTGATGCCGAAGGCCATCAGGCGGCTGCCGTCGGCGAGCGCCGGGAGCCACTCCCGCTTCTGGGCCTCGGTGCCGAAGCGGGCGATGACGGTGCCGCAGATCGCCGGGGAGACGATCATCATGAGGAGGGGGTTGCCGGCGGCGCCCATCTCCTCCAGGACGAGGGAGAGTTCGGTGATGCCGCCGCCTCCCCCGCCGTAGGCCTCGGGCAGGTTGACGCCTATGTAGCCGAGCTTGGCGGCCTCCTGCCAGAACTGCCGGTTGTCGGAGCGGGGGTGGCTCCGGGCGAAGGCGGATACCGCTGCGCGGAGGGACGTGTGCTCTTCGGATTCGAGGAGGGGGGTCATCTCTGTGCTCCTTCGGGTCGGGTGCGGGATTCGTCGTGGCTTGTCGCGCTCACGCGGCGCAGCCGCATGTTCCATGCAGTCCCGCGCCCCTAGGTCTCCTGCACCACCGCCAGGAGCGAGCCGACCGTGACCTGCTGGCCGGGGACGACCTTCAAGGTCGTCAGGGTGCCGTCGGCCGGGGCGGTGATCCGGTGTTCCATCTTCATCGCCTCCAGCCAGAGCAGGGGCTGGCCCGCCTCCACGCGTGCACCCTCCGTCACGCCCTCGGCGACGCGGGCGACCGTGCCGGGCATGGGGGCGAGGAGGGAGCCGGGGGCGTGCTCGGCGGCGGGGTCGGGGAAGCGGGGCAGGGCGGTGAGGGTGGTGGAGCCGACGTGGACGGTGTCGCCGTAGCGGGCGATCTCGAAGCGGCGCCGTACGCCGTCGGTCTCGAGGACGACGGAGCGGGCGTCGGCCCGCACCACGCGTACGCCTTCCGCGGTGAGGCCCGCGCGGGTGTGGTGGTAGCGGACCTCGTGTTCCTCGCCGGCCAGGGCGTACCGCTTGACCTGGGGCGCCGAGGGCAGGTTGCGCCAGCCACCGAAGCGGCCCGCGCGGGCGCTCGCGTCGGCGAGGGCGGCGGCCAGCGGGGCGAGGGGGTCGGGGGCGGGCTCGGTGAGGGCGGTCAAGTGGCGTGCGTAGAAGCCGGTGTCCATGCGGGCGGAGGTGAACTCCTCGTGGCGCAGGGAGCGGACGAGCAGGTCCCGGTTGGTGACCGGGCCGTGGATCGCCGCCCGTTCCAGGGCCCCGGCGAGCCGCCGGACGGCCTCCGCGCGGGTGGCCGCGTGGGCGACGAGCTTGGCCAGCATCGGGTCGTAGTGGACGCCGATGTCGTCGCCGTCGGTGTAGCCGGTGTCCAGGCGGATGCCGTCCGGGACGGCGAGGCGGTGCAGGCGGCCGGTCTGCGGCGCCCACCCGTGCGCCGGGTCCTCGGCGTACAGGCGGGCCTCGACGGCGTGGCCGCGCGGGGGCGGCGGCTCGCTCCCCAGGGCGTGGCCCTCGGCGACGCGGAGCTGGAGGGCGACCAGGTCGATGCCGAACACCGCCTCCGTGACGGGGTGTTCGACCTGCAGGCGGGCGTTCATCTCCAGGAAGTGCGCGTGGCCGTCGGCGACGAGGAACTCGACGGTCCCGGCCCCGGTGTAGTGCACGGCGCGGGCGGCGCGGACGGCCTGCTCGTGCAGGTCCCGGGTGAGGGAGGCGTCCAGGCCGGGGGCCGGGGCCTCCTCGATCACCTTCTGGTGGCGGCGCTGGAGGGAGCAGTCGCGGGTGCCGAGCACCCACACCGTGCCGTGGGTGTCGGCGAGGATCTGCACCTCGACGTGGCGCCCGTCCTCCACGTACGGCTCGACGAAGACCTCGCCGTCGCCGAAGGCGCTCGCCGCCTCCGCGCGGGCGGCGGTCAGTTCGGCGTCGAGGTCGGCGAGCCGCCGTACGACGCGCATGCCGCGCCCGCCGCCGCCGGCCGCCGCCTTCACCAGCACCGGCAGGTCGGCCTCGGTGACCTCGCCGAGGGGGGCGATGCCCATCAGTTCCTTGGCACGGGTCTTGGACGCCATCGCCTCGATCGCCTCCGGCGGCGGCCCGATCCAGGTCAGGCCCGCGTCGGTGACGGCCCGCGCGAAGCCGGCGCTCTCGGAGAGGAAGCCGTAGCCGGGGTGCACGGCGTCGGCGCCGGCGGCGAGCGCGGCCTTCACGATCAGGTCGCCGCGCAGGTACGTGTCGGCAGAGGCGGTGCCCGGCAGGCGGACGGCCGCGTCCGCCACGCGCGCGTGGAGGGCGTTCTCGTCGGCGTCGGAGTGCACGGCGACCGTCCGGATGCCCGCCTCGCGGCAGGTGCGGAAGATCCGGCAGGCGATCTCGCCCCGGTTGGCGACGAGGACGGTGCGGATCACAGGGTGCTCCTCGCTGGTCACAGTGGTTCCCTCACATCCGGAAGACGCCGAAGCCACCGCGCGCCCCCTGGTAGGGCGCGGTGTGGACGGCCGACAGGCACAGGCCGAGGACGGTGCGGGTGTCGCGCGGGTCGATGACGCCGTCGTCGTAGAGCCGCCCGGACAGGAACATGGGCAGCGACTCGGACTCGATCTGCTGCTCCACCATGGCGCGCAGCGCCGCGTCGCCCTCGTCGTCGTAGGGCTGCCCCTTCGCGGCGGCGGACTGGCGGGCGACGATGGAGAGCACGCCGGCGAGCTGCTGGGGGCCCATGACGGCGGACTTGGCGCTGGGCCAGGCGAAGAGGAAGCGCGGGTCGTAGGCCCGGCCGCACATGCCGTAGTGGCCGGCGCCGTAGGACGCCCCCATCAGGACGGACAGGTGGGGGACGCGGGAGTTGGAGACGGCGTTGATCATCATCGCGCCGTGCTTGATGATGCCGCCCTGCTCGTACTCCCTGCCGACCATGTAGCCGGTGGTGTTGTGCAGGAACAGGAGCGGGACGTCCCGCTGGTTGGCGAGCTGGATGAACTGGGCCGCCTTCTGCGACTCCTCGCTGAAGAGGACCCCCTGGGCGTTGGCGAGGATGCCCACGGGGTAGCCGTGCAGCGCCGCCCAGCCGGTGACCAGGCTCGTCCCGTAGAGCGGCTTGAACTCGTCGAAGTCGGAGGCGTCGACGATCCGGGCGATCACCTCGCGCGGGTCGAAGGGGACCTTGAGGTCGCCGGGGACGATGCCGAGGAGTTCCTCCGGGTCGTACTTCGGCGGCTCGGCGACCGGCGGATCGGGGTGTGCCTTGCGGTGGTTGAGCCGGGCGACGACCCTGCGGGCCCGGCGCAGGGCGTCCGGTTCGTCCACGGCGAAGTAGTCGGCGAGACCGGAGGTGCGCGCGTGCATCTCGGCGCCGCCCAGCGACTCGTCGTCGCTCTCCTCGCCGGTGGCCATCTTGACCAGCGGCGGCCCGCCGAGGAACACCTTCGCCCGCTCCTTGACCATGATCACGTGGTCGGACATGCCCGGGATGTAGGCGCCGCCCGCCGTGGAGTTGCCGAACACGACGGCGACGGTCGGGATGCCGGCCGCCGACAGCCGCGTCAGGTCGCGGAAGATCGCGCCGCCGGGGATGAAGATCTCCTTCTGGGACGGCAGGTCGGCGCCGCCGGACTCGACCAGGCTGACGCAGGGCAGCCGGTTGGCGAGGGCGATGTCGTTGGCGCGCAGGGCCTTCTTCAGCGACCAGGGATTGCTGGCACCGCCGCGCACGGTCGGGTCGTTGGCGGTGATCAGACACTCCACGCCCTCGATGGTGCCGATGCCCGTGACCAGGGAGGCGCCGACGGTGTACTCGCTGCCCCAGGCCGCCAGCGGGGACAGCTCCAGGAAGGGCGTGTCGGGGTCGAGGAGCAGCTCGATGCGCTCGCGGGCGAGGAGCTTGCCCCGCCCCCGGTGCCGGGCGACGTACTTCTCGCCGCCGCCCGCGAGGGCCTTGGCGTGCTCGGCGTCCAACTCGGCGAGCTTGCCCAGCATCGCCTCGCGGTGGGCCCGGTGGTCCGGGGCGGCCGGGTCCAGGGCCGAGGGCAGGACCGTCACAGGAGTACCTCCGGGATGTCCAGGTGGCGGGCGCGCAGCCATTCGCCGAGCGCCTTGGCCTGCGGGTCGAAGCGGGCCTGGGCGGCGACTCCCTCGCCGAGGATGCCCTCGACGACGAAGTTGAGGGCGCGCAGGGCGGGCAGCGCGTGCCGGGTGACGGGCAGGTCGCGGGCCTCGGGGATCAGCTCCCGGAACCGGTCGGCGGTCAGCTCGTGCGCGAGCCAGCGCCAGGCCTCGTCGGTCCGGACCCACACGCCGACGTTGGCGTTGCCGCCCTTGTCGCCGCTGCGGGCCCCGGCGACGAGCCCGAGGGCGGCCCGGCGTACGGGCCCCGGCGGAAGCGGCTCGGGCAGGGGCGGTTCCGGTACGGCGTCCAGGGCGGCGGTCTCCCGGGGCGGCGCCACCTCGGCCCGGCGCCCGTCGTGGAGGACGGCCACCTGACCGACGGCGCCCTGCGGGACGCGGTCCTCCTCGAAGACCCCGTAGGGCGCCCCCTTGCCGGGCGGCGCGAGCACGTGGAAGCCGGGGTAGCTGGCGAGGGCCAGCTCGACGGCGGCGCCGCTCAGCGCCCGCCCCACGGCCCGCTGGTCCGCGTCGCGGACGACGAGCCTGAGCAGGGCGCTCGCCGTCTCCTCGGTCGGGGCGTCGGGCCGGTCGGTGCGCACGAGGTCCCAGCGGACGTCGGCGACCTTGCCCAGGGCGGGTGCCATCTGCTCCCGCACCAGCGCGGCCTTGGCCTCGACACCGAGGCCGGTGAGCACGAAGGCGACCTCGTTGCGGAAGCCGCCGAGGCGGCTCAGGCCGACCTTGAGCGTGGGCGGCGGGGCCTCGCCGCGCACCCCGTCGATCCGAACCCGGTCCGGTCCGTCCTGGGTGAGCCGTACGGTGTCCAGCCGGGCGGTGACGTCGGGTCCCGCGTACCGGGCGCCACCCGTCTCGTAGAGCAGCTGGGCGGTGACCGTGCCGACGTCGACGAAGCCGCCGGTGCCGGGGTGCTTGGTGATGACCGAGGTGCCGTCGGCGTGCAGTTCGGCGAGGGGGAAGCCGGGGCGCCGGAGGTCCCCGGCGCGTTCCTCGAAGAACGCGTAGTTGCCGCCGGTCGCCTGCGCCCCGCACTCCAGGACGTGTCCGGCGACGACCGCGCCCGCCAGCCGGTCGTAATCCGTGGGCGCCCAGCCGAAGTGCGCGGCGGCGGGGCCGGTGACCAGGGCGGCGTCGGTGACCCGTCCGGTGACGACCACGTCGGCGCCCTCGCTCAGGCACCGGGCGATGCCGAAGCCGCCGAGGTAGGCGTGGGCGGTGAGGCTGCCCGGGTGGGCGGTGGTGCGGTCGTCGCCCTCGACGTGCGCGACCCGCACGGGGAGGCCGAGCCGGCCGGCCAGCGTGCGGACGGCGTCGGCGAGTCCGGCCGGGTTGAGTCCGCCGGCGTTCGCGACGATCCTGACGCCCCGCTCGTGGGCGAGGCCGAGGCACTCCTCCAGTTGCCGCAGGAAGGTGCGCGCGTACCCGGCGGCCGGGTCCTTCAGCCGGTCGCGGCCGAGGATCAGCATGGTCAGCTCGGCGAGGTAGTCACCGGTCAGGACGTCCAGCGGACCGTCGGTGAGCATCTCCCGCATGGCGTCGAAACGGTCGCCGTAGAAGCCCGAGGCGTTGCCGACGCGGAGCACGCTCACCGGCCGGCCCCCTTCGGCGGCCTGCCCGCTCCGGGCGGCCCCGCGAAGGCCTGGGCGATGTCCAGCCAGCGGTCGGCGTCCGGGCCCTCGGCCCGCAGGGCGAGGTCGGCGCGGTGGGCGCGCTGGGTCGCGAGGAGGCAGAAGTCGAGGGCGGGGCCGGTGACCCGCTGGCGGGCGTCCTCGGGGCCGTACGTCCACAGGTCGCCGCCGGGGCCGGTGAGTTCGACGCGGAACGGCTCGGCGGGCGGGGTGCGGCCGTGGGCCGCGTGGGCGAAGTCCCGGGCGCGGACGCCGATGCGGGCGATGTGCCGCAGCCGGTCGGTGGGCGGCCGGGTGACACCGAGGGCGTCGGCGATGTCGAGGCCGTGGGCCCAGGTCTCCATCAGACGGGCGGTGGCCATGGAGGCGGCGGCCATGGGCGGGCCGTACCAGGGGAAGCGGGCGCCGGGGGGCGCCTCGCGCAGCGCCCCGTCGAGGGCGGCACGCCCTTCCCGCCAGCCGGCCAGCAGCTCGGCGGGGGCCTGCCGGGCGCCTTCGTCGGCGCCGTCGTCGACGTACCGGTCGGGCGCGGCGAGGGCCTGCTCGACCAGGTCGGCGAAGCCCTTCTCGTCGGTGACGGCGAGCAGGGCGGCCCGGTCGGTCCAGGCCAGGTGCGCGATCTGGTGGGCGATCGTCCAGCGGGGCGCGGGGGTGGCCAGCCGCCACTCCCCGGGGCTGAGCCGCGCGACCAGCGCGTCGAGTTCCCCGCTCTCCTCGCGCAGGTCGTCGATCACGGGCGTGGGATCGGACACGGACGCTCCCCTCGGGCACGGCGGTGTGCGGCGCGGTGTGGTGAGGAGCATGGCAGTGGGGGTCGGAACAATCAAGCGCGCATGCATGATTTTGTTCGAGGAGGCGTGGGCCCCTCTCGGGCCTCACCCGCCGGGGGGGAACGCCTCCCGTGCCGGGCGCTCAGGACGTCGCTCGGCGCGCCACGCGGTAGCGGAGGTGGACGATCTTCGAGTTGAAGGTGCGCGTCTCGACGAGGTCGAGATCCACCCTGCGTTCGTCCCGGGGGAAGTAGGGGACGCCACCGCCGACCAGCACCGGGTGGACCATGACCCGGTACTCGTCGATCAGGCCCGACGCGGCCGCCTCGGCGGCGAGGGTCGCGCCGCCGATCGCGATCTCGCCCTCGCCCGGCTCGGCCCGCAGCCGCCGGATCTCCTCCGCGACGCTGTCCGTGGCCAGACGGGCGTTGCCTCGCACGGCCGACAGCGTGGTGGAGAACACCACCTTGGGGAGCGGATTCCAGAGCGCGGCCCATTCGAGCCCGTCGTCATCGAGCGACGCGTCCTGCTCGGCGGTCTCCCAGTACAGCATCGTCTCGTACAGCCGCCGCCCCATCAGGTGGACGTCGACCTGCCGGATCTCGTCGATCCAGAAGCGGAAGACGTCCCTGTCGGGTGCCGTCCAGTCGAAGCCGCCGTCCGGCCCGACGATGTAACCGTCGAGCGAGGCGCCCATCGAGTAGGTCACGCTGCGCATCGGAAGTCCTCCTCGGTACGGCTCCGCTCGGTTCCGACCGTACGCCCGCTCCGCCCCGGTCACTTCCCGAACCGGTACTTCAGGTGGGGGCCAGGGGCGTGGGGACCGCCCGGACGGGTTCGAGACCGCGCCGGACGGCGCCCGCCCCCGGGGAGCCGCAGCCCGTCGCCGAGGAGCGCCGGCACCCCGTGCGGTTGGAGTCCGTCGATGAGCCCGGCCCCGGGGTACTGGCGCACCGTGTCCGCGCCGCCCGCGAGGACGAGGATTGGAGCGCGGAAGCTTCGACACCACCGGCCCGACGATCCTCGACACCACCGGCCCGGCGATTCAGGGCGCCGTCTCGCCCCGCACCAGCGGGCGGCACACCGGCTGGACGTCCTCGGGGAGGTCGTCCGGGCGGCACCAGCGGGCCTCCAGGATCTCGAACGGGTCGATCCGCAGGTCACCGCCGACCAGCCGGGCCTCGTAGGCCACCTCCAGGCGGGTGCGCAGGCCGCTGTTGAGCATGACCAGGCGGCCCACCTCGACGTCGAGGTTCGTCTCCTCCCTGACCTCGCGCACCACGGTGTGCCGGAAGTCCTCGCCCTTGCGCGCGAAGCCGCTCGGCAGGCCCCACTGGCGGCCCGGCGGCCACATCCGGTGCTTCAGCAGCAGGACCCGCCCCTCGTCGTCGCGCACGACGCCGGTGACACCGACCACGTACTTCGTGTGCAGCAGCCACATCACGCGGCTCTGCACCGGGCGCAGCAGGCGCCACAGGCGGGCGAGGAGTCGTCTCACGCGGTGGACGCTACCCGGTCGGCGCGCGGGCCCGACCGGTGAACCCCGTCCCAGCCGGTGGAAGTGCGTTGACAGTCCCGTTCCCCGCCCGCGACAGTTGCATGGCAGGTATACGCGCCTGACCGAGTCCACTACTGTGGACCGTGCCGTACAGCACGATGAACGAAACCGATCCGCAGACCGTCCCGGAGCCCTCGTGAGTACCCCCAGCGCCACCCCCGGCACCCCCGCCCCGGCCGCCTCCATGGCGGGCCCCGAGGCAGCGGGAGCCGCCGGCCAGGCGTCCGCCGCCGGTCCCGCGTCCGCGCCGGGCGGCGCCCCGGCCGACGGCGGCCGGTTCGGTGCCCTCGGCCCCGTCGGGCTCGTCCTCGCCGGCGGCCTGTCCGTGCAGTTCGGCGCCGCGCTGGCGGTGAGCCTGATGCCGCGGGCCGGGGCGCTGGGCGTGGTGACGCTGCGGCTGGTCGTGGCCGCCGTCGTACTGCTCCTGATCTGCCGGCCGCGGCTGCGCGGGCACTCGCGGGCCGACTGGGGCACGGTCGTCGTCTTCGGCATCGCCATGGCCGGGATGAACGGCCTCTTCTACCAGGCCGTCGACCGCATCCCCCTCGGCCCGGCCGTCACCCTGGAGGTGCTCGGCCCGCTCGCGCTCTCGGTCTTCGCCTCCCGTCGCGCGGTGAACCTGGTCTGGGCCGCGCTCGCCCTGGCCGGCGTCTTCCTGCTCAGCGGCGGCGGCTTCGACAGCCTCGACCCGGCCGGTGCCGCCTTCGCGCTCGGGGCGGGCGTCATGTGGGCGGCGTACATCGTGTTCAGCGCGCGCACCGGGCGGCGCTTCCCGCAGGCCGACGGGCTGGCCCTCGCGATGGCGGTCGGGGCGGTGCTGTTCCTTCCGCTGGGCATCGCCGAGTCCGGCGCCGAGCTGATCGACCCGGTGACGCTGGCGCTGGGCGCCGGGGTCGCCCTGCTCTCCTCCGTGCTGCCGTACACCCTCGAACTCCTCGCCCTGCGCCGGCTGCCCGCGCCGACCTTCGCGATCCTCATGAGCCTGGAGCCCGCCATCGCCGCGGCGGCCGGCTTCCTCATCCTCGACCAGGCCCTGACCGCGACCCAGTCCGCCGCCATCGCGCTGGTCATCGTGGCCAGCATGGGAGCGGTGCGGACCCAGGTGGGGCGCGGGCGGGCCAAGGCGCTCCCGGATCTGCCGTAGGCCGCGGGGTCCCTCCCGTCCGGAGCCCGGTCCCGCCCCGGAGTCCGGGCCCGAAGCCCGGCCCTCCCCTGCGGGGCGGTCCGCCACCCGCAGCACATAAGCTGCGGTGCTGGTCAGCTCATCGGGATCACGGGGGAGGGAACCGGTGAACCACACGGCCGAGGTCTTCCAGGCGTTGCGGGACGACGATCCACGCTCGGTGGCCGGTTACCGCCTCGCGGCCAGGCTCGGGGCGGGCGGCATGGGCCGGGTGTACCTGTCGTACACCCGGGGCGGACGACCGGTGGCCCTCAAGGTCGTCCGGTCCGAACTGGCCGACGACCCGGCGTTCCGGCGGCGCTTCGGCCGGGAGATCAAGTCGGCCCGCAGGGTGAAGGGCGCCTACACCGCCGAGCTGATCGACGCCGACGCGGACGGCACACCCCCCTGGCTGGCCACGCTGTACGTGCCGGGGCCCGCCCTGTCGGACGTCGTCGCCCGGAGCGGACCGCTGCCGGTGCCGGCGGTGCTGTGGCTGATGGCGGGGGTGGCCGAGGCGCTGCAGGCCATCCACGGTGCGGGGATCGTGCACCGGGACCTCAAGCCGTCCAACGTCCTGCTGGCCTCCGACGGCCCCCGTGTCATCGACTTCGGCATCGCGGTCGCCGCCGACAGCACCGCGCACACCGCGACGGGCGCCACCATCGGCACCCCTCAGTACATGGCCCCCGAGCAGGCGGCCGGGGGAGACGTCACGGCGGCGACCGACGTCTTCGCGCTCGGGCAGACGGCCGCGTTCGCCGCCCTGGGCCGGCCGCTCTACGGCGACGGCCCCGGGGTCAGCGTCCTGTACCGGATCGTGCACTCCGAACCCGACCTGTCCGGGCTGCCCGAACCGCTGCGCCCGCTGATCGCCCGCTGCCTCGCCGCCGCCCCCGGAGAACGGGCCACCCCGGCGGAGGTCGTCGAGCGGTGCCGGCAGGAGTTGGGGCGGGATGCCGAGGCGGGTGCCGGTCCGGCGGTCTGGCGGGAGGTGGCCGGCCCCGAGGTGTCGGTACCGCCGCCGCCCACGGCACCGTCCCCGGCCCCCGTTCCGGCCGCGGCGCACCCGGTCCCGGCCACGGCCCGCACACGTCCCTGGACGGCTCCGCAGCCGTGGGCCGCTCCGCACGGGCCGTCCGTGCCGCGCCCGCAGGCCGGCCCCGAGGGCCGGCGCTCCCGCCGCGGGCGCGCCGCGCTGGCCGGGGCCTCCGCCCTGGCCGCGGCCGGGCTGCTGATCGCGGCGGCGTGGACGGTGCGGGACGCGTTCGACGTCGACGGCGACCGGGGCCGTGACGGGGACACGGCCGCCTCCGCCTCCGCATCCGCCTCCGTGACGCCCGGACCGGTGGCGGAAGGGGCGAAGGCCTCCGGAGCCGCGGTGCCCGGGTCGGCGCCGACCGGCGGGTCCACGCCGTCCGACCGGACCCCCGCCGGGGAGGCCGGGGCGCCGCGTGCCCACGCCTACTACCCCCCGATGCTGACCGGCGAGAACTCCCTGAGCATCCGCACCGGAAAGGAACGCGGGGACCGCGAGGGTGACATCCGCTTCGACTGCACCGAGACGGGCTGCGAACTGGAGAGCGACACCAGTGTGCTCAGCCAGCTGTACGGCGATCCGGGCGCCACGTACGAGACGTGCCGCCGGCGGACCGCCGAGGACGACGGCCGCCGCCTCCCGCTGGCCACGGCGGCGGCCGGGTCCGAGATCTGCGTCAGGCACCCCGACGGCGACATCGCACTGCTGGTCATCCAGACCAAGTCGACCGCGATCCCGGACATCGGCTTCGTCACCGCGGATCTGACGATCTGGCGGGCGCACTGATCACCCGGGCCAGGCCCGTGCCCGAACTCACCGGCGGCAGCTCGGGGTGAGGCTCGGTCAGACGGGCGATGCGCTGCGGGTGGCCGAGCGCCGGGGACGGAGGCTGCACACGCTCAACTGAGCGCACACAGAGCACCCGGAGCGGATCTGCACCCCGCCCATCAGGACCCCTCCAACCCCTCCGCCAGTGCCTCCGCCAGGTGCCGTGCCCGCGCTCCCGCCAGCTGTTCCAGCTGGGTCCGGCACGAGTAGCCGTCGGCCAGGAGCAACGACCCCTGCGGTGCCTCGCGCAGCGCCGGGAGGAGCTGGTCCTCGGCGCAGGCGACCGAGACCTCGTAGTGGCCGGCCTCGAAACCGAAGTTGCCCGCGAGTCCGCAGCAGCCGCCGCTCAGCTCGCCGCTCAGGCCGGCCGCCTCGCGCAGGCGGCGGTCGGCCGCGTCACCCAGGACCGCGTGCTGGTGACAGTGGGTCTGGCCGACCGCCGGGACGTCCAGGGCGGGCGGGGCCCATTCGGGGGCGTGGCGTTCCAGGGCCTCCGCGAAGGTCACCACGCGGGCGGCGAGGCGGGCCGCGCGGGGGTCGTCGTGGAGCAGCTCGGGCAGGTCCGTGCGGAGGGCCGCGGCGCAGCTCGGCTCCAGGACGACGACCGGCGCGGAGGTCTCCAGCACCGGCGCCATCAGGTCCAGCGTGCGGCGCAGCACCGCGCGGGCGCGGTCCAGCTGGCCCGTGGACACGTACGTCAGGCCGCAGCAGACCCGGCCCCTGCGGGCGGTGAGCAGGGCGGTCGCCGCCCGCGTGCGGCCGTCCGCGAGGGCGCCTCCCGCGAGGGTCGGCGGCAGCGCCACCCGCAGTCCCGCCGCCTCCAGCACCCGCACCGCCGCCCGGCCCACCGACGGCGAGAGGTGCTCGGTGAAGGTGTCGGGCCACAGGACCACCAGGTCGCCGCCGCCCGTCGAGGCGGGCCGCCCCCGCCACCACCGGCTGAACGTCTCCCCCGCCAGCCGCGGCACGTCCCGCTCCCCCGCGATCCCGCCCAGCCGCTTCGCCACCGCCGCGAGCGGCCCCACGGCGGACAGCGCGTTGACGACCGGCGCCAGTCGCGCGTGGGACGCCCAGCGCAGCCACATCGGCAGCCACCCCAGCGCGTAGTGGGCGGCCGGGCGGCGGCGCCCGGCGTAGTGGTGGTGCAGGAACTCCGCCTTGTACGTGGCCATGTCGACCTCGACGGGGCAGTCGGAGCGGCAGCCCTTGCAGGACAGGCAGAGGTCGAGGGCGTCCCGGACCTCCGTCGACCGCCAGCCGTCGGTGACCAGCTCGCCGGCGAGCATCTCGTGCAGCAGGCGGGCACGACCGCGCGTCGAGTGCTCCTCCTCGCCGGTGGCCCGGAAGGACGGGCACATCACCGAGGACCCCGCCGACGACGTCGTACGGCACTTGGCCACCCCGACGCAGCGGCGCACGGCGGCCGAGAAGTCGCCGCCGTCGGCGGGATAGCCGAAGGCCACGTCCACCGGTTCGCGGGTCAGGACGGAGAAGCGGAGGTTTCCGTCCAGCGGCGCCGGGCGGACCAGCATCCCGGGGTTGAGGAGGTCGTCCGGGTCCCAGACGGCCTTCGCCCGCTCGAAGAGGGCCACCGTCTCCTCGCCGTACATCCTCGGCAGCAGTTCCGCCCGCGCCTGCCCGTCCCCGTGCTCTCCGGAGAGGGAGCCGCCGTGTGCCACGACGACGTCCGCCAGCTCCTCCGAGAAGCGGCGGAAACGGGCGACTCCGGCCGTCGTCAGCAGGTCGAAGTCGATGCGCACGTGGATGCAGCCGTCCCCGAAGTGCCCGTACGGCGTGCCCCGCAGGCCGTGAGCGGTCAACAGGCCCCGGAAGTCCCGCAGATAGGCGCCGAGCCGGGCCGGCGGCACCGCGCAGTCCTCCCAGCCGGGCCACGCCTCCGAGCCCCCGGGCATCCGGGTCGCCCTGCCGCTCGCGTCCTCCCGGACCCGCCACAGGGCCCGCTGCCCGGCCGGGTCGGCCACCACCAGGGCGTCCACGACGTCCGCCGCCCGCACGACCGCCTCCGCCCGCGCCCGCGCCTCGGCCTCCGTGTCGCCGCCGGTCTCGACGAACAGCCACGCCCCGCCCCGCGGCAGCCCCCGCGTCGACGGCACGAGGTCCACCGCCATGCCCTCCACCGTCAGCGGCCCGAGCGGCAGCAGCCCCGCCGCCGCCTCCGCCGCCCCGGCCTCGTCCGCGTAGCCCAGCACCGCCAGCGCACGCGCCCGCGGCGCCTCCACCAACCGCACCACCGCCTCCGTCAGCACGCCCAGCGTGCCCTCCGAGCCGCAGAAGGAGCGGGCCACGTCCGCGCCCCGCTCCGGCAGCAGCGCGTCCAGCGCGTAACCGGAGATCCGGCGGGGGAGGTCCGGGAAACCGGTGCGCAGCCGCGCCAGTTCGCCGTCGACCAGCTCCCGCAGGCCCTGCGGCGCCCCGGCCCAGCCCTGCCCGAGCCGCAGCGACCGGCCCCGCGCGGTGAGCACCGTCAGCTCGTCCACGCTGTCGGCCGTGGTGCCCCAGGCCACCGAGTGGGAGCCGCACGAGTTGTTGCCGATCATCCCGCCGAGCGTGCACCGGCTGTGCGTGGACGGGTCGGGGCCGAAACGCAGGCCGTGCGGGGCCACGGCCTCCTGGAGGCGGTCTAGGACCAGACCCGGCTGGACGACGGCCGTGCGCGCCGCGGGGTCGAGCGAGACCAGCCGGTTCATGTGCCGGGTGAAGTCCAGCACGACCCCGGTGCCCGTCGCCTGCCCCGCGATCGACGTGCCCCCGCCACGCGCCACGACCGGCACCGCGTGCTCCCGGCACACCGCCAGCACCGCCGCCACGTCGTCGGCGTCCCTCGGCGCCACCACGCCGAGCGGGACCCTGCGGTAGTTGGACGCGTCCATCGTCGTCAGGGCGCGCGAGGTGACGTCGAAGGCGACCTCGCCCCGGACGGCTCCGCGCAGTGCTGCCTCCAGATCGGTCATGCGTCCAGGATGGGCCGTCGTAGCTCCGTACAGGTCCGCAAGGCGGAGATCTCGTCTCATCGGACGGACATGTCGCCGTCCGGTTTCGCCGAGGAGATACCCTCCGGCACGTGGCTGAGATCCAGATTCCTGCTGACATCAAGCCCGCGGACGGTCGATTCGGCGCGGGTCCCTCCAAGGTGCGGGTGGAGGCGCTGGACGCCCTGGCCGCCACCGGTACGTCCCTCCTCGGCACCTCCCACCGCCAGGCCCCGGTCAAGAACCTGGTCGGCAAGGTCCGTGAGGGCATCCGCGAGCTGTTCCAGCTCCCCGACGGCTACGAGGTGATCCTCGGCAACGGCGGCTCCACCGCGTTCTGGGACGTCGCGACCCACGGCCTGATCGAGAACAAGTCGCAGCACCTGAGCTTCGGCGAGTTCTCCTCCAAGTTCGCCAAGGCGGCCAAGCTCGCCCCGTGGCTGGCCGAGCCGACGGTCGTCGCCTCCGACCCGGGCACGCACCCCGAGGCGCGCGCCGAGGCCGGCGTGGACGTCTACGCCTTCACGCACAACGAGACCTCGACCGGCGTCGCCATGCCGATCAAGCGCGTCGCCGGTGCCGACGAGGGCTCCCTCGTGCTGGTCGACGCCACCTCCGGCGCCGGCGGCCTGCCCGTGGACATCGCCGAGACCGACGTCTACTACTTCGCCCCGCAGAAGTCGTTCGCCTCGGACGGCGGCCTGTGGATCGGCGTCTTCTCCCCCGCCGCGATCGAGCGCGCCGAGCGGATCCACGCGAGCGGCCGGCACGTCCCGGAGTTCTTCTCGCTGCCGACCGCGATCGACAACTCGCGCAAGAACCAGACGTACAACACCCCGGCGCTCGCCACGCTGTTCCTGCTGGGCGAGCAGCTGGAGTGGATGAACGGCCAGGGCGGCCTGGACTTCACCGTCCGCCGCACGGCGACCTCCGCGCGCACGCTGTACGGCTGGGCGGAGGACGTGAAGTTCGCGAACCCGTTCGTCACCGACCCGGCCAAGCGCTCGCAGGTCATCGGCACGATCGACTTCACGGACGAGGTCGACGCCGCCGCCGTCGCCAAGGTGCTGCGCGCCAACGGCATCGTCGACACCGAGCCGTACCGCAAGCTCGGCCGCAACCAGCTGCGGGTGGCGATGTTCCCGGCGATCGACCCCGCGGACGTCGAGGCGCTCACCAAGTGCGTCGACTACGTGATCGAGAAGCTGTAGCGGTCGCCCGCGCAGGACGACGAGGGGCGCCCGGCGGACATCCGCCGGGCGCCCCTCCGCGTTCCCCGTTCCCCGGGCCCTTACCTGCTGAGGCGTTGGAACCGCCGTACCGCCAACGGCAGGAAGATCGCCGTCAGGACCACCGGCCACACGCACGCCATCAGCACCGCGTGCTGCTCGACCCACGAGTCGCCGCCGCCGACCGGTGTGCCGAACAGCTCGCGGGCGGCCGCCGCCGTGGAGGAGATCGGGTTCCAGGCGGCCACCCAACCCAGCCAGTCGGGCATGAGCTGCGGGGCGACGAAGATGCTGGAGATCATCGTCAGCGGGAACGCCACCGCGAACAGACCGCCGGCCGCCTCCGGGTTCGGGACCAGCAGGCCCAGCCACACCCCGATCCAGATCAGCGCGAACCGCAGCCACAGCAGCAGCGCGAACGCCGCCAGGAAGCCCCAGCCGCCGTCCGGCCGCCAGCCCATGGCCAGCGCCGTCAGCATCATGATCGCCAGCTCGGCGCAGGCGATCACGAGGTCGGTCACGCCGCGCCCCGCGACCACGGCGGAGGAGGACATCGGCATGGACCGGAACCGGTCGATGACGCCCTTGGTCGAGTCGTAGACGACGACGGTGGCGGTGTTGATGAAGCCGAACGCCATGGTCATCACGAACATGCCCGGCATCAGGAAGTCCTTGTAGTCCCCGCCGCCCGGCACGGTCATCGCACTGCCGAAGACATAGCCGTAGAGGAGGACGGACAGGATCGGGAAGCCCAGCTGCCAGGCGATGTTGACGGGCTGGCGCTGGTAGTGCGTCAGGCCGCGGCGCACGATGTTGCCGCAGTCGGCGAACAGCCAGTACAGCCGCCCGCGTTCGCGCGGGGCCGTCGTCGGGTCGAGGGCGCTCATGCCACCGCCTCCTTCTCGGTACGGGCGGCGCGGTCCGTGCGGTGCCCGGTCAGGCGCAGGAACACGTCGTCGAGGCTCGGCCTGCGCAGCCCGATGTCCTCCACGCCGACGCCCTCGTCCTGGAGGGTCCGCGCCACCTCGGTCAGCGCGGACACCCGGTCGGTGACCGGGGCGTGCACGCGCAGCGCCTCCTCGTCGGCCTCCGGTTCGCCCTCGCAGACCCGCGCGACGACCTTCACCACCCTCGGGATGTCGGCCCGCTCGGCCACCACGACCTCGACGCGGTCGCCGCCGATCAGGTTCTTCAGCCCGTCCGGGGTGTCGTCGGCGATGGCCCGGCCCTGGTCGATGACGGTGATGCGGGAGGCCAGCCTGTCGGCCTCCTCCAGGTACTGCGTGGTCAGCAGCACGGTGGTGCCGCTCGCCACCAGCGCCCGGACCGAGTCCCAGACCTCGCCGCGGCTGCGGGGGTCGAGGCCCGTCGTCGGTTCGTCCAGGAACAGGACGGAGGGGGCGAGGATCATCGAGGCGGCGAGGTCGAGACGGCGCCGCATGCCGCCGCTGTACTTGCCGACGCCCCGGTCGGCGGCGTCGGTCAGGTCGAACTGCTCCAGCAGCTCGACGGCGCGGGCCCGGGCCCGCCGGCCGCCCAGGTGGAACAGGCGCCCGAACATCTCCAGGTTCTGCCGGCCGGTGAGCACCTCGTCCACGGCCGCGTACTGCCCGGTGAGGCCGATCCGGGCCCGCACCTCGCGCGGCCGGCGGGTGACGTCCAGACCCGCCACCTCGGCCCGTCCGCCGTCCAGCCTGATCAGTGTGGACAGGATGCGCACGGCGGTGGTCTTCCCGGCGCCGTTCGGCCCCAGCAGGCCGTGCACGGTGCCCTCCCGGACGGCCAGGTCGAAGCCGTCGAGCGCACGCTTCTCGCCGTACCGCTTCTCCAGCCCCTCGGCCCGTACCGCGTGTCCGTCACCCATGGGTCCCCCTCTCGCTCACCAACTGAGTACACCGTACCCGAATGCGCGTACACCGTACCCAATTTATTTCCGCGGACCTAGACTGACCCCATGGCGAGCGGCACGGAGACCAGCGGCAGCGGCGACATCGGCCGCACCATCGAACTGTTGTGGGACACCGGCCGGCGGCCGAGCCGCGGGCCGAAGCCGGGGCTGACGCTGGAGCGGATCGTGGAAGCCGCCGTCGAGATCGCCGACCGGGAGGGGCTCGCCGCCGTCTCCATGCGCCGGATCGCCACCGACCTCGGCACCGGCACGATGTCCCTGTACCGCTACGTCCCCGGCAAGGCCGAACTGCTCGACCTGATGCTGGACCGCGTGCAGCGCACCTCCGAGGACCCCGGCGACTACGGCGACGGCGGCTGGCGTTCGACGCTGGAGGCGCTCGGCCGCTCCGCCCTCGCCCTCCACCGACGCCACACCTGGCTGCTGAACGTCAACCAGTCCCGTCCCGTGCTCGGCCCGAGCGCCCTGGACGGCATGGAGAAGGTGCTCACCCGGATCAAGCCGATGGGCCTGACCGACCCCGAACTCCTGTCGGTGATCATCATGCTCGACGGGTACGTCGTCGGGGCCGCCCGCACGCAGGTGTACCAGGAGGAGGCCGAGCGCAGTTCCGGGCTGACGGACGCCCAGTTCTGGGCCGCCCAGCAGCCGGTGCTGGAGAAGGTCATGACCAGCGGGCGCTACCCGGTGCTGGCCTCTCTCTCCGAGGACACCTTCGGCCCCGGCTTCGACCACTTCGAGTTCGGCCTCCAGCGCATCCTGGACGGGCTGGAGGTCCTGGTGGCCGCGCGCGCCACGGCGGCGGGCTCAGCGGCCCCCGGCCCAGCGGCACCCGGCTCAGCGGCGCCGGACCAGCCTGCGTAGCCCGAACAGGACCGCGCACGCGACGACCAGCCCGAGCGCCCCGACCTTCAGCGTGCCCGTGCCGGAGCCGTCGTCACCGGAGGCGGCCGACCCTCCCGAGGAGGAGGACGAGTCCCCGCCCCCGCCGCCCCCGGGCGCGTCCTGGGCCCGCACCGGGCTCCGGACCCCCTCCATGCCGAGCAGCAGCTTCTCGCCGTCGGCGGTGTAGGTGGCGGACTCACCCTGGCCGAGGGGCACGCTGATCCGCCCCTTGCGCTGGATCTTCCCGCCGTTCCAGTCGTACCAGAGGCCTCCGAGGTAGCCCCGCACCGCGAGCCGCTCGCCGTCCGGGGAGAAGGCGGCGTCGGTGGCCCACAGCTCTACGGGGGCCGCGCGCCGGAAGACGTTGGTGCCGGACGCGGAGAGCTTCGCCGGGCCCTCGTAGAGGTGCCCGCCGTCCTCGTTCTTGTCGATGATGTAGACCCGTCCGGTCTTCGGGTGCACGGCGAGCGACTCCGCGTCCCGGGCGCCGTCCGCGTACTTCACCACGTACTGCGTCGCCCTGACCGTCCGGTCCTTCAGCTCCGTGGGCTCGGGCAGCTCGTAGACCCACACGTACGGCCAGGTGCCGCCGAGGTTGTCGCCGATGTCCCCGACGAAGATCCTGTTGCCGGGCCCGATGGAGATCGCCTCGATGTCCCGCGGCGTGCCGACGCCGGAGAGCGCGACGCGGGCGACGGTCTTCCCCGTGCCGCCGTCCACCGCGTACAGGTAGGGCCCGTTGTCCTGGTCGTTGTGCGTCCAGTAGACGCCGGGGTGGAGGCGGGAGGCGGCGAGTCCGCTCGACTCGGTGATCCTCGGGTCCTCGATCGTGAACCCCTCGTCGCCGTCGTCGGCTGCGGAGGCGGGCACGGCGAACGCGCCCACGAGGAGGGCCGAGACGAGGAGGGCGAAGGGTCGGCGCATGCGCCAAGCCTGCCATCCCGCGCGGGTGTTCATGCCGGGGGTCACGCTGCGTGGTCGGGCTCACATCGCGTCGGCCGGGCCGATCGTCCATGATGAGCGGATGCTCAGGTTCATGTTCGTCGGAGACTCCATGACGATAGGGAGCGCCGGCGAGCACACGTGGCGCCACCGGCTGTGGCGACACCTGCGCGACACGTACGGCGGCCCCTTCACGTTCGTCGGCCCGCGCGAGGCGCTGCACGACCCGTCCACGGACGCGCCCACCTCGCAGGCCTACGCCGAGCCCGACTTCCCCCGCGCGCACCTGGCCGGCTGGGGCGAGGGCTGGCATCACATGACCCCGCTCATCGGCGGGACGGTACGGTCCTGCCGCGCGGACGTGCTCCTGGTCTCCCTGGGCCTCATCGACCTCGGCTTCTACACGAACGCGGAGCAGACCGCCGACAACGTCCGGAGCTTCGTGACGGACGCGCGCGCGGCGAACCCGCACCTCCGCGTCGCCGTGATGCCGGTGCTCCACAACATCCGCGCGGACACCGACGCGCCCTTCGCCGAGCAGGTCGCCCGCTTCAACGAACTCCTCGCGAAGACGCTGGCCGACCTCGACGAGGCGGACTCCCCGCTGCTGCTCGTCCCGCCGCCCGCGTCGTACGACTTCCACAAGGACACCTACGACGGCACCCACCCCAACGAGCGCGGCGAACACGGCATCGCGGGCGCCTTCGCGGACGCGATGCACGAGGCCTGGGGCCTGGGCGGTCCCTACCGCGCCGCCCCGTAGGCACTCCGCAGGACCGCCCGCGACCCGACCGGCGCACCGGACCCGCTTGCCTGGAGCGCACTCCAAGTCGTTGGCTTGGGGACCATGGAGTACACGCAGCTCGGACGCACGGGACTCAAGGTCAGCCGACTCGTCCTCGGCACCATGAACTTCGGTCCGCAGACCGACGAGGCCGACAGTCACGCCATCATGGACGCGGCGCTGGACGCCGGCATCAACTTCTTCGACACCGCCAACGTGTACGGCTGGGGCGAGAACAAGGGCCGTACCGAGGAGATCATCGGCAACTGGTTCGCCCAGGGCGGCGACCGGCGCGACCGGACCGTCCTCGCCACCAAGGTCTACGGCAACATGGGCGCCGACGGCGAAGCGTGGCCCAACCACGACAAGCTGTCCGCCGTGAACATCCGGCGGGCGGTCGACGCCAGCCTGAAGCGGCTGCGGACCGACCACATCGACCTGTACCAGTTCCACCACATCGACCGGGCCACCGGGTTCGACGAGATCTGGCAGGCCATCGACACGCTGGTCCAGCAGGGCAAGATCCTCTACGCGGGTTCGTCCAACTTCCCCGGCTACAAGATCGCCCAGGCCAACGAGGCCGCCGCCCGGCGCGGCGGCACCATCGGCCTGGTCAGCGAGCAGTGCCTGTACAACCTGGCCGAGCGCCGGGCCGAGATGGAGGTCATCCCGGCCGCGCGGGACTACGGGCTCGGTGTCATCCCGTGGTCGCCGCTGCACGGCGGGCTGCTCGGGGGCGTCATCCGCAAGGAGGTCCAGGGCGGGCGCCGTGCCTCCGGCCGGGCCGCCGACACCCTGGCCGACCCCGCGAAGCGGTCGCAGATCCAGGCCTACGAGGACCTGCTCGACAAGCACGGCGTCGAGCCCGGCGAGGCCGCGCTGGCCTGGTTGCTGACCCGGCCCGGCGTGACCGGCCCCATCGTCGGTCCGCGCACCGCGGAGCAGCTCGCGTCGGCGCTGCGGGCCGTGGAGCTGGAGCTGTCGGAGGAGCTGCTGACCGGGCTGGACGAGATCTTCCCGGGACCGGGGCCCACGCCGGAGGCCTTCGCCTGGTAGCGGTGCGCGCGGGGCGGCGGTCGCCGCACGGCCGCTCAGCCGAGGGCCGCCGCCACCGCCACTACGACGAGCATCAGCACGAGTACACCGGCCATGATCCGGTTACGGGTCTTCGGGTCCACGCCCCCGACCCTAACCGGAGGCGCCGAGCGGCCAGCGGCCGACCGCCTCGTAACGGGGCTGCTCGCCCGGTACGCCGGACCCGGGCAGGTTGCTGCGCACCAGGGCCAGCTCCGTCACGGTCCAGGCGGGTCCGGTGAAGCCGTCCAGGGCCTCGACGTACGGCCGCACCTCGAACGCCTCCCTGCTGCGGGCGACCGTCAGGTGGGGCGTGTAGCGCCGGTGCCCGCCCATCTCGACGCCTGCCTTCCGCCCCGCCGACTCCGCACGGTCCGCGAGCAGCCGCAGCGTGGCCACGTCACCCTCGGCTCCCGTCCACAGGGCCCGCCCGTGCCCGAACTGACCGCCGCCGCGCAGCGCCAGTGGGAAGGGGGCGGTGCGGTGCGCCGCCCGCTCCAGCCGGGCCGACAGGTCGGGTACGAGGTCGTCGTCGACCTCACCGTAGAAGGCGAGCGTGAAGTGCCAGCCGGGGCGGCCGGTCCAGCGCAGCCCGTCCGCGCCGGGCAGCTCCCGCAGCGCGGCCACCTCGGCGGCGAGCGCGGCGGTGACGTCCTCGGGGGGCAGTACGGCGGCGAACAGTCTCATGGGCCACAGTCTGCCCGGCATGACTCCGGCGCCGTGCATGTCGTTGTACCGAGCGACTGTTTCCGTCCAAGGAGGCAGGACAGCCGTGAAAACTGCCCGTCCCTGAGGGCTGCTACAAGTGCGAGATCGTCGGCGGCCACATCTTCCTCCGGCCGCAGTGGGACACCCACTGGGACATCACCATGGCCATCATCGAGCAGCTCCGCTCCCGGTACCCTCTCAGGCGCCTGCGGTCGGACGTGCGCATCGACCATCCGGGCCGGCTCAACGGGTTCGCCTCGGACGTGGTGGCCCTCGCCGACGGCACAGGCACCGTCCCGGGCGTCGAGTTCGTCGCCGAGGTCGTCTCCGAGGACACCGCCGCCAACGACTACGGACCCAGGAAGGACGCCTACGCCGCCGGCGCCAGTTCCTCCCGGCGCTCCCGCGGCACGAAGCGCACCTGCGGGTGACCGCGGTGCCAGCCGACCGACAGGCGCAGGTTGCCCACGCGGGCCAGGACCAGGCCGATCACGAGCGCGGCGAGGGCGGCCACGGCCCCTCCGGCGGCGAAGCCGACCCGGGCGCCGTAGGTGTCGGTGACCCAGCCGACGATCGGGGCGCCGACCGGGGAACCGCCCAGGAACACCATCATGTACAGGGCCATGACGCGGCCCCGCATGGCCGGGTCGGTGGACATCTGGATGCTGGTGTTGGCGGTGACGTTGACCGTCATGCTGAAGACGCCTATCGGGACCATCAGCAGCGCGAACAGCCACAGCTCCGGTGCCGTCGCCGCCGCGATCTCCAGGGCGCCGAAGCCCAGCGCCGCCGCGATCAGGATGCGCAGCCGGGCCGTGCCGCGCCGGGCGGCGAGCAGGGCGCCGGTCACCGAGCCGACGGCCATGAGGGTGTTGAAGAGGCTGTAGGCGCCGGCGCCCGCGTCGAAGACGTCGTCGGCGAAGGCGGACAGGAAGACCGGGAAGTTGAAGCCGAAGGTGCCGATGAAGCCGACCAGCACGATGGTCCAGATCAGCTCGGGGCGCCCGGCGACGTAGTGCAGCCCTTCGCGCAGCTGGCCCTTGCCGCGCGGGGCGCGCTGGACGGCGTGCAGTTCGCGGGCGCGCATCAGCAGCAGGCAGCTGAGCGGCGCGACGAAGGAGAGGCCGTTGGCGAGGAAGGCCCAGCCGGTGCCCACGCCGGTGATCATCAGGCCGGCGACGGCCGGGCCGACCAGCCGGGCGGACTGGAAGTTGGCCGAGTTCAGGCTCACCGCGTTCTGCAGCTGGTCCCGGCCGACCAGCTCGGAGACGAAGGACTGGCGGGCCGGGTTGTCCACGACGGTGGCCAGGCCCATCGCGAAGGCGGCGAGGTAGACGTGCCAGACCTGGACGTGGCCGGTCAGGGTGAGGACGGCGAGGAAGAGCGCGGTCAGGGCCATCGCGGACTGGGTGACCAGCAGCGTGGGGCGCTTGCGCAGGCGGTCGACGAGGACTCCGCCGTAGAGGCCGAAGAGCAGCATCGGCAGGAACTGGAGGGCCGTGGTGATGCCGACGGCCGCCGAGGAGCCGGTGAGGCTGAGGACCAGCCAGTCCTGGGCGATGCGCTGCATCCAGGTGCCGATGTTGGAGACGACCTGGCCCGCGAAGAACAGGCGGTAGTTCCTGACCTTCAGGGAGGCGAACATCGATGTCTTGCGGGGGGCGTCGGGGGTGGGCGTCTCGTCGTGGCCGTCAGGTGCGGGGGCGGAAGCTGCTCCGGGTCCCGTACTCAAAGGGTTCGCCTCCTCGTCTGCGCCGCTTACAGGTGGGCGAGCTTCTCCAGCACGGGGGCGGCGGCGCGCAGTTTCGCCCACTCGTCCTCGTCGAGGCCCTCGACCAGCGTGGCCAGGAACGCGTTCCGCTTGCGGCGGCTCTCCTCGAGCATGACCACGGCCTGCTCGGTCTGCGTCACGACCTTCTGGCGCCGGTCCTCCGGATGCGGCTCCAGCCGGACCAGTCCCTTGGCCTCCAGCAGCGCCACGATGCGGGTCATCGAGGGCGGCTGGACGTGTTCCTTGCGGGCGAGCTCGCCCGGGGTCGCACTGCCGCAGTTGGACAGGGTGCCGAGCACCGACATCTCGGTGGGGCTGAGCGACTCGTCGACCCGCTGGTGCTTGAGGCGACGGGACAGCCGCATCACGGCGGAGCGCAGGGAGTTCACGGCGGCGGCGTCGTCGCCATGCTTGAGGTCCGGCATGTTCCTTAGCGTAACTCATTAGTCTGGCGAAGTACCACCGCACAACCGCCCGCGTGCCCGTGACACCCGCCACTGAAACCGGCAGTTCACCCGTACGAGTGAGCCGTGTACGGAAATCGGAGCATCACCCGGCCGACGAGGGCGACCCTCGTCCGCATGGGGACCAGCGTGCTCAGCCTGCGGATGGACGGGGAGCTGCTCGACCGGCTCCGGGACCATGCGGCGAAAAGGGGAATGAGCGTCCAGGACTATGTCGTCCGGACGCTCATTCGGGATGACTTCGACGAGCGGTTCCAGTCCGCCGTGGAGGAGACGGAACGGTTCTACGGGGTCACCTGAACCCCACCGGTCAGGTGAGACCCAGGGCCGGCATCAGGTAGTAGAAGGCGAAGACCGCCGACACCGCGTACATGGTGACCGGCACCTCCCGGCCCCGTCCGGCCGCCAGGCGCAGCACCGAGAAGGTGATGAAGCCCATGCCGATGCCGTTGGTGATCGAGTAGCTGAACGGCATCATCAGCATCGTCACGAAGGCCGGGACGGCGATGGTGAAGTCGCTCCAGTCGATCTCCCTGATGGAGCCGGCCAGGATGAGGAAGCCGACCGCGACCAGTGCCGGGGTGGCCGCCTGGGACGGCACCATCGTGGCGACCGGCGTGAGGAACAGGGCGACGGCGAAGAGCGCGCCGCTGACGATGTTCGCGAAGCCGGTGCGCGCGCCCTCGCCGACGCCCGCCGTGGACTCCACGAAGCAGGTCGTCGCCGACGCGGAGCTGGCGCCGCCCGCGGCGACCGCGATGCCGTCGACGAACAGGACCTTGTTGATGCCCGGCATCTGGCCCTCGCCGTCGGTCAGCTTCGCCTCGTCGCCGACGGCCATGATCGTGCCCATCGCGTCGAAGAAGCACGAGAGCAGGACGGTGAAGACGAACAGCACGCCGGTCAGCACGCCGACCTTCTCGAAGCCGCCGAACAGGCTGACCTCACCGACCAGACCGAAGTCGGGGGTGGCGACGGGGTTGCCGGGCCACTCCGGGGTGGTCAGACCCCAGGAGGGGATGTCGGCGATCGCGTTGATGATCATCGCGACGACGGTCATCACCACGATGGAGATCAGGATCGCACCGGGCGTCCTGCGGACGATCAGGGCCAGGGTGAGCAGCACCCCGAGGGCGAAGACCAGCACCGGCCAGCCCAGCAGGTGACCGCCGGTGCCCAGCTGGAGCGGGACGGTGGTCTGGGCGGCGTCCGGCATCCGGGTCACGAACCCGGAGTCGACGAGCCCGATCAGCATGATGAACAGGCCGATACCGATGGCGATGGCCTTGCGCAGGCCGTAGGGCACGGCGTTCATCACGCGCTCGCGCAGGCCGGTGGCGACCAGCAGCATCACGACGAATCCGGCCAGCACCACCATGCCCATGGCGTCCGGCCAGGACATCCGCGGGGCGAGCTGGAGGGCGACCACGGAGTTCACGCCGAGGCCGGCGGCCAGGGCGATGGGCACGTTGCCGATGACACCCATCAGGAGCGTGGTGAACGCCGCCGTCAGCGCGGTCGCGGTGACCAGCTGACCGTTGTCGAGCTGGTGGCCGTACATGTCCTTCGCGCTGCCCAGGATGATCGGGTTCAGCACGATGATGTAGGCCATCGCGAAGAAGGTGGCCAGACCGCCGCGGATCTCGCGCGGCAGCGTGCTGCCGCGCTCGGAGATCCTGAAGTAGCGGTCGAGCGCGTTCTGCGGGGGCTGCCGGTCTTCGGGCGACCCGGGGGACGGGGGGACCTTGGCGGAGGCCGAGGTGGGCATGCGTGGACCTCATCACCAACAGGTTCCCCCACGGCCTTATTGGTGTTTCCTACGAATGAAAGTGGTCAGAGACAAACGAATTCAGTATGAAGGTATGAGGCACGGATCGCTATCTCCGCGCGTAGACCCCGGTGGCGCCGCGCCGTCACCCGTCCGGTGCCCTCCTCGTAAGCTGTACGCATGAAGAAGTGGACACCCACGCACGAGGCGCCGCCACCCCTGGAGGGCCCCGTCGTCCCGACCGTCGTCGGCGGCACCGTCCTCTGGTTCGTCCTCTTCCTCGTGCAGCTTCCCTTCTACGGCTGGTTCGACGAGCGCGGCCACGCCTGGTGGGTGTGGACCTGCCTGGCCGGAGCCGGGCTCGGACTGATCGGCATCTGGTACGTGCGCAAGCGCGACGCCGCGCTCCGGCGGGCCGAGCGGGACGCCGCCTGACCCGCACCCGGGCGGTCCGCGGTACGGGTCTCGTGGCGGCCTCGTAGTACTACGGCACCACTCGGCGGCGTGCCCCTCCTCCCCCGGTCGGATCTTCCGCGCATTCGGCGGGTGGCGCCCCAAAACGGCACGTACCGTCGAACGCATGACGCATCTCGACGCGGACGAGGGACTCGCCCCCGCGCACTCCGTCCACGCCCCCACACCGGCCACCGGGCTGACGGCGGCCGGTGTCGCCGAACGGGTCGCGCGCGGTCAGGTCAACGACGTGCCGGTGCGCAGCAGCCGCTCGCTGACCGACATCGTCCGCGCCAACGTCTTCACCCGCTTCAACGCCATCATCGGCGTGCTCTGGGTGATCATGCTGTTCGTGGCGCCGATCCAGGACAGCCTCTTCGGCTTCGTGATCCTCGCCAACACCGGCATCGGGATCATCCAGGAGTGGCGGGCGAAGAAGACCCTCGACTCCCTGGCCGTCATCGGCGAAGCACGGCCGACCGTGCGGCGGGACGGGGCGGCGGCCGAGATCGGCACCTCGGAGATCGTGCTCGACGACGTCATCGAGATCGGGCCCGGGGACAAGGTCGTCGTCGACGGGGTGTGCGTCGAGGCGGACGGGCTGGAGATCGACGAGTCGCTGCTGACCGGCGAGGCCGACCCGGTCGTCAAGCAGCCGGGGGACCAGGTCATGTCCGGCAGCTTCGTGGTCGCCGGCGGCGGCGCGTTCCAGGCGACGAAGGTCGGGCGGGAGGCGTACGCCGCGCAGCTCGCCGAGGAGGCCTCCCGTTTCACCCTGGTCCAGTCCGAACTGCGCTCCGGCATCTCCACCATCCTGAAGTACGTCACCTGGATGATGGTCCCGACCGCGACCGGCCTGATCCTCAGCCAGCTGCTCGCCAAGGACGACGCGCTGGACGACTCGATCGCGCGGACGGTCGGCGGCATCGTGCCCATGGTGCCGGAGGGCCTGGTCCTGCTCACCTCCGTCGCCTTCGCGATCGGCGTGATCCGGCTCGGCCGCAAGCAGTGCCTCGTCCAGGAACTGCCCGCCATCGAGGGCCTGGCCCGCGTCGACACCGTCTGCCTGGACAAGACCGGCACCCTCACCGAGGGCGGCATGGACGTCACCGAGCTGCGCACCCTCGACGGCGCCGACGAGCGGTACGTGCGCACGGTGCTCGGCGCCCTCGGCGCGTCCGACCCGCGCCCGAACGCGTCCCTTCAGGCGATCATCGACACCTACCCGGCCGCCGAACCCGCCGAGGAGTGGCGCTGCACGGAGTCGCTGCCGTTCTCCTCCGCCCGCAAGTACAGCGGCGCCACCTTCGGCGAGGGCGACAGAACCTCCGGCACCTGGCTGCTGGGTGCACCCGACGTGCTGCTCGCCGAGGACGCCCCGGCCCTCGCCGAGACGGTGCGGCTCAACGAGCGGGGGCTGCGGGTCCTGCTGCTCGCCCGCGCCGTCCGCGCGCTCGACGACCCCGAGGTGGCCGAGGGCGCCACGCCCGTCGCCCTGGTCGTCCTGGAGCAGCGGCTGCGTCCGGACGCCGCCGACACCCTGCGCTACTTCGCCGACCAGGACGTCCGCGCCAAGGTCATCTCCGGCGACAACGCGGTGTCGGTCGGGGCGGTCGCCGCCAAGCTGGGGCTGTCCGGCACCACCGTCGACGCGCGCCGGCTGCCCGCCGGACGGGAGGAGATGGCCGGGGCGCTCGACGAGGGCACGGTCTTCGGGCGGGTCACCCCGCAGCAGAAGCGGGACATGGTGGGCGCCCTCCAGTCACGCGGCCACACGGTCGCGATGACCGGCGACGGGGTCAACGACGTCCTGGCGCTGAAGGACGCCGACATCGGGGTGGCGATGGGCTCGGGCTCGGAGGCCACCCGGGCCGTCGCGCAGATCGTGCTGCTCAACAACAGCTTCGCCACGCTGCCGTCGGTGGTGGCCGAGGGCCGCCGGGTCATCGGCAACATCACCCGGGTCGCGACCCTGTTCCTGGTGAAGACCGTCTACTCGGTGCTGCTGGCGATCCTGGTGGTCTGCTCCCAGGTCGAGTACCCGTTCCTGCCCCGGCACCTCACCCTGCTCTCCACGCTGACCATCGGCGTCCCGGCCTTCTTCCTGGCGCTCGCCCCGAACAAGGAGCGGGCCAAGCCCCACTTCGTGCGGCGGGTGATGCGCTACGCCGTCCCGGGCGGGGTGGTGGCCGCCACGGCGACCTTCGTGACGTACCTCGTGGCCCGGCAGCACTACTCCGGGCCGGGGGCGCTGGACGCGGAGACCAGCGTGGCGACACTGACCCTGTTCCTGATCTCGATGTGGGTGCTGGCGATCATCGCCCGCCCCTACACCTGGTGGCGCGTGGTGCTGGTGGCGGCGATGGGCGCGGGCTTCCTGGTGGTGCTGGCGGTGCCGTGGCTCCAGGACTTCTTCGCGCTGAAGCTGGTGGGCGTGACGATGCCGTGGGCCGCCGTCGGCATCGCGGCGGTGGCGGCGGGCGTGCTGGAGCTGGCGTGGCGGTGGGTCGACCGGCGGCTTCCGATGTGAGGTCTTCCCGAAAAGCGTGAGCATCTCGCCCCTGGACGTCCTCGGTGCGCTCACAAGAGCGCACCGAGGACGTTTCCCCCTCGACCGTTCACCTGTTCTCGGAGCTACCTCAGTCGAACCAGCGGTCCCGGGCCAGTTCCTCCGTGCGCGACTCGTCCTCCAGCAGCGCCGCCACCTCGAACCGCCGCGGCCACTGCCCCGCCGCCCAGGCGAGCCCCGCGGCGACGCCCTCCAGGGTCGCCGCGTGCAGCGTGCCGTCGTCCGCCAGCCGCCAGTCGACCTCCACGCCGTCGACGACCAGCTCCTCGTGCTCCACGTACGACGCCGGGGTCCGCGCCCCCAGCAGCACCCGCACCGGCTCCGGCACGTCGTGCTCGACGCCCTCGGAGTGCACCCGGCCGGTGACCGACTCGCTCAGCCGCCGCACCTGGAACAGCTCCGCCAGCTCGGCGGCACGGGCCGGCCGCACGGGCAGCAGCGGCACACCCGACGTGAACGGCAGCAGGTCCGGCGAGTCGACCACCACGGCGTCGGCGGCGTCCACCACCTCCACGCGTCCGTCGACCACGGCCCGCACCTCGTCCGGGAGGGTCACCTGCTCCGGGTCCAGCTCGGCCAGCGCGCCGTACAGGGCGTGCAGTTGGGCGGCCGTGACCGGACGGTCCGGGTCGGCGAGGCGGTCCAGCAGCTCGGCCCCGCCACCGGGCTCGTCGAGGAGGGCGGCGACCGACGTGCGCACGCCCAGCGCCCGCAGCACCTGCTCGTCCTCGAAACCGGTGGCGTCGGTCTCGTCGTACAGGCCTCGCAGCAACGGGTCGCCGCCCGCCGCGCGCAGACCCGCCGGGCGCCGCCCGCCGAGCACCGGGTGCCCGCGCAGCCACCACGCGGTGTACGGCCGGACGACCTCGTGCGTGCCGTCGTGCAGGAGGACGCGCACGGGCTGCACGAGCGCGTCGCGCAGCGGCGGCCGCGACAGCAGGGCGAGGGCCTCGGGCCACCGGTCGTCGTCCACGAGGTCCAGGTCGCGCACGGCGACGATCTCGGTGGCGACCGGGGGCACGGGGGAATCCGGGAAGCGGTCGAGGACGTCCTCGCTCCACACGTCCACGGCGTCCAGCAGGCCCGCGTCGTCCGGCTCGGCGAAGTCGCCCTCGCGGGGCTCCAGTTCGTCGGGGTCGAGCACGACGTCGGTCGCCCGCACCAGGGCGAAGGTGTGGAGCACGCCGCAGGCCGCCAGGGGCTCCGGCCCCCACTTCCGTGCCAGCTCCGCGTCCACGGCGGCGAGTTCGTCCGCGCGCATGACCTCGGCGAACGGGCCGCCGGGGAAGACGAGTTCGCACGCCGGGGACAACTCGCCGTCCTCGTCGGGCAGGGCGAGCGCGCCGAGCCAGGGCTCGTCCCCGGGGTCGAGCCCGGCGTCGCGGACCAGGCCGAGGACCGTGTCGGCCAGTTCGTCGGCGTCGAGGGTGTCCTCCTCCCAGTTCGCGCCGCCCTCGTCCGCCAGGGACGCGGCGACGGCGGCCCGTACCTGCGGGGTGGTGAGCACGGCTCGCGGGGTGGCCGGGAGGGCGCCGAGCTTCTCCAGGAGCCCGTGGGCGGCGTCCGGGTGGACGACCTTCAGGCCGAGACGGGTGAGGACCTCGGGGTCGAGGGACGCGGCGTCCGCGGAGGGCAGGAGCACCTGCCGGGGTCCGATGGTCGTCCGGCTTCCGCCAGTGCCGAAAGCCTGGGAGGTGCCCCCGGCGAGCGGCACCGGCAACCCCGTCAGCCGGTCCGGGTCGACCCCGGCGAGGCTGTCGTAGAGCCGCCGCCACCAGCCAGGGTCCTTCTCCAGCCCGGCCAGCCGGTCGATCGCGTCGGTCAGCGGCACCCGGGCCACGCCCAGCGCGCGCAGTTCCGCGCGGCGCTCCAGGCCGGCGGGCAGCAGCGTCGGCAGCACCTCCGCGAGGACCCGCACGGTGTCGGCGCCCGCGCCCTCGACCACCTCGGCGTCGCGGGGCCGCAGGGACTCGGGCAGGTCGGGGTCGTCCTCGCGCGGCTCGACGGCGGGCGGCAGGAAGGAGGTGCGCGGCAGCCGCTGAAGGATCGCCTGCCGCAGCACGCCGTCCAGCTCGCCCTTGCCCAGCGGGCCGGGAACCAGGTCGATCAGGCCGGCGCCGACCGGCCGCCAGTCGTCGAGCAGCCCGGCGTAGGCGTCCGCCGCCCGCTCCGTCAGGAAGTCCGTCAGCGGGCCGCGCGCGGCGTGCCGGCGGGTGGAGTCCAGCGGGAAGGAGGCGATGAGCAGGGCCGGCACGCCCAGGGGCTCGTCGCTCGGGGTGGGGGCGTGCACGACGGGGCTGGTGCGGGGGCGTGCGGGAGCGCCGTCGGCGTCCACGGGCACCGCCCAGGTCACCGACCAGTGCGGACGCAGCCGCTCCTCGACCGGCCGGTCGGCGAGGAGGTCGGGGGTGAGCGGGCCGTGCGCGGCGGCGGTGCGCCAGCGGGTGGTGCCCTCCCGGGAGTCCTCGACGACGGTCAGCGGGCCCTCGGTGCGGCGGGAGAGCGTGCGCACGTCGTCCGCCACCTCGACGACGACCTCCTCGAGACCCGGCAGGGCGAGGAGCAGGGCGTCGTCCACGGCGTGCAGGAGCCGCTCAGCGAGGTCGGCGGCGGCCGTGTCGCGCAGCGGGAGGATGACGGCCGTGTCGTACGGGCCGGGGGCGCTGCCCTCGGCGGGGAACGGCAGCCGCAGCAGCGGGACGTGCCCGTCGCGCCGCCGGACCTCGTCGCCGAGGCCGGGGCTGTGCAGGGCGGTGTCGGCGGCCAGGCCGCGCGCCTCGGCCAGGGACCAGCGCACCCCGCCGTGCAGGCCCACGACGGCGGGCTCGTCGGTGACGGCCAGGACGGCGGCGAAGCCGACACCGAACCGGCCGACCGCGCTGTCCCCGGCGTCCCGTTTGGCGGAGGCGCGCAGGGTGGACAGCGACTCGACGCCGGTCGCGTCCAGCGGGGCGCCGGTGTTGGCGGCGACGAGGACGCCGTCGCGCAGGGTGAGCCGGAGCCGGCCGGGCACGCCGGCGCGGGCGGCGGCGTCGGCGGCGTTCTGCGCGAGTTCGACGACCAGCCGGTCGCGGTAGCCGCCGAGGACGAGATCCTCCTCCGCGTTGGCGTCCTCACGGAACCGGGCGGGGCTCGTCGCCCAGGCGTCCAGCACCCCGCGCCGCAGACGTGCCGTGCCGAACGGATCGGCGCCCTCGGAGGCAGGCTGCACGAACATGCTCACGGTGACTCTCCTCATCGACGGGCCACGAAGGTACCGCGAGGACCCGGCCCCACCGGTCCGGACGCCGGGCCGGGGCCCTCGGGAGCCCCGGGGGGGGCCGCCGCCCTACGAGTGCCCCAGGTCCGCCGACGCCTCGTCCTCGGCCGGGGGGACCGATCCGGAATCCGCCGCCGGGCGCAGCGGGAACGGGTCGACCCGCGTCTCGTCGATCACCGGCGGAGCCGGCTGCGGCGGCCTCGGCATCACCGCCGCCTCGGAGTGCCCCCCGCACCCGTAGGCCAGCGACACGACCCGGCCGTCCGCCGGGGAGAACTCGTTGGCGCACACGCCGAAGGCCTGTCCCAGCGAGCCGCCGATGCGGGCCAGGAAGCCGCAGCTCACGCAGGAGGCGGGGGCAGCCTGGGCCATCGGGGTCTTCGGGCCGTAGGAGTCCTCCCAGCGGTCGGCGGCGACGTGCAGCCCGTACCGGGACAGGACCCGGGTGCGGCGCAGGCCCAGTTCCTCGGCGACCGCCGAGATCGTGCCGCGGGCCGGGACGGTGGACAGCTCGGCCGGGGGCCCGGCGGCGACCTCGGCGTCCTCGGCCTCGACCAGGTCGGCCATCTCGTGGGAGACGACGGAGTTGGGCGGCGGCTCGTCCTCGCCGGTCCAGCCGGGCTCCAGCCGCAGGTCCTCGGCGTCGGTGGGCAGCAGGTCGCCGGGGCCCATGTCGCCGGGGCGCAGGCGCTCGCTCCAGGGCACCCACTCGGGCGCGAGGAGGGCGTCGGGGCCGGGCAGCAGCACCGCCTCGTCCAC
The DNA here is from genome assembly GCF_055589025.1 of Streptomyces sp. NPDC041968. Classification (NCBI taxonomy): domain Bacteria; kingdom Bacillati; phylum Actinomycetota; class Actinomycetes; order Kitasatosporales; family Streptomycetaceae; genus Streptomyces; species Streptomyces sp. NPDC041968. The sequence goes on along the minus strand of NZ_JBVJCB010000012.1, from coordinate 167,729 downwards.
CGTGACGATCTTGGCGCGGGAGGCGCGGGCCACGGTCACGGCCCAGCGCCAGCCGCGGTACCCGAGTTCCTTGCAGGCGAAGAAGTGGGTGACGACCCGGTCGCCCTCCGACACCGTCCCCTCGTGCTCGCCGACGACGCCGGGGGCGGCGGCCTCCTCGGCTGCGGCGCGGGCGAGGTCGACGGCCTCGGCGCACAGACGGTCAGGGGTGCGGCTTCGCGTTGTCGCTGCGCTCACAGGTATCGCTTCTCTCCATACGCCGTCTCACGAGTGCGCCGCTGCCTGCGAGGGGCGAACGGAGCGGACCTGTGGACCGCGTCGACGTCCGCGCCCGATCGCGCTCGGGCACACCTACTCCATCCATTCTGCGGGATGGCCGTAAGGCGCGCGGCCGAGAGCGTTCGCCACGGCGCGCTAGGCACGCTACCTGCTCATGTGCGCTGGGCCTACACCGACGGGAGTTTCGGCGGTGTACGGTACCGCGTTCCCCGGTGGTGTCACCCGACTCGATCACCGCCATCCGCGCCGTATCGACGCTATAGCCCCCGCTCTCGGGGCACTATGACGGGGTGGCAGCCGCACGGACTGAGTTCAAGGGCGGGAGCCGGGAGCGCGGCCCCGGCTCCCGGTTCCGTGCGGTCGGCCGGGCGCTGCGCCTGCCGGTGACGGGTACCGCGCGCGGCATCCGCAAGGCGACGCACGCGCACGGCGCCGGCGAGTCCGGCCTCGGCAAGCTGATCGAGCTGCACGGGGTGAACGGCGCCGGCGACGTCATGATCACCGTGGCCCTGGCCTCCACCGTCTTCTTCTCCGTCCCCACCGACGAGGCGCGCGGCCGGGTCGCGCTCTACCTGGCCATCACCATGGCCCCCTTCACCCTCCTCGCGCCGGTGATCGGGCCGCTGCTGGACCGCCTGCCGCACGGCCGCCGGGCCGCGATGGCCGTCGCGATGGGTGCCCGGGCGCTGCTCGCGCTGGTGCTCTCGGGGGCGGTGGTCAGCGGGAGCATCGGGATGTATCCGGCGGCGCTCGGTGTGCTGGTCGCCTCGAAGGCGTACGGCGTGGTCAGAAGCGCCGTCGTGCCGCGGCTGCTGCCGCCCGGCTTCTCCCTGGTGAAGGCCAACTCGCGGGTCACGCTGTGCGGGCTGCTGGCCACCGGGGTCGCCGCGCCGGTCGCGGCCGGCCTCCAGCAGGTCGGGCCGCGCTGGCCGCTGTACGGCGCTTTCGTGATCTTCGTCGCGGGGACCGTGCTGTCGTTCACGCTGCCGCCGAAGGTCGACTCGGCGCGGGGCGAGGACCGGGCGCTGCTCGCCGCGGACGAGCGGCACCTGCACGGCCCGCACCGCAAGCCGGTCAAGCGCCCCGGGCTGCGCACGGTGGGTCCGGCGGTGACGCACGCGCTGGCCGCCAACGCCGCGATCCGCTGCCTGACCGGCTTCCTGATCTTCTTCCTGGCCTTCCTGCTGCGGGTGCACCCGCTGTCCGGGCAGAGCGCGGCCGTGTCGCTGGGCATCGTGGGCGTGGCGGCGGGCGCGGGCAACGCGCTGGGCACGGCGGTCGGGGCGTGGCTGCGCTCGCGGGCGCCGGAGGTCATCATCGTGACGGTCGTCGCGGTGGTGCTGGGCGCGGCGGTCACGGCCGCGGTGTTCTTCAGCACCGTCCTGGTGGCCTGCCTGGCCGCGGTGGCGGGGTTCGCGCAGGCGCTGGCCAAGCTGTCCCTGGACGCGCTGCTCCAGCGGGACGTGCCCGAGCAGGTCCGCACCTCGGCGTTCGCGCGCTCGGAGACGCTGCTCCAGGTCTCCTGGGTGTTCGGCGGGGCGGTCGGGATCGTGCTGCCGCTGAACGGGACGCTGGGTCTGTCGGTGGCCGCGGCGATCATCGCCGCCGGGTGGCTGACGACCGTACGGGGGCTGATCGGCTCGGCCCGGCGCGGGGGACGGGCCCGGCCGAGGGTGGCGTGACCACGCCACGCCGTACCCAGGTGGGGAGCGGGCGACAAGCGCCGTATAGCCTTCGCCCATGACCACGTTGCCCCGCGGCACCGCCGCTATCGGACACGGCGTAGTGCGACGCCGCCGCGCCGTCGCCGCCGCCGGCGCCGTATCCGCCGGACTGCTCCTGTTGTCAGCCTGTGACAAGCCGACGCCCATGGGCACCGTCACGGTCGGCAGTGACTCGGTCAGCTCCGAGGCCACCTGCGGCGGGCACGACAAGGCCCTGGAGAACGCCGAGATCCAGAAGTGCCTCCAGGACGACGACGTCAAGTCCATCACGGTCGGCGCCGACGACACGGTGCGCTTCGGTGTGGACCCGGAGGTCGCCGACCAGCGCTGGACGATCCTGATGAACGGTCAGCAGCTGACCGACGACACGGACAACACCTACCGCACGGTGCCGGGCAGCGTCTTCTTCAACGAGCAGTACGGCGCCCAGGGCGACTCGACGCTCGTCACCATCAAGGCCGGCGACGGCAAGGACGCCAGCGAGGAGGCCACCGGTCTGTGGTCCTTCAAGCTGAAGAAGGACGACTGACCACGTCCTCCGTGCGTGTTCTCGTGGCCACCGCGGTCCCCGTCGAACGGGACGCGGTGGCTCGGGCGTTCCCGGAGACGGGCCCCGAAGCGGCCGTGCAGGTGCCCCGGCCCGGCACGGTCCTGCACCGGCTCCCGGGCGGCTGGGACCTCCTGGCCGCCGGCGTCGGCCCCGCCCTCGCCGCCGCGTCGACCGCCGCCGCCCTGACCGCGGCGGCCCTCGACTCCGCGCCCTACGACCTGGTCGTCTCGGCCGGGATCGGCGGCGGCTTCGCACCGGACGCGCCCGTGGGCTCGCTCGTCGTCGCCGACGAGATCACCGCGGCCGACCTGGGCGCCGAGACCGCCGACGGATTCCTGCCGGTGACCGACCTCGGCTTCGGCACCGTCACCCACCACCCGCCCGCCGGCCTCGTGAGCGCCGTCGCCGCCGCTACCGGGGCCCGCACCGGCACCGTCCTGACCGGGTCCACCGTCACCGGCACCGCCGAACGCGCCGCACTGCTGCGCGCCCGCCACCCGCGGGCCCTGGCCGAGGCCATGGAGGGCTTCGGCGTCGCCGAGGCCGCCACCGCGCACGGGGTGCCCGTGCTGGAACTGCGCGCCGTCTCCAATCCGGTCGGCCCGCGCGACCGCGCCGCCTGGCGCATCGCGGAGGCGCTGACGGCGCTGACGGACGCCTTCGGGAAGCTCGCACCCGTCCTCAGGAGTTGGAACCCCCATGAGCGCTGAGACCTTGCAGATCGCCTACTCCCCCTGCCCGAACGACACCTTCGTCTTCGACGCCCTCGCGCACGGCCGCGTCGCCGGGGCACCCGCCCTCGACGTGACGTTCGCGGACATCGACCTCACCAACGGCATGGCCGAGCGCGGTGAGTTCGACGTGCTGAAGGTGTCGTACGCCGTGCTGCCGTACGTCCTCGACGAGTACGCCCTGCTGCCCTGCGGCGGTGCGCTGGGCCGGGGCTGCGGGCCGCTGGTGCTGACCCGGGAGGCGGACGCCGACCTCCGCGGGCGCACGGTCGCGGTGCCGAGCGAGACGTCGACGGCGTACCTGCTGTTCCGGCTGTGGGCGGCGGACACCGTGCCGGGCGGGGTCGGCGAGATCGTGGTGATGCCGTTCCACGAGATCATGCCGGCCGTGCGGGACGGGAAGGTCGACGCGGGACTCGTGATCCACGAGGCGCGCTTCACGTACCGGAACTACGGGCTGCACAAGCTCGCCGACATGGGCGAGCACTGGGAGGAGACCACCGGGCTGCCCATCCCGCTCGGCGCGATCATCGCCAAGCGGTCGCTCGGCGCGGGGACGCTGACGCACCTGGCCGACTCGGTCCGTGCCTCGGTGCGGGCGGCCTGGGACGACCCGGAGGCCTCCCGGCCCTACGTCATGGCGCACGCCCAGGAGATGGACCCGGCCGTCGCCGACCAGCACATCGGGCTCTACGTCAACGAGTTCACGGCCGACCTCGGCGAGGACGGGTACGCGGCGATCCGCGGCCTGCTGACGCGCGCGGCGGCCGAGGGACTGGTACCGGCCCTCGGCCCGGACGCGCTGGCGTTTCCGTGAGACGTGAGACGTGAGGTGTGAAGGACGGGCGAGCGGCGGGGGGTCAGACGTCCAGCTGGTCGGCCACCGCGCGGAGCAGGCCGGCGATCTTCTTGCCGGCGGTCTTCTCGGGGTAGCGGCCCCGCTCCAGCATCGGGGTGATGTTCTCCAGGAGCGTCGTCAGGTCCTGGACGATGGAGGCCAGTTCGTCGGGCTTCTTGCGCTGCGCGGCCGCGACCGAGGGCGCCGGGTCCAGCAGGGTCAGGGACAGGGCCTGATCGCCGCGCTGCCCGGCGACCACGCCGAACTCCACGCGCTGCCCCGGCTTCAGGGCCTCGACTCCGGCGGGGAGGACCGAGGAATGGACGAAGACGTCACCGCCGTCGTCACGGGAGAGAAAGCCGAAGCCCTTCTCACTGTTGAACCACTTGACCTTGCCGGTGGGCACGTCTGTCCTCGTCCTCGTACTCGTCGGGAAACTGCTCGGAAAACGGCTTCTGATAGCACTTGGGCGGGTCGTCCGGACCCGCCGGTACCAAGGCTAATGGGGTTCGGGCCGGTGACAAGACGTCCCCCGGTCGTTCCCCAGGCCTGGGAACTACCCTGGTCGAGTGCGTGAACAAACCCAAACGAATTCCGCCGCGCCCGGTGACCGACTGATCCGCGCCGGTGCGATCGTCTTCCTCGTCGGCACCGTGGCCACCCTGGTCACGGTGGCCCCGCTGCTGCTGGGGACGACGCCCTTCCCCACCTTCATGTTCCTGCTGAGCATGCTGATGGGAGTGGGCTTCCTGATCGCCGGCGCGGGGGTGTTCCGGTCGATCGCGGCGGGCCGGCGTCAGGCGCGCGCCGGGGCCGGCCCGTCGCCGTCGCGGTAGCCGGCGAGCCACGCCGGGAACTCCGTGAGGTCGGCGAGGACGACGTCGGCGCCGGCCGCGCGCAGCTCCTCGGCGCTGCACGGGCCGCTGGCCACGGCCACGGAGTGGGCGCCGGCGGCGCGCGCGCCGCGGACGTCGCCGAGGTGGTCGCCGACGTACACGTGCGCGCCGTGCTCGCGCAGCGCCACGGCCTTCTGCTCGGCCCACAGGTCGCCGACGACGGCGTCCGGCTCGATGCCGAGGTGCGCCAGGTGCAGCTTGGCGTTGGGCTCGTACTTCGCGGTGACGACGAGGGCCCGTCCGCCGGCCGCCCGCACCGCCTCGACCGACTCCCGGGCGCCGGGCAGCGCGGGCGTGGCGGCGACGGCGTACGTGGGGTACATCGCGCGGTACAGCTCGGCGGTGGCCGCGATCTCCTCGGCCGGGAACCAGTGGGCCAGCTCCTCCTCCAGCGGCGGCCCGAGCCGCGTCACGGCCAGGTCGGCGTCGACGTACGTCCCGGTCCGCTCGGTGAGCGCGCGGTAGCAGGCGTGGATGCCGGGCCGCGAGTCGATCAGCGTCATGTCGAGATCGAAGCCGACGGTGGGCGCGGGGCGGGTCGAGGAGGCCATGGGGCCCATTGTGCCGGGCGCCGTCGCCGCGCCGGCCGGACGGTCCCGGGTCAGCCCCGGGGGCGGCGGGAGCGCCACAGGAGGTAGAGGGCGGTGGCGACGGCGGCGGTGCGCAGCACCCAGGGCCAGGTGTCGGTGACGGCGTCGTTCATGCGGCCCTCGGCGATCGGGTCGCCCCAGCGGCCCTCCGCGCGGCCCCACAGCCAGACGACGCCGGCGGCGGCGACCGTGCCGGGCAGCCCCAGGACCGCCCACTTGGTCTGGGCGGGGGTGAGGCGGCGGGAGAGGTAGGCGATCAGCCAGCCCAGGCCCAGCGGGACGAGGCTGCCCAGCACGGCACCGGCGATCAGCAGGGCCGCGGCGAGCAGCAGCAGGGGGTTGGGCCGGCCGCCCTCGGGCCACAGTCGGCGCAGGTGCCGGCGCGCGGCGCGGCCCGGCTTCCCGGCGACCGGCTCGGCAGGCTCCGCGGCCGCCTCCACGGCCGCTTTCCCGAGGGGCCCGTCGGCGGCCCGGGGCGCCTTGCCGGCCTCGTCCCCCTCCCTCGGCGGCGGTTTGAGCAGCTCCGGGATCTCCACACCGCCGACGAATCCCGGCACGCTGTCGCCCACGCCCCCGAAGGGGCCGTTGTCCACCCGCCACCAGTCCTGCCGGCCCACGGCGCTCTCCCCCAGTTCGTGGGCGCTCGCCAGGTGCGGCGATGCGGGGGCCGGCGCGGGGGCCGGTCCGGCCTCGGACCCGGCCGGGCGGGGGCGCGGGGCGGCGGCGCGCCGCAGCCCCTTGAGCCGCTCCGTCCCGCGCCGCTCGCCCTCCCGCTGCCGGCCCTCCCGCTGCACGGGCACCGCGGTGGGCGGCGGCGCCGGGGACTGCGGGGCACCGCTCGTGCCCCCGGCCGCGCCGACGACGTCGTCGGGGCTGCCCAGCCGGTCCAGGATGCGGCGGACGGCCGCGGGGCTGTCGACGGTGGTGCCGGCGCGGCGCCGGTCGATCTCGTCGCGCAGCTCGGAGACCAGCCGCATCCGGGTGGCCGACGGCAGCTGCCGTTGCTGGGCCACGTCGCCGACGCGGCTCAGATACTCGTAGACGACCTGGTCGCTCTCGATCCCCACGAACCCCTCCGGGGCGGTGTGTTGTGGTGTGCCGCCGGTATCCCGCGGGACGAAGGTACCCAATCCTCGCGCGCGGGGCGGACACCCCGCGCACGGCACCGGCGCACACGCCGCCCCACCGTCGTACCCACCCGCTACCGTGGGCCGGATGAGCACCGAGGAGAAGTCCGCGACCCCCCGGTCCCTCGCGGAGGCGCTCCGCGTCAGGGACGACGCTTCGCTGGCCGCCCTCCTGCGCAGCCGTCCCGACCTCATCACCCCCGTGCCCACGGACCTCACCCAGCTCGCCACCCGGGCCGCCACCCGCGCCTCGGTCGTGCGGGCGCTGGAGCGGCTGGACCGGTTCGCGTTGCAGACGGCGGAGGCGCTGGCCGTGGCCGCGGACCCGGCGCCCTACGACGAGCTGCTCCGGCTCATGGCGGGCGACCCCGGGCCCGCGACCGACCCGGCCGTCGCCGCAGCCCTGCCCCGGTCCCTGGCCGTGCTGCGCGAACAGGCGCTGGTGTGGGGCGCCGACGACCGGTTGCGGCTGGTGCGCACCGCTCGCGAGCTGCTCGCGCCCTCCCCGCAGCATCCGTCGCCCACCGGGCTCGGCCCCACCGTGCGGGAGGCGACGGCGGGGATGTCGCCGGGCCGGATCCAGGAACTCCTCGCCGCCGTCGGTCTGCCCTCGACCCACGACTCGGTCTCCGCCGTGTCCGCGCTCGGCACCCTCTTCACCGACCGGCCGCGGATGACGGAGCTGCTCGCCGCGCTGCCCGAGGAGTCCCGGGAGGTGCTGGCCCGGCTGGTGTGGGGGCCGCCGTACGGCCAGGTCACCCACGATCCCGCGCCGCACCTGCGGGCGCTGCTCGACCGCGGCCTGCTGCTGCCGACCGCGCCGGGCACGGTCGTCCTGCCCCGCGAGGTCGCCCTGCACCTGCGGGAGGGGCGCGCGCACCGCGCGCCCGAGCCGGTGCCGCCGCCGGTGGAGGCCGCGGCGGCGCACCGTCCGCGGGTCGTGGACGCCACCGCGGCCGGGCAGGCCCTGGCGGCGCTGGCGACCGTCGAGGAACTGCTCAAGGAATGGGACGAGGGCGGCCCGGCGGTGCTGCGGGCCGGCGGGCTGAGCGTGCGGGACCTGAAGCGGACGGCCGTCGCCCTGGACGTGACCGAGCCGGTGGCCGCCTTCTGGGTCGAACTGGCCTACGCGGCGGGGCTGATCGCCGCGGACGGCCAGGCCGACGAGCGGTACGCGGCGACGCCGGCCTACGACGAGTGGCGGGAGCTGCCCACCGCCGAGCGGTGGGCGGGGCTGGCCGAGGCGTGGCTGACGGCCACGCGCACCCCGGGTGTGGTCGGCGGGCGGGACGCGAAGGACCGTACGCTCTCGGCGCTGGGGCCGAACCTGGACCGTTCGGCGGCGCCGGAGGTACGGCAGCGGGTGCTGGCGCTGCTCGCCGGGCTGCCCGAGGGCGCCTCGCCCACCGAGGAGTCGGTGCTGGCGCGGCTGCGCTGGGAACGCCCCCTGCGCGGACCGCAGCGGGAGACACGGGAGCCGCGTGAGGAGGACCTGCGCAGCAGGCTCGCCCGGTGGACGCTGTCCGAGGCGGAGCTGCTGGGCGTCACCGGGCGCGGTGCGCTGGCGGCGCCCGGACGGGCCCTGATCGGGGCGCCCGAGCCGGTGCGTCCGGCGCCGGAGGCCGCGGAGTCCGAGGGGCCCGGCGACAAGCTCCCCGTCCACCACCGCGCCCTTCCCTCACCGCTTCCCGCGACGCCCGCCGAACAGGCCGCCGCCACCGCGGCCGCCGCCCGGCTGATCGCACCGCTCTTCCCCGAACCGCTGAACCACGTGCTGCTCCAGGCCGATCTGACGGCGGTGGCGCCGGGCCCGCTGGAGCGTCCGCTGGCCGACCTGCTGGGGGTGCTCGCGGACGTGGAGTCCAAGGGCGGGGCGACCGTGTACCGGTTCACGCCGGGTTCGGTGCGCCGCGCGCTGGACGCGGGGCGGACCGCCGCGGACCTGCACGCCGTCCTCGCCCGGCACTCCCGCACGCCGGTGCCGCAGCCGCTCACGTACCTGATCGACGACGTGGCCCGGCGGCACGGGCTGCTGCGGGTGGGCGCCGCCTCGGCGTACGTGCGCTGCGACGACGACGCCACGCTGGACGAGATCCTCGCCGACAAGCGGGCCGCCGGCCTGGGGCTGCGCCGTCTCGCACCGACCGTGCTGGCCGCGCAGGCCGACCCGGCGGCGCTGCTGGAGGGGCTGCGGGCGATCGGCTTCGCGCCGGCCGCGGAGTCCGCCGCGGGTGACGTGCTGATCGCCCGGGCCGACGCCCACCGCACTCCGCCGCGTACGCCCCCGGTACCGGTCCCGGAGGGCCCGCCGGTCCCCGACGACACGCTGCTGACGGCGGCCATCCGCGCCGTCCGGGCCGGTGACCTGGCCTCGACCGCCCCGCGCAAGCCGGGACCCGGTGAGGGCGGGGCACCGGCCGCGGGCGAGCTGCCCCGCACCGGCGCCGCCGAGACCCTCGCCACCATGCAGGCGGCGGTCATGACCGGCGAGGCGCTGTGGATCGGCTACGTGAACGCCGAGGGCGCCGCCAGCCAGCGGGTCGTGGCCCCGATCCGGGTCGAGGGCGGCTTCGTCACGGCGTACGACCACACGGCGGACGAGGTGCGCACGTACCCGCTGCACCGGATCACCGGCGTGGCCGAACTCGTCGACGACGCGCTGTGAAGGGCCCCTCTTTCGAGCGTACGGGCCGGTTCATGCACGCCACGCCGGGTGATTAGCACCTGCGAGGGAGCTTTTTTCATAATCCGCATCGAACTTTCGGCGCTCGGGCAGCCACCGGTTGTCCTGAACCGAACCGAAAGGAACCACCTGATGCGTGCCGTTCGTCGCGTCGCCACCGTCCTGACCTCCACCGCCGCCCTGGTCGCGGCGTTCGCCGCCGAGGCCGCGGCGATCGGCATCGACCTCGGCGGAGGCGTCACCCTCTGATCCGGGCGTTCGGCGTCCCCTTCGGCGGGCCGGGTCCCAGTCCCCTGGGCCCGGCCCGCTCCGGATCTCCTCCCCCTCCCCCGCCGGTCTCCCGGTCTCCCCGAAAGGACCCGCATGCGCGCCAAGCCCGCCGATCCCTGCCGCTCCGCCACCCGTTCCGCCGTCGCCGTCTCCGTCGCCGCCCTGATCACCGCCGCCGCGCTGTTCGGGGCGCTCGCCCCCGAGGCCACCGCGCTGCCGCTGCCCCTGCCGGTCGCCGGCGTCGAACCCCTGCTCACGGAGGGTGTCACCGTCGAGGGACCGCTGATCAACAACATCAGTCTCAGGTAGCCGGTCCGCGCGATCAGGCACACTGGATGTTTGGCCGATCCGTCCCGTCGCGGTCGGCCGTAGCGCGCGAAAGGGTGCCGCCCGTGAATGGTCCGCTGATCGTCCAGTCCGACAAGACCCTGCTCCTCGAAGTCGACCACGAGCAGGCCGGCGAATGCCGTCGGGCCATCGCGCCGTTCGCCGAACTGGAGCGGGCGCCGGAGCACATCCACACCTACCGGGTGACCCCGCTGGGCCTGTGGAACGCGCGGGCGGCGGGCCACGACGCCGAGCAGGTCGTGGACGCGCTCGTCGAGTACAGCCGCTACCCGGTGCCGCACGCGCTGCTCGTCGACATCGCCGAGACCATGGACCGCTACGGCCGCCTCACCCTCTCCAAGCACCCGGCGCACGGGCTGGTCCTGACGACCACGGACCGCCCGGTGCTGGAGGAGGTCCTGAAGTCGAAGCGGATCGCGCCGCTGGTCGGCAACCGCATCGACCCGGACACGGTGGCCGTGCACCCCTCCGAGCGCGGGCAGATCAAGCAGACGCTGCTGAAGCTGGGCTGGCCCGCCGAGGACCTCGCCGGGTACGTCGACGGCGAGGCGCACCCGATCGAGCTGGCCGAGGACGGCTGGGCGCTGCGCCCGTACCAGAAGCAGGCGGTGGAGAACTTCTGGCACGGCGGCAGCGGCGTCGTGGTGCTGCCCTGCGGCGCGGGCAAGACCCTGGTCGGGGCCGGTTCGATGGCGCAGGCCAAGTCGACGACGCTGATCCTGGTGACCAACACCGTCTCCGCCCGGCAGTGGAAGCACGAGCTGGTGAAGCGGACCTCCCTCACCGAGGACGAGATCGGCGAGTACAGCGGGACGAGGAAGGAGATCCGGCCCGTCACCATCGCGACGTACCAGGTGCTGACGACCCGCCGCAAGGGCGTCTACCCGCACCTGGAGCTGTTCGACTCCCGGGACTGGGGCCTGATCGTCTACGACGAGGTGCACCTGCTGCCGGCGCCGGTCTTCAAGTTCACCGCCGACCTCCAGGCGCGGCGGCGGCTCGGCCTGACCGCGACGCTGGTGCGCGAGGACGGCCGCGAGTCGGACGTGTTCTCCCTGATCGGCCCGAAGCGGTTCGACGCGCCGTGGAAGGAGATCGAGGCGCAGGGCTACATCGCGCCCGCCGACTGCGTGGAGGTCCGGGTCAACCTCACGGACTCCGAGCGGCTCGCGTACGCCACCGCCGAGACGGAGGAGAAGTACCGCTTCTGTGCGACGACCGCGACCAAGCGGAAGGTGACGGAGGCGATCGTCCGGCGCTTCGCCGGGCAGCAGATCCTCGTCATCGGCCAGTACATCGACCAGCTCGACGAGCTGGGTGAGCACCTGGGGGCGCCGGTCATCAAGGGCGAGACGTCCAACGCCCAGCGGGAGAAGCTCTTCGAGTCCTTCCGCCAGGGCGAGATCAGCGTCCTCGTGGTGTCGAAGGTCGCGAACTTCTCCATCGACCTGCCGGAGGCCACGGTCGCCATCCAGGTGTCGGGCACCTTCGGGTCCCGGCAGGAGGAGGCGCAGCGTCTCGGGCGGGTGCTGCGCCCGAAGTCCGACGGCCACCAGGCGCACTTCTACTCCGTGGTCGCGCGCGACACGCTCGACCAGGACTTCGCCGCGCACCGCCAGCGCTTCCTGGCGGAGCAGGGCTACGCGTACCGGATCATGGACGCGGACGAGCTGCTGACCGAGAGCTGACGCCGGGTCCGGCTCCCGGGGCGCTCACCTGCGGCGGACACCGGCCTCCTCGCCGTACTCGCCGAGCACGACCACGTCGAAGGCGGCGCCCGCGAACACCCTGACGGCGCGCAGGGCGTCACCGAGCCGGTGCCGGTGGCTGCCGGCCACGGGCGTGGCACCGGACGCGCGGCCCGGTGCCGGGGCGGGGGAGATGGTTGCTGCGCTCATGTCTCCATGGTGCGACCGCCGACCCCGGTCCGGCATCGGTCCATGGACCCAACCCCGTCGCCCGAACCGTCCCCCTTCAGGGGGACCCGGCACCCTCGGGCAGGAGGGCGCGTCCCCTAGGGGACGAGGGGGGGGCGGGGCGCGGCGCGGCGGGGCGGGGCGCAGGTCGGTGGCACGCCGGGCCGGGGCCGGGGCCGGGAAAACGGTTGGCCCCCGCGGTCCCCGCTCCCCTACACTCTCCGCTCTTGCCCGCCTCCCTCGCGGAGTGCCGCCCTCCGGACGGAAACCGGTCGGCCCCTCGCGCGCACCCGCGCCCCAGCCCACGACGGTCACCCGGAGGCACTCCCTTGTCCACGCCCGCCCACGACGACCCCCTGACCCGCGAGCGCTCGCACCTCGCCGCGTCCCGTGCCGCCCTGCGTGCCATGCGCGCCGACGTGGAGGCCCTCGACATCACCGACGTCACCGCGAACTGGGTCAACGCCGCGGTGCTGGAGAGCCAGATCGAGGAGCGCATCAAGGCGCTCGCCGACCTCAGCGACACCCCGCTGTTCTTCGGCCGGCTCGACTACCTGCACTCCCCGGGCGCGGAAGGGGCCGAGGGCGCGGAGGGGGAGAGCTTCTACATCGGGCGCCGGCACGTGCACGACGCGGACGGCGACCCGATGGTGATCGACTGGCGGGCGCCGGTGTCGCAGCCGTTCTACCGGGCGTCGAAGAAGGACCCGATGGACATCGCGCTGCGCCGCCGCTTCGGCTACACCGGCGGCGAGCTGACGGCGTACGAGGACGAGCACCTGTCCGACCCGGCGGAGGCTGCGGTCACCAGCCGGCTGCTCCAGCGGGAGATCGAGCGGCCCCGCGTCGGTCCGATGCGCGACATCGTGGCGACCATCCAGCCCGAGCAGGACGAGATCGTGCGCGCCGGACTGTCCGGCTCGGTCTGTGTGCAGGGCGGCCCCGGCACCGGGAAGACCGCCGTCGGCCTGCACCGGGTCGCCTACCTCCTCTACGCGCACCGCGAGCGCCTCGCCCGCACCGGCACCCTGGTCATCGGGCCGAACCGGTCCTTCCTGCACTACATCGAGCAGGTGCTCCCCGCCCTCGGCGAGCTGACGGTCCGCCAGGCCACCGTCGACGACCTGGTGGCCCACGTCGAGGTGCGGGGCGCGGACGAGGCGGCGACGGCGGTGGTCAAGGGCGACGCGCGGATGGCGGAGGTGCTGCGCCGGGCCCTCTACTCGCACGTCACCCTGCCCACCGAGGGCGTCGTCGTGGTGCGCGGCTCGCGGCGCTGGCGGGTGGCGGCGTACGAGCTGGAGGAGATCGTCCGCGAGCTGCTGGCCCGCGACATCCGCTACGGGGCCGCCCGCGAGGCCCTTCCCCAGCGGATCGCGCACTCGGTGCTGGTGCAGATGGAGCGGGCCGGCGAGGCGCCGGACGACCGGGTGCAGAACGCGGTGGCCCGCAACGCCGCCGTTAAGGCGCTGGTGAAGCAGGTCTGGCCGCAGGTGGAGCCCGCGAAGCTGGTCCTGCGCCTCCTGTCGGACGCGGATTTCCTCGCGGAGCACTCCGCGGGTGTCCTCACCGAGGAGGAGCGCAAGGCGGTGCTGTGGGTGAAGCCGGCCCGCTCGGTGCGGGCGGCCAGGTGGTCGGCCGCCGACGCCGTGCTGATCGACGAGGCCACCGATCTGGTCGAGCGCACCCACTCCCTCGGGCACGTGGTGCTCGACGAGGCGCAGGACCTGTCCCCCATGCAGTACCGCGCGGTGGGCCGGCGCTGCACCACCGGTTCGGCGACCGTCCTCGGGGACCTGGCGCAGGGGACCACGCCGTGGGCGACCCGCAGCTGGTCCGAGGCGCTGGCCCACCTGGGCAAGGGCGAAGCCGTGGTGGAGGAGCTGACGGCCGGTTTCCGGGTGCCGACGGACGTGATCGCGTACGCCTCCCGGCTGCTGCCGCACATCGCGCCGGGCCTGACGCCGGTGGCGTCGATCCGCGAGAACCCGGGCTTCTTCGACATCCGCCCGACGTCGCCGGGCACGGCGGGCACGGCGGACGTGCTGGCGGCCTGCCGCGAGCTGCTGGAACGGGAGGGTTCGGTCGGCCTGATCGCCGCCGACGCGCGGGTGCCGGAGCTGGCGGCGGCCCTCGGGGCGGCCGGGCTCGGCTTCGTGGGGCCCGGCGAGGAGACCACGCGCGCCACCCGCCTGACCCTGGTCCCGGCCTCCCTGGCCAAGGGCCTGGAGTACGACTACGTGGTCCTGGACGAGCCGCGGGCGGTGGTCGACGGCGAGCCGGACGAGCGGACCGGGCTGCGGCGGCTGTACGTGGCGCTGACCCGCGCGGTATCGGGCCTGATCGTGACCCACGGCACGGACCTGCCCGCGCAGCTGGCCCGGTAGCGCCGTACCGTGCCCGCGCAGCCGCCCCGGCGGCGGACGGCCGTGCCACCGGGGCGGCACGACCACCACCCCCGGCCGCGGGGGTGCGGGAGGGACAGGCCCTAGGCGTCCAGTGCCCGGCGCCACCGCGCCACGGCCTGCGCGGACACGGGGCCGGTCCACCCGGAGGGCCGCGCCGCGCCGCCGATGTGGAAGCCGTCGATCCCGGCGTCCCGCAGACCCGGTACGTGGTCCAGCCGCAGACCGCCACCGACCAGCAGCCGCTGCTCGTACCCCGGCTCGCCCCGCCGCCGCGCCTCGGCGAGCAGGACGGGCAGCCCGTCGTCCACCCCGGCCGCCGACCCGGCGGTCAGGTAGGTGTCCAGCCCCGGGAAGTCCGCGAGCTGCTTGCGCAGGGCGTCCCGGTCGGCGGCGCGGTCGATCGCGCGGTGGAAGGTCCATGGGCACCCGTCCAGCGCCCCGGCGACCCGCTCCACGGCGACGAGGTCCACGTCGCCGTGCGCGTCGAGGAAGCCGAGCACGAACTGCGTGGCCCCGGCCTCCCGCATCTCCGCGGCGAGCCGCACCAGCCGCTCGACGTCCCCGGCGGCGAACCCGTCCGCGAGCCGCAGCATCACCCGCAGGTCGATGTCGACGGCCCCGCGGATCGCGGCGACCGTCGCGGACGACGGGGTGAGGCCGTCGGCCGCCATGTCGGTGACCAGTTCGAGGCGATCCGCGCCTCCGGCCTGGGCGGCGACCGCGTCCTCGACGTCGAGAGCGATCACCTCCAGGACTGCACGCTTGCTCATGGGACCCCATTCGTCGGCCTGCTACAGGTCTAGTCCAATCCAAGACTACGCCCAGACGGCCGGGCCGGGCTCCCCCTCACCCCCGCACACGCGCCCGCTCAGCGCTCGACGCCGGCCGCTCGGCACCGGCGCTCGGCACCGGCCGCTCGACCGCTCGGCCCGCCTCGGCCCGCCTCGGCCCGCTCAGCCGCCGAAGAGGTTCAGCTCCGCCGCCCGCACCCCGGCCAGCTCGTACCCGGCCGCGCCGTCCGCGCCGGCCGTGTCGTGCACGGGCCGGCCGGCGTACAGCCGTACGAGGGTCGCGGCGTCCCCGATGTACCGCCCCGGCGGCCGCTCGCCGCTCACCGCGCCCAGCTTCAGCGGCTCGTCCACGTCGTCGAGGTCGGCGTGGAGCGGGACGTGGCCGCGGTCGCGGGTGAGGGAGCCGAGCAGCGCCAGCGCCTCCGGCAGCCCGCGCCCCGCGTACGCCCCCGGCTCGCCGAGGGCGTCCCGCACGTCGCCCGCGTGCACCCACTCCCCCAGCGCGATCCCGTCCAGCGCACCGTCGGCGCGGGCGATCACCGGACCGGCTTCCGTCATCCCCCGCTCCAGCTCGTCGACGACCCGGGCAGGGGTCCAGTCGGCGCGCTCGGCGATGTCCCGGTCGTTGGACTCCGGGGAGAAGACGCCGTCCTCGAAGCGGTTCTCCACCACCCGGACCAGCGCGGCGGAGCAGTGCGCCAGCACGTCCCGCACGGTCCACCCCGGGCACGCGGCCACCGGCAGCGCGAAGTCCCCGTCCGCCCGGGAGCGCAGCAGCGGCACCAGCTCGTCCCGCTCGAGGGCCAGCAGCCGTCCGGGCCGCTCGGGGTCGCGTACGTCGTGCACGTCTGCAGGAGTCGTCATGGCCCCACGGTAGGCGCGGCCCCGCTCCGAGGTCAGCAGCACGGGTCCCGGACACCACGGACTTCGGACACCACGGGCCCCGGACCGCACGGACCCGGACCGCACGGACCGGCCCGGCGGTCCGGCCCCGCTGGAAGAATGGCCGCCATGGCCGACCTCGACGCCCTGCGCTCCCGCTGGCTGCACGCCCTCCTCCCGGCCCGCGAGGGCGCCGGTCATCCCGACCCGGACCGGTACGCGGACGACCTGCTGCGCCGGTGGTCCGAGCCCCAGCGGCGGTACCACACGCTCGCCCACCTGACCGCGGTCCTGGACCACGTCGACGTGCTGGAGGAGTACGCGGCCGACCCGGCCGCGGTCCGGCTGGCCGCGTGGTTCCACGACGCGGTGTACCGGCCCGAGCGGTCCGAGAACGAGGAGCGGTCGGCCCGCCTGGCCGAACGGGCGTTGACCGAGGCGGGCGTGCCGGCGGCCAGGACCGCCGAGGTGGTCCGGCTGGTGCGGCTCACCGTCACCCACGCCCCGGCCGGCGACGACCGGGACGGGCAGGTGCTGTGCGACGCCGACCTGGCCGTGCTGGCCTCGCCGCCGTCGGCGTACGCCGCGTACACGGCGGCCGTGCGCGAGGAGTACCACTTCGTGCCGGACGACGCCTTCCGCGAGGGGCGCGCCGCGGTGCTCCGCCAACTCCTCGCCCTGCCCCGGCTGTTCCACACCCCGCACGGGCGGCGCGCGTGGGAGGCGACCGCCCGGTACAACCTGACCGGCGAGCTGGAAATGCTGTCGCCCGGCGGGGGCCGCGCACCGTAGCCTGCCCGGCATGCGGACCATGGGCGGGGAACAGGTGGAGGAGGCCGTCGCGGGCGCCGTCGCGCTGCTGCGGACGGTGACGGACCGGGACTGGGAGGGGGCGCGGGCCGGCCGGCTGGAGTGGAGCTGCCGGTACACGGCGGAGCACGTCGCGGGCGACCTCATCGCCTACGCGGGCCAGCTGGCCGGACGCGCCACCGAGGCCTACGTGCCCTTCGAGCTCACCCTGGACGAGGGCACCGGCAACGAGGGCGTGCTCCAGGTGATCGGGACGACCGGCGCCCTGCTCGCCGCCACCGTCCGCACCACCCCGCGCGAGGTCCGCGCCTTCCACCCGTTCCCCTTCCGCAGCGCGGACCGCGAGGGGTTCGCGGCGATGGGGATCACCGAGGTGCTGGTGCACACGCACGACATCGCCGAGGGCCTCGGCCTGGCGTACGAGCCGCCCGCCGCCCTGTGCGCCGACGTCCTCGCCCGGATCTTCCCGCACGTCCAGCCCGGCACCGACCCCTGGCGCACCCTGCTGTGGGCCACCGGGCGCGGCGAGCTGCCGGGGCGTGCCCCGCTGACCGAGTGGCGCTGGAAGAACAACCTGACCCTGCCCGCCGGACGGCTCACCCTCGTGGGCCTCACCCCGGCCTCGGCCGCCGATCTGGCGGCCGGTGGCGACGGTGGCTTCGTGTGGACCGACAGCGGGCCCTTCCAGGGCACACGGGAGGGCGCCGGACTGCTGTGGAAGGCGTACGAGGCGGGGGTGCACCGGCCGGAGTGGGGCGTGTTCGTGCTCGTGCGGGTCGAGGACGGCCGCGCGGTCGGCGCCATGGGCTTCCACGGGCCGCCGGACGAGGAGGGCCGGGCCGAGATCGGCTACGACCTCGCGGAGGACGCCCGCGGCCAGGGCTACGCCACCGAGGCGCTGCGCGCACTGTCGGCCTGGCCGCCGGCCCGTGAGGGCGGCACCACCCTCCTCGCGAAGATCGACCGGGACAACGTCCGCTCGCAGGCCGTCGTCACCCGCGCCGGCTACCGCCTGGTCGCCGAGGACGAGAAGCTGCTCGCCTACGAGCTGCGCGACTGAGCCCCGCCCTTCCGGCGCCGCAGCCCCGCACCGTGCAGCAGCCGCACCACCTCGCGGCTGCTGACCTCCAGCGCCCCGGCGGACACGGCGTCGGCGTACCGCTGGGCGGGGAGGTCGTAGTGGTCGCGGTCGAAGGCGCGACGCGGCACGCCCAGGGTCTCGGCGAACGCGTGGAGTTCGGCGTAGGAGACGTCGCTGACGAGGTGCGACCACATCCGGCCGTGGCCGGGCCAGGTCGGCGGGTCGATGTAGACGGTCACCGGCCCGGCCTCACGACTCGGGCGCGCCGACGCCCAGCGAGCCGACCGCCGCGACCTTCACGCCCGCCTTGCCGCAGACCCAGTGCGGGTCGGGACCCAGCTCCGGCTCCACGTCCAGCGCGTGCGGGTCGCCCGAGCCGCACACCGGGCACAGCGGCCAGCGGCCGTACCGCTCCAGCAGGGCGTCCTGCACGTCCTGGGCGACCAGCCCGGCGACGAACTCCGCGCCCTCGGGCCACTGCTCGACCCACCAGCGGCGCTGCGCGACGGACTCCTCGACCAGCGACACGACGTCGGGCTCGGCGACCTGGCCCGCCACCAGGTCGGCGAGGACGAGGGCGCGCGCGGCATGCAGCGTCTGCTCCAGGGGGCTGATGGGGTCCATGCACCCATTGTGCGCACTCTTGACCCGCGGACCGAAACGAAAATATCTTTCATGAGTGACCGATGAAGTGAAGGAAACTTTCGGCAGTCCGGGCGGCAGGGCGGCGGGCGGCACCGCGTCCGCCGGCCGTCGCGGTGCCGGAAGCGGCGGCACACCGCCCGCGCCCGGTGCCCTCGCGGCCAAGGTGCGCACGCTGGCGCCCTCGATGACGCGGTCCATGCAGCGGGTCGCCGAGGCCGTCGCGAACGACCCGGCCGGCTGCGCGGCCCTCACGGTCACCGGCCTCGCCGAGCTCACCGGCACCAGCGAGGCGACCGTCGTCCGCACGGCCCGGCTCCTCGGCTACCCCGGCTACCGCGATCTGCGCCTCGCGCTCGCCGGACTCGCCGCCCAGCAGCAGTCCGGCCGCGCGCCCGCCATCACGACCGACATCGCGGTCGACGACCCGATGGCCGACGTCGTCGCCAAGCTGGCCTACGACGAGCAGCAGACCCTCGCCGACACCGCCGCCGGACTGGACACCGTCCAGCTCGGCGCGGCCGTCACCGCGCTGGCCGCCGCCCGCCGCACCGACGTGTACGGCATCGGCGCCTCCGGCCTGGTCGCCCAGGACCTCACCCAGAAGCTGCTGCGGATAGGGCTGATGGCGCACGCCCCCGGCGACCCGCACCTCGCCGTCACCAACGCGGTGCAGCTGCGCGCCGGGGACGTCGCCCTCGCGATCACCCACTCCGGGTCGACGGGGGACGTCATCGAGCCGCTGCGGGTGGCCTTCGAACGCGGCGCGACGACCGTCGCCATCACCGGCCGCCCCGACAGCCCCGTCACGCAGTACGCCGACCACGTACTGACCACGTCCACGTCGCGGGAGAGCGAGCTGCGGCCGGCGGCGATGTCGTCCCGGACCAGTCAGCTGCTGGTGGTGGACTGTCTGTTCGTGGGCGTGGCGCAGCGGACGTACGAGTCGGCGGCACCGGCGCTGGCGGCGTCCTACGAGGCGCTCGCGCATCGACACGGAGGGTCGCGCGGGAGACCGTAGGGCTTGATCCTCGTGGGCGGCCGCGGGTCCGTCGGGGCCGGTCGCGCCCGCGCGGCGGAGCCGCACATCGCTACGTCCCGCGCCCTGGGGCAGTACAGAGACCGACGTCGGAAAGAGCCGCTTCCTGATGACTTCCACCCCCCACCACCCCGAACTCCGCTCCCAGTTGGAGACCCTGGCCACCGAGGCGTTCCGGCCCGAGCTGGCCGAGATCGACCAGCTGGCCACGCTGGACATCGCGCGGACGATGAACGGCGAGGACCTGACCGTGCCCTCCGCCGTCGCCGAGCGGCTGCCCGAGATCGCCGCCGCGATCGACGCGGTGGCCGCCCGGATGGCGCGCGGCGGACGGCTGGTCTACGCGGGCGCCGGCACGGCAGGCCGCCTCGGCGTGCTGGACGCCTCGGAGTGCCCGCCCACCTTCAACACCGCCCCCGGACAGGTCGTCGGCCTCATCGCGGGCGGCCCGGAGGCCATGGTCAACTCCGTCGAGGGCGCCGAGGACTCGGCCGAGCTGGCCCGTGCCGACCTGGACGCCCTCGGTCTCACCGCCGACGACGCGGTGGTCGGCGTCTCCGCCTCCGGCCGCACCCCGTACGCCGTCGGCGCCGTCGAGCACGCCCGCGCGCTCGGCGCCCTGACCGTGGGCCTCGCCTGCAACCGGGGCAGTGCCCTGGCGGCCGCCGCCGAGCACGGCATCGAGGTCGTCACCGGTCCCGAGCTGATCACCGGGTCGACCCGCCTGAAGGCCGGCACGGCGCAGAAGCTGGTCCTGAACATGCTGTCGACGATCACGATGATCCGTCTCGGCAAGACCTTCGGGAACCTGATGGTGGACGTGCGCGCCTCCAACGAGAAGCTGCGCGCCCGCTCCCGCCGGATCGTCGCGCTGGCCACCGGAGCCGCCGACGACGAGATCGAGCGCGCCCTGACCGCCACCGGCGGTGAGGTCAAGCACGCGATCCTGACCCTGCTGGCCGACGTGGACGGCCCGACGGCCGCCCGCCTTCTGGAGGACTCCGGCGGCCACCTGCGCGCCGCGCTGGCGACCGGACGGGGCTGACCGCACGCTCGGGGGGTGCACAAGGACCCCCACTCCACGGCCGCCGCGCTGCTCCCCCTGGTCGGCGGCCGCGCCAACGTCGTCTCCGTCGCCCACTGCATGACCCGCCTGCGCCTGGGCCTGGCCGACCGGTCCCGGGTGGAGGACGAGGCGCTGCGCGCCCTGCCCGGTGTGCTCGGGGTCGTGGAGGACGGCGACTCGTACCAGGTGGTGCTGGGCCCCGGGGTGGTCGGGCGGGTGACGGAGGCGTTCGAGACACTGCTGGCGGCCGGGGGCGGCGGCACGGCCGACGTCCTCGCCCGGCGCGGCGCCGCGCTGAAGGAGCGTCAGCGGGAGCGGGCCGCGACGCCTCTGCGGACGGCCCTGCGCCGCGTCGCGGACATCTTCGTCCCGCTCATCCCGGCGCTGATCGGCTGCGGGATCGTCGCGGGCGTCGGCGGCCTGCTCAGCAACCTGGGGCTGCTGCCCGGCCTCACCCCCGCCCTGACCGCCGTCGCCTCCGGGTTCATGGCGCTGATCGCGGTGTTCGTCGGCCACAACACGGCCAAGGAGTTCGGCGGCACGCCCGTGCTGGGCGGCGCGGTCGCCGCCGTCGTCGTCTACCCGGGCGTCGCGAAGGTGACCGTGTTCGGCGCCGCGCTCGCCCCCGGCCAGGGCGGCGTCCTCGGGGCGCTGGCGGCGGCCCTGCTGGGCACCCGGGTCGAGAAGTGGTGCCGCGACCGGTTCCCCGGCACCCTGGACGTCCTGCTCACCCCCACCCTGACGGTCCTGGTCCCCGGCCTGGTCACCCTGTACGTCCTCATGTACGCGGCCGGCGAGGTCGCCACGGCCGTCGGCGCCGCCGCGACCTGGCTGCTGGCGACGACGGGCGCCCTGGCGGGCCTCGTCCTCGGCGGCCTCTTCCTCCCCCTGGTGATGCTGGGCCTGCACCAGGCCCTCATCCCCCTGCACACGACCCTCATCGAGCAGCAGGGCCACACCGTCCTGCTGCCCCTGCTGGCCATGGCCGGGGCCGGCCAGGTCGGCGCGGCCGCGGCGGTCTACGTCCGGCTGCGCCACGACACGTCCCTGCGGACGACGATCAGGTCGGCGCTCCCCGCCGGCCTGCTGGGCGTCGGCGAACCCCTGATCTACGGCGTCTCCCTGCCCCTCGGCCGCCCCTTCCTCACCGCCTGCGTGGGCGGAGCGGCGGGCGGCGCCTTCGTCGGCCTGTTCGCGATGCTCGGCACCGAGGTGGGGGCGACGGCGATCGGCCCGTCCGGCTGGGCGCTGTTCCCGCTCCTGGCGGGCGGCGGGGGCTGGGCGGCGACGGCGGGGGTGTACGGGGGCGGGCTGCTCACCGGGTACGTGGTCGGGTTCGCGGCGACGTACTTCTTCGGTCTGGACGAGGGCGCCGGCCGCGCCGTGTGCGACGCTGGGGAGCATGAACCACGCCCAGCTGACCGCCCTGGGCCGCGCCCTGCGTCTCCTCGGTGAGCACGGCGAGGCCCTCACCGCCGACACGCCGGACGCCAAGCTGCACGAGGTCCGCGCCGACCTGAAGCGCGCGCTGGACCAGCTGGAGGAGAGTGTCACGACGGCGGCTCCCAGCACCCGCTGCCCCGAGCACCCGAACGGGCCGGTGGACCAGGCCGCCCCCGATCTCTGCCTGCTCTGCGAGACCCGGCGCCGCGCCGCCCGCCGCGCCGAGTACAACGGCGGCCCGCTGCCCGCGCGGCCCACCGAGCCGGTCCCGTCCCGGTACGGGACGCGCGGCGACCGGCCGCAGCCCCAGCAGCGCTGGCTGCCCGAGCTGTGGAACGGGCAGGCGTGGCAGCTGTGCGGCACCCCGCGCCGCGACCGCCGCGAGGCCGAGCTGTACATCGCGGCCCAACTGCGCGCGCCCCGCGCGGCGAGGGCGTACCGGCTCGTCCACGAGTTCACGGACTACGAGGTGCTGCGGGTGTGGGGGACGCCGGTGCGGGTGGACGTCGAGCCGATGGGCGGCCTCTGAGCCGAGGCGAGGAAGGCCACCACCGCGGCGACCCCTCGGGCACCCCGTCCGCCCGGCCGGGGGTCCGTGGCGAGCTTCGCCCGGACGGCGGGTGGGCCCTCCTCCCCGTCGGAGGCCTCAGGCCCCGTGGACGAGCGGCAGCGCCGCGAACTCGTACCCCTCCCACAGGCGACGCGACGTCTCCTCCGGGTACGGCACGACGGCCGGCTCCGCGTCCAGGACCTGGACCAGGCGCCGCTCGGTGTCGTACGCCGGCCAGCCCGGGTCGCCGGTGCGCGCGAACGCCGTCCATGCGGAGCGGAAACGGGACGACAGGGCCAGCGCCTCGGAGGACGGTTCCGCGCCGGCGAAGAGCAGCAGTCCCAGGTCCGCCTCGAAGGTGCCGAAGAGGAGGGGGACGTCCAGGGCGTGACAGGCGCCGAAGGCACCGCCGCTGCCCGGGGCCGCCCAGGTCAGCTCGTAGACGTGCGCCCGGCCACCGCCCGCGAGGTGCGCCTCGGCCAGGTGCAGCGACGGCATGCCGAACAGCCAGTCCGTCTGGACGCGTTCGTACAGGTCGTTCGCGGACGCGTCGGGGTACGCGGCCCGGTAGGCCGCCTCGCCGCCCGGCGCGTACAGGGCGAGGGCGGCGCTCGCCCGTTCGTCGCCGATCCGGCCGAGCTTGCCCGCCATCGCGGTGAACAGGCGGTTCTCGTCGCGGTTGTGGCCGACGACCAGGTCGACGTCCCGGGACGCGCCGGACGCCAGCGCCTGCCACGGCGTGACCCGCAGCACCTCGCCGTCGACGACCGGCGAGTACGGGGTGACGGTGGGCGCGGCCTGGCCCCAGCGGGCCACCTGGCCGGGCATCTTCGGGGCGAGGGACTGCCCCGCCTTGACCAGCTGATCGGGGTCGACGGCCGCCAGGTCGGCGACGGTGGGGCGCAGGCCGAGCTCGGCGGCCAGGGCGGTGCCGATGTCACGGGCGAGTTCGGCGGAGAAGAAGGTGCCCGGCACGCTCTGCGCAACGGCCCGCCGGAAGAGGCCGGCCGCGCGGTCCATGGCCAGCAGGGAGGCGACGGATCCGGCGCCCGCCGACTCGCCGAAGACGGTCACCCGCTCCGGGTCGCCGCCGAACGCGGTGATGTTGTCCCGCACCCACTCCAGCGCGGCCACCTGGTCGAGCAGGCCCCGGTTGGCGGGGGCGCCCTCGATGTGGGCGAAGCCCTCCATGCCGACGCGGTAGTTGAAGGTGACGACGACGAGGTCGCCGTCGACGGCTATGCGGCGGGCGTCGTAGCCGGGGCTGCCGGAGTGGCCGAGCTTGTAGGCACCGCCGTAGATCCACACCATCACCGGGCGGCGGGCGGCCGGGTCGGGCTCGGGGGTCCAGACGTTGACCGTCAGCCAGTCGTCGCCCCCGGAGT
Organism: Streptomyces sp. NPDC041968; assembly: GCF_055589025.1. Taxonomy (NCBI): domain Bacteria; kingdom Bacillati; phylum Actinomycetota; class Actinomycetes; order Kitasatosporales; family Streptomycetaceae; genus Streptomyces; species Streptomyces sp. NPDC041968. Next base: position 143,680 of record NZ_JBVJCB010000012.1, on the reverse strand, counting down.
GGGTGCCGGCCGGGCCCGCCAGGCCCAGGTCCTGCGGGGGCGGCGGGCCGAAGGCGTACGCGTCGCGGGTGCCGTCCCAGGGGCGGGCGGGGCGCGGGGCGGCGAACCTGGCCGGCCCGACCGGGGCCTCGGCGAAGGGGATGCCGCGGAAGAGGGTCAGGCCGTCCGAGGTCTGTCCGCGCACCGCGCCGCTGACGGTGCGCACCACGGGTCCGGTCGTGCTCATCGGTCACTCCTCACTGGTTACCGCAGGCCGTACGCCAGTTGGTGATTCACGGACCCTACGCCGTGGTGCGCACGGCGCTCAGCTGAGGGTCTTGATCGACGCCGCGTCGTACGGGGCGAGCGCGTCGAAGCGGCCGGCGAGGACCTTCTCGGCCCACTGGGGGTCCTGGAGCAGCGCACGGCCGACGGCGACGAGGTCGAACTCGTCGCGCTCCATGCGGTCGAGGAGGTTGTCGAGGCTGCCCACAGGGGCGCCCTCGCCCAGGAAGGACTTGGTGAAGTCTCCGTCGAGGCCGACCGAGCCGACGGTGATGGCGGGCCTGCCCGTCAGCTTCTTGGTCCAGCCGGCCAGGTTGAGGTCGGAGCCGTCGAACTCCGGGCGCCAGTAGCGGCGGGTGGAGGCGTGGAAGGCGTCGACGCCGGCCGAGGCGAGCGGGGCGAGGATCGCCTCCAGCTCCTCGGGCGTCTCGGCGAGACGGGCGGCGTAGGCCTCCTGCTTCCACTGCGAGTAGCGGAAGATGACGGGGAAGGCGGGCGAGACCGCGTCGCGCACGGCGGCCACGATCTCGGCGGCGAACCGGGTGCGGGAGACGGGGTCGCCGCCGTAGGCGTCGGTGCGGCGGTTGGTGCCGGCCCACAGGAACTGGTCGACGAGGTAGCCGTGGGCGCCGTGGATCTCCACGCCGTCGAGGCCGATGCGCTCGGCGGCGGCCGCGGCCTCGGCGAAGGCGCCGATCACGTCGTCCAGGTCGCGCTGCGTCATCGCCGTGCCGGTGACCTCGTCCTCGCCGATGCGCAGGCCGGACGGTCCGACGGCGGGCGCGTCGGGGAAGGGGGGCTCGCCCTGCTTGCGGACCATGCCGATGTGCCACAGCTGCGGCACGATCGTGCCGCCCGCCGCGTGTACCGCCTCGGCCACCTTCGCCCAGCCGGCCAGCTGCTCCTCGCCGTGGAAGCGCGGCACGCGGTCGCTCTGCCCGGCGGAGGCGTGGCCGACGTAGGTGCCCTCGGTGACGATCAGACCGACCCCGGCTGCGGCGCGGCGGGCGTAGTAGGAGGCCACGTCGGGACCGGGGACGCCGCCCGGGGAGAACATCCGGGTCATCGGGGCCATGGCGATCCGGTTCGGCACGGTCAGGCCGTTGACGGTGACGGGCCGGGCGAGGACCTGCGCGGCGCGCGAGGCGGTGTCGGAGGCGGTGACGGTCACGTGGGGGCTCCTTGGGGGGTACCGGTCAGTATGTGCATGCGCATGCACCCACCGGCGCCAACAGGCCCGCTCGTCGTCCGCATTCCGACGGGCCGTCAGGAGTGGTCCAGGTCACATCTGCCCGGGAGGGGTCGGGAGCGGAAAACGCCCGAGGGCGGCACCCCCTGTCGGGGAGTGCCGCCCTCGGTCCGTAGGACGGTTGATCGACCGGAGCCGATCAGAAGTCCATGTCACCGCCCGGCATGCCGCCCGGGGCGCCGCCCGCGGCGGCCTTCTCCGGCTTGTCGGCGATGACGGCCTCGGTGGTGAGGAACAGCGCGGCGATGGAGGCGGCGTTCTGCAGGGCAGAGCGGGTCACCTTCGCCGGGTCGATGATGCCTTCGGCGATCATGTCGACGTACTCACCGGTCGCGGCGTTCAGGCCGTGGCCGACGGTGAGGTTGCGGACCTTCTCCACGACGACGCCGCCCTCGAGACCACCGTTGACGGCGATCTGCTTCAGCGGGGCCTCCAGGGCGAGCTTCACGGCGTTGGCGCCGGTCGCCTCGTCACCCGTCAGCTCCAGCTTCTCGAAGACCTGGGAGGCCTGGAGCAGGGCCACGCCACCACCGGCGACGATGCCCTCCTCGACGGCCGCCTTCGCGTTGCGAACGGCGTCCTCGATGCGGTGCTTGCGCTCCTTGAGCTCGACCTCGGTGGCGGCACCGGCCTTGATGACGGCCACGCCGCCGGCCAGCTTCGCCAGGCGCTCCTGGAGCTTCTCGCGGTCGTAGTCCGAGTCGCTGTTCTCGATCTCGGCGCGGATCTGGTTGACGCGGCCGTTGACCTGGTCGGTCGAGCCGGCGCCGTCGACGATGGTGGTCTCGTCCTTGGTGATGACGACCTTGCGGGCGCGGCCCAGGAGGTCCAGGGTCGCGTTCTCCAGCTTGAGGCCGACCTCCTCGGAGATGACCTCGCCACCCGTGAGGATGGCGATGTCGCCGAGCATGGCCTTGCGGCGGTCGCCGAAGCCCGGGGCCTTGACGGCGACGGACTTGAAGGTGCCGCGGATCTTGTTGACGACCAGGGTCGACAGGGCCTCGCCCTCGACGTCCTCGGCGATGATCAGCAGCGGCTTGCCCGACTGCATGACCTTCTCCAGGAGCGGCAGCAGGTCCTTGACGTTGCCGATCTTGGAGTTGGCGATCAGGATGTACGGGTCGTCGAGCGACGCCTCCATACGCTCCATGTCGGTGGCGAAGTACGCCGAGATGTAGCCCTTGTCGAAGCGCATACCCTCGGTGAGCTCCAGCTCCAGACCGAAGGTCTGGGACTCCTCGACGGTGATGACGCCTTCCTTGCCGACCTTGTCCATGGCCTCGGCGATCAGCTCGCCGATCTGGGTGTCGGCGGCGGAGATGGAGGCCGTGGAGGCGATCTGCTCCTTGGTCTCGACGTCCTTCGCCTGCTCCAGCAGGGCGGCGGAGACGGCCTCGACGGCCTTCTCGATGCCGCGCTTCAGGGCCATCGGGTTGGCGCCGGCCGCGACGTTGCGCAGGCCTTCCTTGACCAGGGCCTGGGCGAGAACGGTCGCGGTGGTCGTACCGTCACCGGCGACGTCGTCCGTCTTCTTGGCGACTTCCTTGACCAGCTCGGCGCCGATCTTCTCGTACGGGTCCTCGAGCTCGATCTCCTTGGCGATGGAGACACCATCGTTGGTGATCGTGGGGGCGCCCCACTTCTTCTCGAGGACGACGTTGCGGCCCTTGGGGCCGAGCGTCACCTTGACGGCGTCCGCGAGCTGGTTCATGCCGCGCTCGAGGCCGCGCCGTGCCTCCTCGTCGAACGCGATGATCTTGGCCATGTGAAGTGGTCCCTCCAGGACTGGGGGTGATTCCTTCGGACCGCGCCCGCGCCCGCGACGGACGGCTCGCCGGCCTTGTGGTTCCTTCCCCACCCGGCCTGCGGGCCTCACCGACCCGGTCCTTCGTTGTCACTCTCACCTTCAGAGTGCTAACGCCAATGATTAGCACTCGCCCCCATCGAGTGCAAGCGCCTTCGGGGGATCGGCCCGGCCGCTCAGCCCCCGGCGAACACCGGTGCGGCCCGGCGCGGGCAAGCCGAAGGGCCCGCACCTCGACCGAGGTGCGGGCCCTTCGGAGAAGAACCGTTCGCTTGCGGTGGCCGGACGTCTCAGGCGCTGAGGCGAACCATGTCGGCCTGCGGGCCCTTCTGACCCTGCGAGATCTCGAACTCGACCCGCTGGCCTTCTTCGAGGGTGCGGTAACCGTCCATCTGAATCGCGCTGTAGTGGACGAAAACATCCGCACCACCGTCGACCGCGATGAAGCCGTACCCCTTCTCCGCGTTGAACCACTTGACGGTGCCCTGAGCCATGCCTAACTCCCCTATTACTGGCCCTTGCACAGATCCGCACTTCGCGGACCCGGGTCAGACCTCGCCCCCCACGACTGGGGGCGTGCGCCGGAACGCGTCGACCGCGGCTGAATGTATCTGTCCAACTGCCGTCTGCAACAGGTCAATCGGACGAGAAATCTGGACGCACCAGGTCCGCAATGTGGCGAGAATTCGCCTGAATTCGGGTCAAGTCGGGGCACGCAAAGGGCACAAAAGCCGCGAAATACGCCCACACTTTGGCTACATCTTGTCGGGCGCCGGGCAGGAATTCGGGATTCCCGATCTTTGGGTCGGGAGCGCGTTCCCCAACTCTACCGCGCTCAATCCCATGGAATTGCCCCCTCCGCTTCTCTCACGGAGGGGGCAATTCGATGAACGCTGCGTTACCTCAATTACCGATGGTAACGACGAGGCGGGTCAGCCGCCGGCGACCGCCGGGATGATGGAGACGCCCGCGCCGTCGGGGGTGGCGGTCTCCAGGCCCTGCTCGAAGCGGACGTCGTCGTCGTTGACGTAGACGTTGACGAAGCGGCGCAGCTTGCCCTGGTCGTCCAGGACGCGGGCGGCGATGCCGGTGTGGTTCTTCTCCAGGTCGGCGATGACCTCACCGAGGTTCGCACCGTCGGCGGCGACCTCGGCCTGTCCACCGGTGTAGGTGCGCAGGATGGTGGGGATGCGAACGGTCACGCTCATGCGAGGCCAGCCTCTCGGAAGGAGTCCAGGTTCGGGCGGATGGTGGTGGTGAGTCCGGTGCCGGCCACCGCGTCCAGCGTCTTCAGGCCGTCGCCGGTGTTGAGGACGACGGTGGTGAGCGACGGGTCCAGGACGCCGTCCTCGATCAGCTTCCTGGTGACGCCGACCGTCACGCCGCCCGCCGTCTCCGCGAAGATGCCCTCGGTGCGGGCGAGCAGCTTGATGGCGTCGACGACCTGCTCGTCCGTCACGTCCTCGACGGCACCGCCGGTGCGGCGCGCGATGTCCAGGACGTACGGCCCGTCGGCCGGGTTGCCGATCGCGAGGGACTTGGCGATGGTGTCCGGCTTCTGCGGGCGTACGACGTCGTGGCCGGCCTTGTAGGCGGTGGACACCGGCGAGCAGCCGGCGGCCTGGGCGCCGAAGATCTTGTACGGCCGGTCCTCGACGAGACCGAGCCTGATCAGCTCCTGCAGCCCCTTGTCGATCTTCGTGAGCTGGGAGCCGGAGGCGATCGGGACCACGAGCTGGTCGGGCAGCCGCCAGCCGAGCTGCTCGCAGATCTCGTAGGCCAGCGTCTTGGAGCCCTCGGCGTAGTACGGCCGCAGGTTGACGTTGACGAAGCCCCAGCCCTCGCCCGCCGGGTCGCCGATCAGCTCGGAGCAGAAGCGGTTCACGTCGTCGTAGTTGCCCTCGATGCCGACGAGCTCTCCGCCGTAGACAGCGGCCATGACGACCTTGCCCTGTTCCAGGTCGTGCGGGATGAACACGCAGGAGCGGAAGCCGGCGCGGGCGGCGGCGGCGCCGACGGCACCCGCGAGGTTGCCGGTGGAGGAGCAGGAGAGGGTGGTGAAGCCGAAGGCGCGGGCGGCCTCGATGGCCTGGGCGACGACACGGTCCTTGAAGGAGTGCGTCGGGTTGCCGGAGTCGTCCTTGACGTAGAGGCCGCCGGTGACGCCCAGCTCGCGGGCGAGGTTGTCGGCCTTGACGAGCTTGGTCCAGCCCGGGTTGATGTTCGGCTTGTCGGCCACGTCGGCGGGGACGGGCAGCAGCGGGGCGTACCGCCAGATGTTCGCGGGGCCCGCCTCGATGCGCTTGCGCAGCTCCTCGGTGTCGTAGGCCGAGAAGTCGTAGGCGATCTCCAGCGGGCCGAAACACTCCTCGCAGGCGAAGACCGGGCCGAGCGGCACGCGGTGACCGCACTCGCGACAGGAGAGCGCCGCGGCGGGGCCCAGATCGACGGAGCCGGCGGGGGCGGCGGAGGGGGTGGTGGTGCTTTCGGCGGTCTGCACAGCCATGGAGGCGAGGCCCTTTCTCCTCATCTTCCTCACGACGCATCTCGCCGTGAGACGGATTTGGCACCTTCCCTAGCCGGGAGCCTCGCCACGTCTGCGTGACAAGAACCGACTGGAGGGTTGCCGGGGCTTCAACGGGCCGTATCCCTCTGCCCCTCTGGATGAGCGGTATTCGATTGTTGTGCGGTGCGCGCGGCGACCCCGGCATGCGGTGGTCCCACGCGTTGTTCAAGACTGTAACCGAAGGCCAGGGCGGTCGAGACAGTCGTCCGTACCGCGAGATGGATCACAGAGGAGCCACCGACCGTGCTGGAAGAAGTCGAGCGCTGGCTGGGCGCACGCTCCTGGTCCGTGACGGACCGGCCCGTCCAGCAGCTGCTGACCGCCAAGCACGCCACCGGGCAGACGGTGAGCGTGGTGCTCCCCGCGCTGGACGAGGAGGCGACGGTCGGCGACATCGTCACGGTGATCCGGCGGGAGCTGATGGGGCGCGACCCGCTCGTCGACGAGGTCGTCGTCGTGGACTCCGGGTCGCGCGACCGGACGTCGGCGGTGGCCGCGGCGGCGGGCGCCCGGGTCGTGCACCGCGACGCGATCCTCCCGCGCATCCCGGCCGTCCCCGGCAAGGGCGAGGTGCTGTGGCGCTCGCTGCTGGTCACCGGCGGCGACATCGTCTGCTTCGTCGACGCCGACCTGCGGGAGTTCTCGGCCGACTTCGTCTCCGGGATCGTGGGCCCGCTGCTCACCGACCCGGACGTGCACCTCGTCAAGGCCATGTACGACCGTCCGCTCGGCGCGGCTCCCGGACAGGGCGGCCGGGTCACCGAGCTGATGGCCCGCCCGCTGCTCAACATGCACTGGCCGCGGCTGGCCGGCTTCGTCCAGCCGCTGGGCGGCGAGTACGCGGCCCGCCGCTCGCTGCTCGAACGGCTGCCCTTCCCCGTCGGGTACGGCGTCGAGCTGGGCATGCTGGTCGACGCCCTGCACCTGGTGGGCCTGGACGGCCTGGCGCAGGTCGACGTCGGGGTCCGCAGGCACCGCCACCAGGACGGCCAGGCCCTGGGCCGGATGTCCGCGGCGATCTACCGCACCGCCCAGCTGCGGCTGGCCCGCGGCCACCTGGTCCGGCCGGCCCTCACCCAGTTCGAGCGGGGCCCCGCCGGTTTCGAGCCGCGCACGTACACCGTGGACACGGAGGAACGGCCCCCCATGACGGAGATCGCGGAGTACGCGGCCCGGAGGGTGGCGTGAATCTCGGCCGGACGCGCGCCGAAGGGCCGGCGGTCCACGTTTGAGGGTTCGGGGGCCGGGCTAGGTTGAGGCGTATGGCTTCAAGGTTCGGTGCTGCTCAGGTGCTGGTCGCCTCCAATCGGGGGCCCGTCTCGTACGAGGTGCGCGAGGACGGCTCGCTGCACGCGAAACGCGGGGGTGGCGGGCTGGTCTCGGGACTGTCGGCCATCGGGCCGGACGCGGGGGCGCTGTGGGTGTGCTCCGCCCTGAGCGACGGCGACCGCGAGGCGGTGCGGCGCGGGGTGGGCGAGGACGGCGTGCGGATGCTGGACGTGCCGGCCGACGTGCACGCGGACGCGTACAACGGGATCGCGAACTCCGTGCTGTGGTTCGTGCACCACATGCTGTACCAGACGCCCGTGGAACCCGTCTTCGACGCGGAGTTCCGGCGCCAGTGGGCCTCCTACGAGGCGTACAACCGGGCCTTCGCCGAGGCGCTGGCCGAGGAGGCCGCCGAGGGCGCGGTCGCGATCGTGCAGGACTACCACCTGACGCTGGTGCCGGGGATGCTCCGCGCGCTCCGGCCCGACCTGCGCATCGGCCACTTCTCGCACACGCCGTGGGCGCCGGTGGACTACTTCCGGATGCTGCCGGACGACATCGCCGAGCAGGTGCTGCGCGGCATGCTGGGCGCCGACCGGCTCGGGTTCCTCACCCGGCGCTGGGCCGACGCGTTCACCGCGTGCTGCGACGCGCTGGTGGGCGGGACCGGCGGCACCGAGATCGGCGTGCACGGGCTGGGCGCGGACGCGGACTTCCTGCGCAAGCGGTCGCACGAGGCCGACGTGGACGAGCGGATGGCCGCGCTGCGGGCGGAGATCGGCGAGGGACGCCGGACGATCGTGCGGGTGGACCGGACCGAGCTGTCCAAGAACATCGTGCGGGGGATGCTGGCCTACCGGCAGCTGCTCACCGACCGGCCCGAGTGGCGCGAGCGGGTCGTGCACGTGGCGTTCGCCTACCCGTCGCGGCAGGACCTCGCCGTGTACCGGGACTACACCGCGGAGGTGCAGCGGGTGGCGGAGTCGATCAACGTGGAGTTCGGGACGGCGGGGTGGACGCCGGTCGTGCTGCACGTGAAGGACGACTTCGCGCGGTCGCTGGCGGCGTACCGGCTGGCCGACGTGGCCCTGGTCAACCCGATCAGGGACGGCATGAACCTCGTCGCCAAGGAGGTGCCGGTCGTCTCCGACGAGGGGTGCGTGCTGGTGCTGTCGCGGGAGGCGGGGGCGTACGAGGAGCTGGGCGAGGACGCGCTGGTGGTGAATCCGTACGACGTGTCGGGGACGGCCCGGGCGCTGCACGAGGCGTTGTCGGTGGGTGCCGGGGAGCGGGCGGAGCGGTCGAAGCGGCTGGCCGCGGCGGGCACGGCGCTGCCTCCGGCGCGGTGGTTCCTGGAGCAGCTGGACGCGCTGAGGTCCTGACCACCGGGTGACCGGCGGGTCTCGCGGAAGCGGATGCGGGGAGCGGGTGCGGGGAGACTCCCCGCACCCGCTTTCGGCCTCTCCGTGCAGGGGGGCCGTGGTTCAGGCCAGCCGGTCCGCCAGGGCGCGCAGCAGCCGTACGACTCCCGCCGGGCCGTCCACCACCACGTCCGCCCGCTTCCTGAGGTCGGGGACCTCGTCGCTGCCGCTGCACACCAGCAGGCCGGGGGTGCCCTCCGCGCGCAGGGCGTCGACGGCCGCGAAGGCGGGGAGGTCGCCGAGGTCGTCGCCGGCGTAGACGACGGTCTCGGCGCCGACGTCCCGGGCGTGTGCCCGCAGCGCGGCGCCCTTGTCCATGCCGGGCGGGCGCAGCTCCAGGACCATGCGGCCCGGCTCGACGATCAGTCCGTGGCGGGCGGCCAGGCCGGTGAGCGGGGCGCGCAGCGCGTCGAAGGCCGCCTGCGGGTCGGGGGCGCGGCGGGTGTGGACGGCGACGGCGTGGCCCTTCTCCTCGACCCAGGTGCCCGGCCCGGCGCCGGACCGCTCCAGCAGCTCCGGCAGCTCGGCGCGGACGGCGGCGACGCCGGGGTGCGGTTCGGGTGCGGTGAGGGTGCCGGTGGCGGCGTCCCAGCGCTCGGCGCCGTAGTGGCCGAGGACGACGAGGTGCTCCAGGCCCGGGGCGTCGGCGAAGCCGCCGTGGCGGACGGCGACCTCGGCCGGGCGGCCGGTGATCACCGCGACGGAGGCGACCCTCGGCGCGAGGGCCGCGAGCGCCGGTACGGCGTCCGGGTGGGCGCGGGCCCGGTCGGGGTCGGGCACGATCGGCGCGAGGGTGCCGTCGAAGTCGAGCGCGACGACCGCGCGGGCGGGGCGGGCGAGCAGGGCGTCGAGCCCCGCACGTCCGGCCTCCGTCGCGGGCGTCGGCAGGTGGTCCGGCGAGTCGTCTCGGGTGGATTCCTGGTGGCTGCCCATACCGCGAACCTATCCCGCGGACCCGCACCGCACGCCTGTCCCGCGCATCCGGCCGGTGCTCCGGCCCGTGCGTCCGGCCGGTGGCCTACCGCTCCCCGCGCCGCGTCTCGCGCACCCGGCGCAGGCGGTTGACCGTCACCGGGTCGGCGGCCAGGGCGCGGGGGTCGTCCAGGAGGGCGTTGAGGAGCTGGTAGTAGCGGACGGGGGCCAGGCCCAGTTCCTCGCGGATCGCCCGCTCCTTCGCGCCGGGGCCGGGAAAGCCGCGGCGCTCCAGCGCGAGGATGTTCCGCTCCCTCTGTCCGAGCCGTCCCAGGTCCATGTACGGCACCGTAGCGCCCGCCACCGACAGCCCCGCTACTCCGCGCTGCCCGCCCGCATCGCCGTCGCCTGGATCCGGCCGAGCACCTCCGACGGGCTGTTGCCGGGGGCGACCGCCTGGCCGATGAGCTTCTTGACGTCCGCGCTGACCGAGGCCCAGGAGGTCTTGCCGACCGGGTACAGCTCCGAGAGCAGCAGCTCGTCCAGGAAGGGCCGCAGGGCCTTGTCCTCCTCCGCGGTGCTCATGACCTGGGACGCGGAGGTGGTCACCGGCAGCAGGTCGTAGCGGCGGGAGAAGTCGAGGACGTTCTCGTCGCTGTAGACGAAGTCGAGGAAGTCGCCGATCTCCTCCTGGTGGCCGCCCGCCTTGAAGGCGGTCATCCAGTCGGTGACGCCGAGCGTGTTCCGGCTCTCGCCCTCGGCGCCGGGGGTGGTCACCATGCCGTACTTCACGCCCTTGTCGGACGCCATCTTCATCAGCGAGGGGTGCCCGTTGAGCATGCCGACCTCGCCGTTCGCGAAGGCGGCGAAGGCGGCGGCGCGGTTCAGCTTGCCGGGGGCGACCGGGCCGGTGAGGCCCTTGCCGACCAGTTCGTCCCGGAGCCAGGTGAAGGTGGTGACGTTCTGCGGCGAGTCGACGGAGTAGGTGCCCACGTCGTCGGTGTAGCCGCCGTCGCCGCTGAGCATCCACTGCATGGTCTCGGCCTGCGCCTCCTCCGGGCCCAGCGGCAGCGCGTACGGGTACTTCACGCCCTCCGCCTTCAGCGCCTCGGCGGCGTCCGCGAGGTCGTCCCAGCTCTTGGGGGGCGTGATGCCGGCCTCGTTGAAGAGGGTCTTGTTGTAGAAGAGCACGCGCGTGGAGGCGGCGAAGGGCAGCCCGTACTGGACGCCGTTGACCTGGCCCGCGCCGGCGAGCTGGGAGACGAAGTCGGCCTGGACCGGGATGGAGAGCACGTCGTCGGCCCGGTACAGCAGGTCCTTGTCCGCGTAGTCGGAGTAGGCGCCGATCTGCGCCAGGTCGGGCGCCTCACCGGCGTCGACCATCTCGCGGACCTCGCGGTCGACGTCGTTCCAGGAGTGGACGGTGACGTCCACGGTCACGTCGGGGTGCTTGGCCTCGTAGGCCTTGGCCAGCTCGTCCCAGTACTCCTTCGAGCCGTTGGCCTCGCTGTCGCCGTAGTCGGCGGCGACCAGCCTCAGCGTCACCTCGCCGGAGTCACCGGTGAGTCCGCAGCCGCCGAGGACCGCCACCATGCCCAGCGCGGACACCGCCGCGACCGTTCCTGTCCTGTGCCGCTGCACCCTGATTCCCCAACCCTGCCGGCGTTCGTCGATCACACGCACGCGCTTGTTCGCTTGTCCGTTTAACGGATCAAGGTCTACACCACGGCAGTGGACTAGACCTCTCCCGGGTCGACGGGCCACACTGTCCCCGTGAGACATGTCATCGCCCTCGATGTGGGCGGCACCGGGATGAAGGCCGCCCTCGCGGGACCGGGGGGCGAGCTGCTCCACGAGGCCCGCCGGGCCACCGGCCGCGACCGCGGGCCCGAGGCGGTGATCGCCGGCATCCTGGACTTCGCCGCCGAACTGCGCGCCCACGGCGCCGACCGCTTCGGCGAGCCCGCCCTTGCGGCGGGGGTCGCCGTCCCCGGCATCGTCGACGAGGAGCATGGCACCGCCGTCTACGCGGCCAACCTGGGCTGGCGCGACGTGCCCCTGCGGACGCTGCTCGCCGAACGGCTCGGCTCCATCCCGGTCGCCCTGGGCCACGACGTGCGCACCGGCGGGCTCGCCGAGGGGAGGATCGGCGCCGGCCGCGGCGCGGACCGGTTCCTGTTCGTGCCGCTGGGCACCGGCATCGCGGGCGCCATCGGCATCGACGGCCGGGTCGAGTCGGGCGCCCACGGCTTCGCCGGCGAGATCGGCCATGTCGTCGTGCGCCCCGGCGGCACCCCGTGCCCGTGCGGGCAGCGCGGCTGCCTGGAGCGGTTCGCGTCCGCGTCGGCCGTCAGCCAGGCGTGGGCCGAGGCCTGCGGGGACCCGGGCGCGGACGCCGCCGACTGCGCCAAGGCCGTCGCCTCGGGGGACGCCCGCGCACTCGCCGTGTGGCAGGACGCCGTGGACGCGCTCGCCGACGGACTGGTCACCGCGCTCACTCTGCTGGACCCGCGGGTCCTGATCATCGGTGGCGGCCTGGCCGAGGCGGGGGAAACCTTGTTCACACCGCTGCGGGAGGCCGTGGGGCGGCGCGTCACCTTCCAGAAGCTGCCGGAGATCGTCCCCGCCGCGCTGGGAGACACCGCCGGCTGCCTGGGTGCCGGGCTGATGGCCTGGGACCTGCTCGGCACCGACCCGAACGGCACCACCCCGACGACCGCGACTCCCCCGGAGGTAACCACCTGATGGCCCCAAGCAAGGTTCTCGCCGGTGCCCGGGTGGTACTGCCCACCGGGACCGTGGACGACGGCCGCGTGATCGTCGACGGCACGCGGATCGCCTCCGCCGCCTCCCCCGAGGCCGAGGTCGTCGACCTGTCGGGCCACTGGGTGGTCCCGGGCTTCGTCGACCTCCACAACCACGGGGGTGGCGGAGCGTCGTTCGCCGGCGGCACCGCCGAGGACGTCCTGAAGGGCGTCGCCACCCACCGCCGGCACGGCACCACCACGGTGGTCGCCTCGGCCGTCACCGGTGACCTGGACTTCCTCGCCCGGCACGCCGGGATGCTCGCCGAACTCGCCCAGCAGGGCGACATCGCGGGCATCCACTTCGAGGGGCCGTTCATCTCCCCGTGCCGCAAGGGCGCGCACGACGAGCAGCTGCTGCGCGACCCCGACCCGGCCGAGGTCCGCAAGCTCGTCGACGCCGCGCACGGGCACGCGAAGATGATGACGCTGGCCACCGAGCTGCCGGGCGGACTGGACTCCGTACGGCTGCTCGCGGAGCACGGCGTGATCGCGGCGGTCGGGCACACCGACGCGACGTACGAGCAGACGCTCCAGGCCATCGACGCGGGCGCCACGGTCGCCACGCACCTGTTCAACGCGATGCCGCCGCTCGGCCACCGCGCCCCCGGCCCGATCGCGGCGCTGCTGGAGGACGAACGGATCACCGTCGAGCTGATCAACGACGGCACCCACCTGCACCCGGCCGCGCTCCAGCTGGCCTTCCACCACGCGGGCGCCGCCCGGGTCGCCTTCATCACCGACGCGATGGACGCGGCCGGCTTCGGCGACGGCCGCTACCTGCTCGGCCCGTTGGAGGTCGAGGTGGCGGACGGCGTGGCCCGGCTGGTGGAGGGCGGCTCGATCGCGGGTTCCACGCTCACCCAGGACCGTGCCTTCAAGCGCGCGGTGACGGTGGACGGGCTGCCCGTCGAGGACGTCGTCGCGGCGATCTCCGCCAACCCGGCGCGGCTGCTCGGCATGGACGACCGGATCGGCTCCCTGGAGCCCGGCAAGGACGCCGACCTGGTGGTCCTGGACGCCGCGTTCGACCTGGTGGGCGTGATGCGACGCGGCGCATGGGTGGTCGATCCCCAACTGGGCTGATCCGTCCCCCCGTACGCTCCCGGACCGGCGCCCGATGGCCGGACCGGGGGCTGGGCGCACCGCCGTCCGTTTGGCATGATCGTGTCCCCCGGAGCACGTCGCCGGGGGCGCACGGAAAGCCGCAGACGATCGGGGGAGGCCGGCCCGGGTGATCCTCACCGTCACGCTGAACACCGCTCTCGACATCACCTACCGCGTCCCGGGCCTGCGGCCGCACGCCTCCCACCGGGTCACCGCGGTGACGGAGCGCCCCGGCGGCAAGGGGCTGAACGTGGCCCGGGTGCTGGCGGCCCTGGGCCACGAGGTGACGGTCACCGGCTTCGCGGGCGGCGGCACCGGGGACGTCGTGCGCGCGGGGCTCACCGGTGTGCGCGGGGTGACGGACGCGCTCGTGCCCGTCGCCGGGGCCACCCGGCGCACCATAGCCGTCGTCGACGAGCGCACCGGCGACACCACCCAGCTCAACGAACCGGGCCCGGCCGTCACCCGCGCCGAGTGGGACGCCTTCCAGGAGGCGTACGGGCCCCTGGTCGCCGCCGCCTCGGCCGTGGCCCTCTGCGGCAGCCTGCCCCCGGGCGTCCCGGTGGGCGCCTACGCCGGTCTGGTGCGCACCGCCCGCGCGGCGGGCGTGCCGGTGCTGCTGGACACCAGCGGGGAGCCGCTGCGCCGGGGGGTCGCCGCCCGCCCGGACCTGATCAAGCCGAACGCCGACGAACTGGCCGAGCTGACCGGCTCGCACGAACCGCTGCGGGCCACCCAGGCCGCCCGGCGGCGCGGTGCCCGGTCCGTGGTCGCCTCGCTCGGCGCGGAGGGGCTGCTCGCGGTGACCCCGGAGGGCCGCTGGCGCGCCGCCCCGCCCGCCCACGTCCGCGGCAACCCGACCGGCGCGGGCGACTCGGCGGTCGCGGGCCTGCTGTCGGGCCTGGTCGAGCACCTCCCCTGGCCGGACCGCCTGGCCCGCGCGGTCGCCCTGTCGGCGGCGACGGTGCTGTCACCGGTGGCGGGCGAGTTCGACCGGGGGGCGTACGAGGAGCTGCTGGACCGCGTCGCCGGGAATGTTTCCCTGACTTTCGAAGAGCACCATTCAAGCCAGTCCGACAGCGAATTCCGAATCGAGCGTTGAGTTGACCAGCTCACCCACCTAGAGTCACCTCCAAGTTGAACCAACGGAGGGGAAATCTTGAAGAAGAAGCTCGGAGCGGCAATCGCAACGATCGCTGCACTCGCGGCAACGGCAATCAGCGCGGCCCCCGCTAACGCCAGCGAATACGTCGCTTGCTCAACCACCGGAGCCTCTGGCAGCATCAGCATAACGAACTGGTCCAATCCCGGGGCCAATGTAGGCATATCGATTGACCTTACGGACACATCCTCTGACGGACATCACGTCCAGATCAGAGTCATCAGCCAGCAATACGACGGTAAGCGGGTCAATTGGTCCTGGCGCAAGAACACCAGCGGCGCTGGCACCACCAAGGAATGGAGCACCACGGCGTACGACGACCGTGGACTTCACGAGATGGGCGTGCAGGTAGCAAGGTTTGAGGGGGGCACCATGCTGAACTCATGCACCAAATGGGCCTAGCCCACTTCAACCTGGCTGAACACCTTCCAATCGGCCCTGCAGGGATGATGAAGCAGGACAGCAGGGTGGCATGACGAGGCGAGGCTCCTGATCGTCGCGGTGGCGTTGTCTACGCACAACGCTTCGCCCGAGGAGCCTCGCTTGGTCCTGTACGCGGTGGCGCCACTTTCCACTGCCGTAGTACCACTCCTGCGGACAACTCGTAGAGAACCAGTGGTTCGACCGCGATTACAACAATTACGGGCCCTCGCCGAACGCATCTTCGCTCATCTTGAGGGGCAACTACTACGGCGATCCCGCCGTGTTCCATCGATGATGCCGGTCGTTTCGCTCGCGCCTAGACGATTCCGGCCAGAGATCGCAGCATCACGTCGGGACTGAGAGTGCAGCCTCCATGGCGAGCAGAGACCGCACCACCTGAATGATGGCCCAGGGATTCATAGAGCGGTCTACATCGAAGCTGCAGGCCAGCACGCCATGGAGGACGCCATGAAGCTGGACCGGCGTGGCCAGGAGTCGGTCAACGAAAGTTGGGCGTTTCGCTCCTGCCTCCAGGGCCGACCTCTCCGACGAGTTCAGCGACCGCACTCGTCGAGTTCCCTTCCGCCTGGCCCTGATCAAGGCAAGTTTCACGTCTCACCGTTTACCGTGCACGATCTCGTTAATCCTTCACCTTCCCCTGCTTCAAGGAGAATTGGTCCAAGAGGACGTTGCACTTGTCACCATCGGCGCAGGACAGCGAGATGGTGTTGGTGCCCTTGTTGAGGGTGGGCCAGGCGTAGGTCTTGGTCCAGCCCTTGGCGAAGTCGCCGTCCTCGGCGTTCGCGAAGTTGCCCAGGTTCAGCTTGCTGCCGAACGCCTTGCCGTTGACCGTCAGGGTCATCGACTGGTCCTCACCGGCCGCGCTGTAGCCCGCGAAGAGGGTGTAGAGGCCGTCCTCGGGGATGCCGTCCACGGTCCAGGTGACCGAGGCGCCGGGCTGGTTGAGATTGCCCACGTAGACGCCGCCGTCGGAGCGGGCGCCCTCGATGTCGGAGGCCGTGGTCACGCCGGGCGACAACCGCAGCGCCTTCGCGTCGATCGACGGCAGCTTCACCTCGTCCTCGGCGCCCTCGCTCGACGACGGGCTCGGGTCGGTGGTCTGGGACTGGGTGGGGGCCGTGCCGCCGCCCGCCTCGTCGCCGCCCTTGTCGTCGTCCGAGCCGCTGCTGGTCATGGCCACGGCGATGCCGATGACGACCGCGGCGACGACGGCGACCGCGCCGATCAGCAGGCCCTTGGTGTTGGGACCGCGGCGTCCGCCGCCCCCGCCGTGCGCCGACTGCTGCGGGGCGGTGGGGGCACCGCCGCCGGGGAAGGTCTCCGGCGCGGCGTAGTGCGCGTTCGACCGGCCGTAGGCGCCCTGCTGCTGCGGGGCCGCCTGGCCGTAGGCGGCGGTCTGGGCGGCCTGGCCCTGCGGTGCCCCGTACTGCCGTGCGCCGACGGGACGCACCCGGTTGACGGAGTTCGGGTAGCCGTAGCCACCGGAGGGCGGCTGGGCTCCGTTGGCCTGCCCGTCGGCGTAGAGGTAGCCGAAGGGGTCGTCGTCCTCGGGCGTGCTCGCGCCGTTGTTGCCGGGCGTCATCCCTTGGTCTCCTAACCAGATGCGGTGCGTGTGCGGTATGGGTGTGAGAGGGCGAGCCTACCCGCTCCGACTGACCCGAACGGGTGACTCAGACCGCATCAACGCTCTGACCTGGCGATCATCCGGCTCGGCGATGTTGTTTGGGACGAGATCGTTTCTCGACGTACATCCGTTCGTCAGCTGACTTCAGCACCTCGTCCGCCGTCATGCCGCAGTGCGCCCATCCGATGCCGAAACTGGCCCCCACGCGCACGGCCCGTCCCTCGGCCCGGATCGGCTGGATGATCTCGTTGCGCAGCCGTACGGCGAGGTCCTGGGCGTCGGCCAGGCCGAGCCCGTTGGCGAGGATCACGAACTCGTCGCCGCCGAGCCGGGCCACCGTGTCGCCGTCGCGGACGCCGCCGCTGAGCCTGCGGGCGACCTCGATGAGCACGGCGTCACCGGCGTTGTGCCCGAACCGGTCGTTGATCGACTTGAAGCCGTCCAGGTCGCAGAAGAGGACCGCGAGCCCCTTGGTGCCGTCGTCCCGGCCGTCCGCGGGCGCGACGGCGTGCACGTGGTGGTCGTAGGCGCCGTAGGGCTCGGGCGTCGCGCCGAAGTCGAAGGTGTGGCCGCCGGAGTCGGTCACGGCGGGGTGGCCGTAGGCCGCGTCCATGGCGTCGACCACGGCCGCGTGCGAGGACTGCGGGCGCCGGCACAGCCGGGCGGAGAGGCGGGAGCGCAGCTCGGCGGAGTTCGGCAGGCCGGTGAGGGAGTCGTGGGAGGCGCGGTGGGCGAGCTGCAGCTCGCGGCGCTTGCGCTCCTCTATGTCCTCGACGTGCGTGAGCAGGAAGCGCGGCCCGTCGGCGGCGTCGGCGACGACGCTGTTGCGCAGCGAGACCCAGACGTAGGTGCCGTCGCGGCGGCCCAGGCGCAGCTCGGCCCGGCCGCCCTCGGCGGAGGTCCGCAGCAGCGTGCCGATGTCCTCGGGGTGGACGAGGTCGGAGAAGGCGTAGCGGCGCATCGCGGAGGCGGGACGGCCCAGCAGGCGGCAGAGCGCGTCGTTGGTCCTGAGGATGCGGCCGTGCTGGTCGCCGCCCATCTCGGCGATGGCCATGCCGGAGGGGGCGTACTCGAAGGCCTGCCGGAAGCTCTCCTCGCTGGCCCTGAGGGCCTGCTGGTCGCGCTCCAGGCGGACCAGGGCGCGCTGCATGTTGGAGCGGAGCCGGGCGTTGCTGATCGCGATGGCGGCCTGGAACGCGTACATCTGCAAAGCCTCGCGGCCCCAGGCGCCGGGCCGGCGGCCGTTGCGCGGCCGGTCCACGGACAGGACGCCGATCAGCTCGCCGCTGTTGCCGCCGCCCTGCGGGCCGGGCGCGTACATCGGGGCGAAGAGACGGTCCGAGGGGTGCCACTCGTCCTCGAAGCGGGGGGCGGGCCCGTCGGTGTACCACTGCGGGACGTCGTCGTCGTCGAGGATCCAGCCCTCGGTGTGGGGTATGAAGATCAGGTCGCCCCACTGCTCGCCCATGTTCAGGCGGCGGTCCCAGGACTCGCGGGAGCCCGCCCGGCCGGTGATCAGCGCCTCGGCGGCCTGGTTGCCGGAGAAGGCGGCGACGACGAGGTCACCGTCGGGCCGGACCAGGTTGACGCACGCCAGCTCGTACCCGAGGGCCTGGACGACGCCGTCGGCGACGGCCTGCAGGGTGTCCGCCAGGCTGCGGGCCTTGTTCATGTCGGCCATGACCTGGTGCAGCTGCCGCAGGGACGCAAGACGGACGTAGGGCTCCGACTCGGTCTCCATGCTCGCCCTCCCCCCGAGACCTCGCAGCGAATCAAGGGTTCCCTTCGGCGCCTTCACTGATGGTGCCCTTGCAGGTTCTCCGCCACTGAATCACAGCGCGCTCCCCACTCGGTACACAGGGTCAACAATTACCGCTCCTTGTGACTCAAGTCACAGCGAAAGATGAACAATTGAGTGGGGTTTCTGCGTTTTCCCTGTGCGTTTACTGAACGCAAAGTTTGTAGGTATGCGCACGTCTCCCCCGAGACCTCCGCGGGCTCTCCTTCCGTGGTCCTAGGTCCCGGTTCGGACCGGGGCCCGATGCCGCGCCGACGGCCCGGAGATTAGCGTGGCGGGGTGCCGAACACTCCCTCCCTCACGTCCCCCGCGCCCCTCACGTCCACCGGGTTGCCGCTGCCGTCACCGGCCGCCGGGCATGCTGAGGGGGTGAGCAACGACGAGTTCCGTGCCGCCATGTCCCGGCTGGCCTCGGGTGTGGTCCTGGTGACCGCCCAGGAGTCGCCGCTGGACCCCGACGACCCGCAGGCGCCGCGCGGCGAGGACGTCGGGATGACGGCCACCGCCTTCATGTCGGTGTCGCTGGACCCGCCGCTGGTGCTCGTGAGCCTGCGCGAGGGCTCCCGCATGGACGACCTGCTGGACGAACAGCCGCTGTGGGGGGTCTCCGTGCTCTCCGAGAGCCAGCGCCACATCGCCGGACGGTTCGCCATGAAGGGCCGCGTCAGCGACCGGCTGCTCTTCGCGGACATCCCCTACCGGCGCGGCGAGGCGACCGGGGTGCCCCTGGTGGGCGGGGCCCTGGCCACGCTGGAGTGCCGTACCGAGCAGCGGGTGCCGGCCGGGGACCACACCCTGGTGATCGGCCGGGTGCTGACCGCCTCGCTGCCGAGCGCGGACGGGGGGCCGCTGGCGTACTTCAAGGGGCGCTACCGGCAGTTGGGGTAGCACGTAATTCGTTCGTCCGGCGCGGGACACCCGCCTAGGGTGCGCGCATGACGAGCAGCACGCTCCGCCTGGAGGAGATCACTCCCGCGAACATCGAGGCAGCCCTGGACATCCGGGTGCGCCCGGAGCAGGAGTTCGCCGTCTCGCCGGTGGTGAAGTCCCTGGCGGAGGCCTACGCGCACGCCGACGTCGCCTGGCCGCGGCTGATCGTGGACGGGGACCGTCCCGTCGGCTTCCTCATGGCCTTCCTGGACATCGACTGGTACGGGGACGGCCGTGTCCGGCGGTCCGGACTGTGGCGGCTGAACATCGCGGCCGGGGAACAGGGCCGGGGCTACGGGCGCTTCGCCGTGGAGTCGGTGGCCGCGGAGGTCCGCCGCCGCGGCGGCCAGGAGTGCTACGTGACCTGGCACACCGGTCCGCACGGCCCGGAGGGCTTCTACCTGGGCCTCGGCTTCCACCCCAACGGGGAGACGAGCGAGGGGGAGACGGTGGGCGTGCTGGCGCTGGACCGGTAGCCGCCGCCCGCTGCCCGCCGCCGGGCTAGTCCCAGCTCTTCGGGGAACGGCCCTGCTTGGTCTGGGAGCGCTGCTTCTTCTCCCGCAGCCGGCGCTCGTTGATGCCGCGTGGGATGCGGGTCGGTCTGCGCGGCTTGGGCGGGGGCGCGGTGGCCTCGGCGAGGAGGGCGGCCAGGCGGACCGCGGCGGTCTCGCGGTTGCGCCACTGGGAGCGGTGCTCGGAGGCGCGGACGGTGACGACGCCGTCGGTCAGACGTCCGGCCAGCCGCTCCAGCGCCCGCCGCTTCCACACCTCGGGCAGCGCCTCGGTGCGCGCCAGGTCGAAGCGGAGCTCCACCGCCGTGTCCGTGGTGTTCACGTGCTGCCCGCCGGGCCCCGAGGAGCGCGAGAAACGCCAGACGAGCTCGGCCTCGGGCAGGGAGACGGAGCCGCGGATGACATGGGGACCGGACATGCCGTCCATGTTCCCGTCCCCGTGCGGTCCACGTCACCCGAATATCCTCGGCCTCGGTCACTCGGTAAAGAAAGTAAAGAGAGCAGGAACCTTGCGCACCCCTCTCGTCGTTGATGGGGGTAGCTGTAGCTTTCTTGCCGTACGTAAACGAGGGAAGGGACTCCCAACAATGGCTGTAAGCCTGTCCAAGGGTGGCAACGTCTCGCTCACCAAGGAGGCACCGGGCCTGACCGACGTCACCGTGGGCCTCGGCTGGGACGTCCGCACCACCACCGGTACCGACTTCGACCTCGACGCCTCCGCGATCGCGGTCAACACGCAGGGCAAGGTCTACTCCGACGCCCACTTCGTGTTCTTCAACAACAAGCAGACGCCGGACAACACCATCGTCCACACCGGTGACAACCGCACCGGCGAGGGCGCGGGCGACGACGAGGCGATCAACGTCAACCTCGCCGGTCTGCCGGCCGACATCGAGAAGATCGTCTTCCCGGTGTCGATCTACGACGCGGAGAACCGCTCGCAGAACTTCGGCCAGGTGCGCAACGCCTACATCCGCATCGTCAACCAGGCCGGCGGCGCCGAGATCGCGCGCTACGACCTGTCCGAGGACGCGGCCACCGAGACCGCCATGGTCTTCGGCGAGCTGTACCGCAACGGCGCCGAGTGGAAGTTCCGCGCCGTCGGCCAGGGCTACGCCTCGGGCCTCGTGGGCATCGCCCAGGACTTCGGTGTGAACGTCTGACGTTCACTCGCCCGTGCGTTCCGTACGAAGGCCCCCCGGTCGTGCGTCGGGGGGCCTTCGGCGTGCCCGGTGACGGGGCGGCCCGGTCCGAAGGGCGGGGTGTCACGGCAGCAGGCGCCGCTCCTTGGCCACGGCGACCGCGCCCGCGCGGGTCTCGACGCCCAGCTTGTCGTAGACGCGGCGCAGATGGGTCTTGACCGTGGCCTCGCTGATGAACAGGGCCCGGGCGATCTCCCGGTTGCCGAGGCCGGTGGCGAGCTGGGCGAGGATGTCGCGTTCGCGGTCGGTGAGCGAGGGGCGGGGACTGCGCAGGTTGGCCATGACCCGGCTGGCGACGGGCCCGGACAGGGACGTGCGGCCCTGGGCGGCGGCGTGGATGGCGGCGAACAGCTCCTCGGGGCGTTCGGCCTTGAGCAGGTACCCGGTCGCACCCGCCTCGATGGCGCGGGTGATGTCGGCGTCGGTGTCGTACGTGGTCAGGACCAGCACGTGCGGCGTCGCGCCCGGGCCGGCCGTGAGGCGGCGGGTGGTCTCCACGCCGTCGATGCCCTCGCCGAGCTGAAGGTCCATCAGCACCACGTCCGGCGCCAGCCGCGCGGCGAGCGCGAGGGCCTCCTCACCGGTGCCCGCCTCGCCGGCCACCTCGATGCCGGGGGCGCTGTCGAGCAGGGCGAGCAGCCCGGCCCGTACGACGACGTGGTCGTCGCAGACCAGGATGCGCACGGGGGCCGGGGCGGGGCCGGGGCCGGCCGGGTCGGTCATCGGGGTGCCTCCTGCGGGTCGGCGGGGTCGGTCCGGGGTGTTTCCAGGGGCACGGCGGCGGACAGGGCGGTGCCCTCGCCCGGGGCGGACTCGACCGTGAGCGTGCCGCCGAGCTGGCGCAGCCTGGCGTGCATCGCGGGCAGCCCGTGTCCGCGCACCCCGGCGGGGGTCTCGGGCAGGGCGGCCGGGTCGAACCCGTGCCCGTCGTCGGTGACGTCCAGGACGGCCTGGTCGTCGAGGAGGGTGAGGGTGAGCGCCGCGGTGGAGGCGCCCGCGTGTTCCCGGACGTTGGCCAGGGCGCCCTGGGCGATGCGCAGCAGGGCCGACTGGACGCGATCGGGCAGCGGCGGGAGGCGGGTGCCGCCGTCGACGTGGACGCGGACGGTGAGGTGGTCGCCGGACTCCCGCGCGGCCAGGGTGCGCAGCGCCGCCTCCAGGCCGCCGCCGCGGGCGAGGTCGGCCGGGGCGAGGTCGTGGACGAAGCGGCGGGCCTCGGCCAGGTTGTGCTCGGCGACGGCGGCGGCGCCCCGGACGTGGGTGCGGGCCTTGCCCGGATCGGACTCCCAGACCCGCTCGGCCGCCTGGAGCAGCATGCGCTGGCTGGACAGCCCCTGGGCGAGGGTGTCGTGGATCTCCATGGACAGCCGCTGGCGTTCGGCGAGGGTGCCCTCGCGGCGCTCGGAGGCGGCGAGTTCGCGGCGGGTGCGGATCAGGTCGTCGATCAGGGCGCGCTGCCGGGCCGTCTGCCGCTCGGTGTGCAGGAACACGGCCGCGGCGATGGCGGCGACGGCGGGCGGCGCGAGCAGCAGGTTCGGATCGAAACGCCCGGCGAGCCGGAGCTGGGCGGCCACGACGAAGACCGTCAGGACGGTCACCAGCACCAGCGCCGCCCGGGCCGGGAGGGTGCGCAGACCGGTGTAGAAGAGGGGCACCGCGCACCAGGAGAAGCTCGGCGCGAGGACGACCAGCACCATCCAGACCGCCACCACCGCGCCCAGCCAGACCAGGCGCCGCGGGGTCGGCCGCGGGGTCGGGCCGCTCAGCGCGGGCCCGAGCAGGTGCAGCACCGCGAGGGCCAGGGACAGGGCGAGGACCCACGGGGTGCGAGGCTCGCCGGGGTGGCGCAGCAGGAAGCGGGCCAGCGCGCCGCCGAGCAGCAGGAGGAACGCCGCGTGCATCACGGCGCCGAGCCACCGGGTGTCCGGGTCGTACGGCTTGGTCATCCCGCGCCCCTCCTTCCGGTCCTGTCACCCCCCAACGTGTCGTAGGTGACCGCTGAGCTGCGCGAACACTTCCATGGTGCCCTCTGTGGGGGGTCTCCGGGTCAGCCGATCGGACGACCCCGCCGTCGCCCGTTCCGTCGCCCGGGAGGAGCCGGACCGGCGACCGTGCTCCCCCGGTGCGGGGCGGAGGGTGGAGAGCGGCGGAAGGAGGCGGCCCGACCACCTCGGCCCGGCACCCTCCGTCCCGACCGGCACCCTCCGTCCGAACCGGAACCCTCGGCCCCGACCGGACCCGACCGGACCCGACCGGCTCGGACCGCCCGTGGCCCCGACCCACCCGACACCAGGAGCAGACCACCATGAAGAAGACGCTCTCGCGACGCGCCCGCATCGCCACCGGCAGCACCGTCCTCGCCGCCGTCGCGGCCGGCACCTTCGGCACCGTGGCGGCGAACGCCTCCGCGCCGGACGCCGCCCGTGACGCGGCCATGGCCGCCGCTCCCGCCGCCGCGGCCGGCAAGCGCGACACCACCACCTCCACCCACCTGACGATCGACGCCGCGACCGAGGCGGCGCAGGCCGCGCTGAGGGCCGCCAAGAAGGAGGGCCAGCGGATCACGGTCGCGGTCGTCGACCGCAACGGCAACACGATCCTGACGATGCGCGGTGACGGCGCCGGCCCGCAGTCGTACGAGTCGGCCGAGAGGAAGGCGTTCACCGCCGTCTCCTGGAACGCCCCGACCAGCGAGCTGGAGGGCCGTCTGGAGAACGCGCCGAACCTGAAGGACATTCCGGGCACGCTGTTCCTGGGCGGTGGCGTCCCGGTGACCGTCGACAAGGCGCCGATCGCCGGCATCGGCGTGGCGGGTGCGCCGTCCGGCGCCCTGGACGAGAGGTTCGCGCAGGCGGGCGCGGCGGCCCTGAACTAGACGCAGCGGGGACCCGCTCCCCTGCCGCCGGCCCGGCAGCCGAGCCGGCGGCGGGGTCAACAGCCGGGCCCAACGGGCGTTTCACGTGAAACGCCCCATAGGATCACGACGTGCGCACCGCCCGTCTGCTCGTCGCCGCCGCCACCGTCACCGCCCTCGCGGCGTGCAGCGGTGGCGGCTCGGTCGAGGGCACTCCCGGTGGCTCGGGCGTGCGGGACCCCTACTATCCGAAGGCGGGCAACAGCGGCTACGACGTCGGCCACTACGACCTGACCCTGGCCTACGACCCGGACGCCGAGCACCTCGACGGCACCGCGACGATCACCGCCCGCGCGACCCGGGACCTGTCGGCCTTCAACCTGGACCTCAAGGGCCTGGACGTCGAGAAGGTCGCCGTCGAGGGCCGGGCCGCCCGCTTCAACCGGGCCGGGCAGGAACTGACCGTCCGGCCGGCGGACGAGCTGCGCGACGGGGAGACGTTCCGGGTGACCGTCCGCTACTCCGGCGAGCCCGTGACGATCACCGATCCCGACGGCTCCGAGGAGGGCTGGCTGCCCACCGAGGACGGCGCCGTCGCGCTCGGTCAGCCGACGGGTTCGATGGCCTGGTTCCCGGGCAGCCACCACCCCTCCGACAAGGCCGCGTACGACCTCGCGGTGACCGTTCCGGAGGGCTTCGGGGTGGTCTCCAACGGCGAGCTGACGGACGAGACGACGCGGGACGGCCGTACGACGTCCACCTGGCACTCCGCCGAGCCGATGTCGAGCCACGTCGTCACCGTCGCCGTCGGCGACTGGGAGACCGGCCGTTCCACCACGGACGACGGTCTGCCGGTGTACACGGCGGTCGACCCGCAGCAGGCCGCCGCGAGCCGCGAGGTACTGGGGCGGATCCCCGAGGTCATGGCGTGGGCGCGGGAGAACTTCGGCCCGTACCCCTTCTCCTCCACCGGCGCGATCGTGGACCGCGTGGAGGACGCCGGATACGCCCTGGAGACCCAGAACCGCCCCTACTTCCCGGGCGCCCCCGACACCGTCCTGCTCGTCCACGAACTCGCCCACCAGTGGTACGGGAACTCCGTCAGCCCGAAGAGCTGGCGGGACATGTGGCTCAACGAGGGTTTCGCCACCTACGCCGAGTGGCTGTGGGAGGAGGACGAGGGCGGCGACACCGCGCAGGAGACCTTCGACGCGCTCTACGAGGGTTCCTACTACCCCGACGAGGACGCCAACGAATCGGTCTGGGCCTTCCCGCCCGCGGACCCGCCCGACGCCGAGCACATCTCCGCGAGCCCCGTCTACCAGCGCGGCGCGATGGTGCTGCACAAGATCCGCGAGACGGTCGGCGACGACGCCTTCCCGGCCCTGCTGCGGGGCTGGGCCGCAGCCCACCGCCACGGCAACGCGGACACCGCGGACTTCACGGCGTACGTGGAGAAGTCGGCGCCGGACGAGGACTTCGCGGAGATCTGGGAGGACTGGCTGTACGGGGACGGCAGGCCGGACAGCCCGTGAGCCGTGGGGCACCTCCTCCCGGTCGGCCGCCTCAGTCCTCCGACGCGCCCGAGCGGTCGAACGCGTCGAGCAGCCGGGCCAGGTCCGGGGGCCAGAGCGGCTCGGGGGCCCCGGCGAGTTCCTTCCGGGTCCACCAGCGCCAGGTGAGGATGCCGTCCGCGGCGTGGGCGGCGGCGAGACCGGGGCCGGTCGGTTCGCGGCGCGGGCCCCGGGCGACGTAGACGTGCTCGTGCTGCCGGACGGGGCCGACGCTCAGGTGGGTGAAGTCGTGTTCCCAGGTGCAGAGCAGCGGGCCGGTTTCCAGGTCGGTCCAGCCGGTCTCCTCGCGCAGCTCGCGCAGGGCACCCTCGCGCGGACCCTCGTCCGCCTCCAGGCCGCCGCCGGGCATCGCCCAGTGCACGCCGACCTCGACGTTGTCGTACCGGAAGAGGAAGACCGCGCCCTCGGGGTCGAGCACCGCCACGCGGGCGGCGCGGCGCGGGGTGCGGGCCGGCCCGTCCAGCGGTTCGCGCGGGCCGTCCAGCGGTTTGCGCAGCACCGCGCAGGGGCGGCCGCGACCCAGGTCCGGGCGGTGGTCGACGACCGTGTAGCCGAGGGCGGTCCAGAAGGCGAGCGCGTCGGTGTGGCCGTCCAGGACGGCCAGCCGCACGGCGGTGCGGCCGTCGGCGCGGAAGCGGTCCTCGACGAGGGAGGCGAGCCGTCTGCCGTACCCCTGCCGTCGCAGGCCCGCGTCCACCATCAGGAGCCCGATCCACGGGTCCGGGTCGGCCGGGTCGGGATGCCGGGCGAGCGTGACCGCGCACCCGACCAGCCGGCCCGCGTCCCGGGCGAGCAGCACCTCGGCACCCGGCCGCGCCAGCTCCTCGGCCAGCGCCGCCGCCACCTGCTCCGGACGGATGTCGTCCGGGTCGGGGAAGTCGCCGCTCAGCGCGTGGAAGGCGCGGTGGGAGACGTACAGGGCGGTCAGCTCGGTGAGCAGGGGGCCCGGGATGTCCCGGTCGGGGGTGAGCGGGAGGCGGCCGAGGATCACGGGGGCAACCTATCCGACGCCCGGGGCGGCCGGACCGGCCCGCGGCGGCGCGCTGCCCGGCCGCCGTGACACCATCACCTGCGTGCTCGACATCGGCTACGCCCTCTCCAACCGCTTCCCCGACCCGCCGCAGACGGACTACCGCCGGGCGGACGTGCGCGCCCTGCGGCACGACCTGTTCTGCGGGGACGTGTACCTCGCGGACACCGAGGCGGACCGGGAGCTGTCCACAGCCTGGGGATGGGTGCCCGTGCTCGACTTCGCCTGGGCGCTGTGCGACATCGTGGAGCGCGTCGACCGGGACCCGGCGGGCTCCCGGGCGGCCCGGCCGCAGCGGGCGGAGCTGGACTTCACCGAGTCCACCGACCGCCTGCTCTTCGAGCGCCGCTTCGGCTGGGTCGACATCGAGGCGGAGTGGCTGCCGGCGACCGAGCCGCCGCTGTCCTTCTCCCACGCGGAGCTGCGCCGGGAGGCGCGGGACTTCCTGCACGACCTGCTCGCGGACCTCGTCGACCTGCACGACGACCTGGCGGAGAACCCGGCGATCTGGACCCTCCAGGCCCGCTTCCCGCGGGTCTCCTGACGGCCGGGGAGCGGGCGGCGGGCTGCCCCGGCGGCGCCCCTACTCGTCCGCGACCACCCGCACGCCCAGCTCCGCCGCCAGCACCGGCGCCAGGTCCAGGAGCTGGGCGGGGCTGATCACCGCGCCCGAGAGCCGGTCCACGCCCCGGGTCAGCTCCAGCGGGGACGCGCCGCGCAGGTCGACGTCGGTGAGGGCCGCCGCGCTGAAGTCCGCCCCCTTGAGGGCGCAGTCCACGAACTCGACCCGCTCCAGGCGGGCGCCCCCGAAGTCCGGCTCCACCAGGACGCAGCCCTCGAAGACGACGTCCTTGAGCCGGGACCGGCGCAGGTTCAGATAGTCGATCTTGCCGCCGCGGACCAGGACCCGCTCCAGCACGGCACCGTGCAGCTGGGTGCCGCCCAGGCGGGCGTCGACCAGCTCGACGTCGCGCAGCGTCGCCTCGGACAGCCGCGTACCGACGCCCCGGACGCCGGTGAGGACCGAGTCGAGCACCCGGGCCCGGGTCAGGGACGTCTCGTCCAGCGCGCACCCGGTCAGCGCGCAGTCCATGAAGCGGGCGCCCGCGCCGTCCTGCCCGGCGAGGTCGCGCTCCCGGAACTCCAGCCCGTCGTAGTCCCCGTCCGCCTCCAGCCCGCCGCCGTCGTACGGCTCCAGCGGCGGCAGCCGCAGCTCGGGGCGGAGCGCCGCCCGTACCTTCGCCGTACCGCCGCCGCCCACCGCTCTCCTCGCCATGGCCCCATGCTGCACCCCGCCACTGACAACCCGGCCCACGAGCCGCCGGACGGTGCCACCTCAACAGGATGCGGTATGCCCCGATTCATGGTCTTCTGGCCAGATGAGTGGCCCCCGGACAGGTGAGCCGGCCGCGCCCACGCACTCCGACCCCCGCCGTTGGTGGGGGTTGGTCGTGATCGCCCTGGCACAGCTGATGGTCGTCCTCGACGCGACCATCGTGAACATCGCGCTGCCCTCGGCCCAGCGCGACCTGGACATGTCCG
This sequence comes from Streptomyces sp. NPDC041968, assembly GCF_055589025.1. Lineage (NCBI taxonomy): Bacteria > Bacillati > Actinomycetota > Actinomycetes > Kitasatosporales > Streptomycetaceae > Streptomyces > Streptomyces sp. NPDC041968. Next base: position 115,612 of record NZ_JBVJCB010000012.1, on the reverse strand, counting down.
ACGGCAACCGGCAGTGGGTGATCACGGCCTACACCCTCGCCTTCGGCGGTCTGCTGCTGCTCGGCGGCCGGGTGGCGGACCTGGTGGGCCGCAAACGCACCTTCGTCATCGGGCTGATCGGCTTCGCCGCCGCCTCGGCGCTCGGCGGCGCCGCGACCACCCCGGCGATGCTGTTCGGCGCGCGGGCCCTGCAGGGCGTGTTCGCGGCCCTCCTCGCGCCGTCCGCGCTCTCCCTGCTGACGACGACCTTCACCGACCCGAGGGAACGCGGCAAGGCCTTCGGCATCTACGGCGCGCTGGCCGGCAGCGGCGCGGCCGTCGGGTTCATCGTCGGCGGTGTGCTCACGGAGTACCTGAACTGGCGCTGGTGCCTGTACGTCAACGTCCCCATCGCCGTCGCCGCCGTCGTCGGCGCCCTGGTGCTGCTGCACGACCGCCCCGGCCACACCGGCGCCCGCCTCGACGTGCCGGGCGTGCTCCTCGGCTGCGGCGGCCTGGTCGTCCTCGTCTACGGCCTCAGCGAGGCGCAGCCCCGCGGCTGGACCGACCCGCTGGTGCTGGCGCTGTTCGCGGCGGGGATCGTGCTGCTAACGGTCTTCGTGTGGTGGCAGACCCGCGCCCCGAGCCCGCTGCTGCCGCTGCACATCGTCCGCGACCGCAACCGGGCCGGCTGCTTCCTGACGATGATGCTCGCCGTCATCGGCATGTTCGGGCTGTTCCTCTTCATGACCTACTACCTCCAGGAGATCCTCCGCTACTCCCCCGTGAAGACCGGTCTGGCGTTCCTGCCGATGACCGCCGCGATCGTCGTGGGGTCCACCCAGATCTCGGCCCGGCTGCTGCGCCGCGTGGGCCCGCGCATGCTGATGGTCCCCGGCATGCTCCTCGCCTCCGGCGGCATGGTGATCCTCACGCAGCTCACGGTGGACTCCCGGTACGCCACCGAGATCCTGCCCGCCCTGCTGCTGATGGGTCTCGGCATGGGCCTGACCTTCATGCCGGTCTTCTCCACCGCCACCGCCGGGGTCGCCCCGCGGGACTCCGGCGTCACCTCGGCGACGGTCAACACCTCGCAGCAGGTGGGCGGCTCGATCGGCACGGCGCTGCTGAACACGATCGCGACCAGCACCAGCGCGTCCTACATCACCTCCCACCTCGCCGACCCGTCCGGGCGGGCGCAGGTGGTACGGGAGGGCGTCGTCCACGGCTACACCGTCGCCATCTGGGTGGCCGCCGGCATCATGCTGGTGGCGGGCCTGGTGGCGGGCCTGCTGGTGACCGCCAAGGCCCCGGGCCACGGCGCCCCGGCCGACCGGCCGGTGCCGGAACCGGTGGCCTGAGAACCATCGGCTTCGCCCCGCCGAGGGCGTCGGGAGCAGCGGGGAGCCGAATATCGCGTGCCCGCCGTGCCGTGTCCCCGGTAGCGTCGGCCGATGTGATCGACGTACCGCAAGCGCTGGCTGTGTCACAGGCGAAGTACAACGGGGAGGCGGGCCGCGCCTTCGTCGCGGGGCTGCCCGCGCTGGCGGCCGGTTTCCTGGACCGCTGGGAACTCCGTCTTGACGGACCGTCCATGCACGGCTGGGCGGCGCTGGTGCTGCCCGTCGTGCGCCGCGACGGCACACCGGCGGCGCTGAAGCTCCAGCTCCTCGACGAGGAGACCGAGGGGGAGCCCGTGGCCCTGCGGCGGTGGGACGGGGACGGGGCGGTGCGGCTGCTCGACCACGACGCGGCCACCGGCACCATGCTCCTGGAACGACTGGACCCGCACCGGACGCTCGCCCACGTCGAGGACTCCCGCGAGGCGGTCCTCGCCCTCGCCCGGCTGCTCGCCCACCTCACCGCCACCCCCGCGCCGCCCGGCGTGCGCCGCCTCGGCGACATCGCGCGGGGCATGCTGGAGCGGACGCGGTGGGCCCTCGACCGCATCCCGGACCCGGCGGACCGGCGCCTGGTCGCCGACTGCGCCGCCGCCCTGCGCGAGGTCGCGGACCAGCCCGGTGACCGGCTGCTGCACTGGGACCTGCACTACGAGAACGTCCTCGGCTCCGACCGCGCGCCCTGGCTCGCCATCGACCCCAAGCCGCTGGCCGGCGACCCCGGTTTCGACCTGCTGCCGGCGCTCGACAACCGTTACGACCCGGCGGAGACGCGGTGGCGCTTCGACGCCATGACCGACGTCCTCGGCCTGGACCGGGAACGGGCCCGCGCCTGGTCCCTCGGCCGCGTCCTGCAGAACAGCCTGTGGAACGTGGAGGACGGCGACCCGCTGGAGACCCCGCAGCTGGAGATCGGACGGCTGCTGCGGACGGGGTGACGCGTGGGGTGGCTGCTCGTCACTCCTGAGCGCGGTCGGCGGGACCGGCGTCGTCGGGGGGAGCGGGGGGCGCGGCGCGGCTCCGGCCTTGGCCCAGCGCGTCCGGCAGCTCCGTCCTGCGGCGTATCCGCAGCTTGCGGTACGTGCTGGTCAGGTGGGTCTCCACGGTGCGCCGGGCCAGGTGCAGCAGGTCGGCGATCTCCGTGTTCGTACGGCCGTCGGCGGCCAGTTCGGCGATACGGCGCTCGCTGCCGGTCAGTGCGCCCGAGCCGGTCCGGGCCGTCGCCGGGCCCCGGGCGCCGCCTGCGCGCAGCGCCTCTCCGACCAGGGTGAGCAGCCGCTGGGCGCCCTTGCGTTCGGCCAGCTCCGCCGCCTCGCGCAGGCAGTCGCGGGCCCGGCCGCGTTCCCCGGCGGCGGTGAGCTGACGGCCCTGGGCGAGCAGCGCCGGGATCAGCTCCATGTCGGCGTCGGCGGGCGCCTTCCGCAGCGTCCGTACGGCTTCCTCGGCCAGCTCCAGACCGCGTCGCCCACCGGTCGCGGTGCCCAGCACGCGCAGGGCGCGGCCCACCGTGCGGGGGGTGTCCCACACGCGGGCCAGCCGCAGTTCCTCCGTGGCCAGGGCCAGCGCCTCCTGACCGCCGCCCAGCGCCAGCCGGCACTCCGCGACCGCCGTCCGCCACGGGGTGACGACCGGGCTGACGACCTCGCGGGCGGTCTGGCGCCGTCCGCACTCCAGGAAGTCGTGGAGCGCGCCCGCCGGGTCGCCGGTGGCGGCGCGCAGCACGCCGCGGGCGTACAGGAAGCGGTTCAGCTCCCAGTTCTCCGGCACCGCGCGCAGGTCGAACCGGTCGGCGAAGCGCCGCGCCTCTTCGGTGCGGCCGGTGTGCACGAGCGCCATCAGGACGTGGGCGTCCCGGTTGGAGGGGCCGGTGCGGAACGGCGTCGGGCCCCCCGGTTCGCCATCGGCGGCGAGCAGCCGGGCGTGGTCCCCGCGGGCCCCGGCGATGTCCGCGCGGGTGTTGAGGAGCGCGTGCTGCATCGGGTGGAGCAGGGCGGGGTGCTGCCCGGCGAGGCCGCGCTCCACGAGCCGGTCCGCCTCGTCGAGTTCGTCGGCCCACTGGGCGACCGCGGCGGCCGTGCCCAGCAGGAAGGGCTCGGCGAGCGGGTCGGTGGGCTGCGCCAGCAGGGCCCGCAGGCGGGTCATCGCCTCCTCGGCCGAGATCAGCGCGGCCGTCGCCGCGTACCGCACGAGCAGGGCCTGTCCGGCGGTGCCCAGCATCTCCGGGGACCGCGCGCCGGCCTCGCACAGCGACCGGTACACCTCCTGACGGGTCGCCAGGTCCTGGTCGGACAGCAGCGCGACGGCGGTCTGCACGGTGCGGGTGAGGCCGGGGTGGCCGGAGAGCCGGCCCTCCGTGCGGCGCAGCACCTCCATGGCGGTACGGATCTCGCCGCGGCCGGCCAGGGCGGTGCCGAGGGCCACGGCGGTCCGGACCCGGTTGCGGGGGTCGGCCGGCAGGTGCTGCGCCTCGGCGAGCCGCGCGATGGCCGCCGGGGTGTCGGCCGACGCGTACTCCAGTGACCCCAGTTCGGTCAGCAGCCGCTGGCGGAGGTCGTCCGGCAGCGGTTCGTCCAGCACCCGGCGCAGATAGCCGACGGCGTCGTCGGGCCGGGCGTCGTGCACGGCGACCGTGACCGCGTCGCGCAGGACGCGCAGTGCCCAGGGCAGGCCGACGGCCGGCGTCCGCAGGAGGTGCCGGGCGACCGCCTCGACCCGGTCGCCGCGGCGCAGCATCGCCTCCGCCGCGACCCGGTGCGCCGCCTCCCGCCGGGACCTCGGCCAGCCGGTGAGCACGGCGTCGCGCAGCAGCGGGTGCGCGTATCGGGGTTGACCGGTGGCGTCCGGGCGCAGGAGGCCCAGCCGGGTCATGGCGGCGAGCCACCCGGCGACCCGGGCCGGGTCGGCGCCGGCCGCCTCGGCGAGCAGGTGGTGCCGCGCGTGCGGCTCGCCGCCCGCGCCTCCGGCGTCCCGGTCGCGGTCGGTGCGATGCGGGTACGGGGGCGGGTGCTCGGACGCGGGGACGGAACCGCCGCCCGGGGGCGGTGGAGCGGGGCGGGCCGCTGCGCGTGCGGCCGGCGGAGCGGGCGGGGCGTCCCGACGGCCCGGCGGCCAGGCCTGCTCCAGCGTCGCGAGGCAACGGGCCACGTCGGCGGTGGCGTCACCGGCGCTGTTCAGCCACCAGGAGACGGCCGCCGGGTAGGCCCCCGGGTACAGCGCGGCCGAGCTGTCGGGCAGCGACGGGACACCCCGGGCGGGCGGGACACGCCCGGCGTGCGGGCCGCCCCCGGCGCGCGGATCGTCTGCGGCGGGCACGTCGCCCCCGGCGTGCGAATCGCCTCCGGCGGCGCGCACGTCGTCCCCGGCGTGCGAATCGCCCCCCGTGGCGCGCACGTCGTCCCCGGCGTGCGAATCGCCCCCGGTGGCGCGCACGTCACCATCGGCATACGGGTCGCCTCCGGCGTACGCATCCCCGGCGGCGCGCATGTCGCCCCCGGCGTACGGACCGCCCCTGGCCTGCACGTCACCCCCGACCCAAGGGTCGCCCCCACCGTGCGAGTCGCCCTCGGTGGGCGGGATGCCGCGCAGGTCGTCGAGGAGGGCGTGCAGCAGGAGGGGGCTGCCGGCGCCCGCCCGTACACACTCCGCCGTCCAGCGCGCGCCGGCCGCGGGGAAGGCGGCGCGGACCAGGGCGGCCGCCGCCGCGTCGGAGAGCGGGCCGAGGGTGTGGGTGCGCACGAGGGAGGGGGACAGGGCCTGGGTGAGCCCGGCGGGCCGCGGGTCGATGTCGTACTGGCTGCGCTCGGTGACCACCAGCAGCACCGGTAATCGGTCCACGCGCCGGGCGGCCTCGACCAGCCAGCGGCGTGAGGAGTCGTCGGCCAGGTGGACGTCGTCCACGGCCAGCATCAGGGGCCCCTCGTCCGCGTACGAACGCAGCAGCCGCCACAGCCGGGCCGCGCTGCCGCGGTCGTCGCCGCCGGGCGCCAGGTCCGTGAACTCCGCCACCGGGCCCAGCAGATGCAGGACCGTCGCGAGCGGCACCCCGGTGTCCTCGGGCGAGCAGCGGGCCCGCAGCACCCGCAGGCCGCGGTCGGCGGCGTGCCGGGCGGCGGCCTCCAGGACGGCGGTCCGGCCGGTGCCGGTGGCACCGCGCAGCAGGACGAGGGCGCCGGTGCCGGCCCGGGCTCGTTCGGTCTCGGCCGCGAGCAGCGCGAGAGCGTCGTCGCGTTCGCGGAGCGGTCCGGTCATCGCTGCCTCCCGTGCTGGATGATGCTCCCCCGGTGGGTGAGACGTGCCATACGGTCCCTTGGTGGTGTGAAGTGGCCCACCTCACCCGCACCGCGGGCCCTCCCCCGCTCTTGCGCCACGGCGCTGACCTGCTGCGACGCCCACCCGGTGACCCGCCCGCCGCACCGGCCGCGCTGGTCTCGTGGTGCGCCTCGTGGTCCTCCACGATTGCGCTCGCCCCAACAGTCCCAGAAGTGTGGAAGATGCTCATCCGCCCCCGGTCCACGCCGGACGGCGGGCTTCTGAACAGGGGGAAACGGTTGCTCAACTCACCCCGGACCATCACCACGTCCGCCCTCGGCGCCGGCGGGACCGCCGGTGTCACCGACCGGCGCGTCCCGGTGGCGGTGTCCGCTCCGGACCCGATCAGCCGTGAGGGCGCGGTCAGCCAGTTGCGCCGCCACCCGGAGATCGACCTGCGCGAGGAGTCCGGCCCCGGCACGGTGGCCCTCCTCATCGCGGACACGCTCGACGAGGCGACGCTCACCCGGCTTCGCCGACTCGTGCGCAGCGAGGGCGCGCGTGCCGTGCTGGTGGTCGGCACGATCCGGGAGAGCGAACTGCTGGACGTCGTCGAGTGCGGCGTGGGCGCCATCGTCTGGCGGCACGAGGCCACCGCCCACCGGCTGGTGCAGGCGGTGCTGGCCGCCGCCCGCGGTGACGGGGACCTGCCCGCCGACCTGCTCGGCCGGCTCATCAGCCAGGTGGGCACGCTGCACCGGGGCGCGGCGGGCCGCCCCGGCGCCCCCTCGCTGGGGCTCGCACCCCGCGAGGTGGACGTCCTGCGACTGGTCGCCGAGGGCCTCGACACCGGTGAGATCGCCGGCAAGCTGTCCTACTCCGAACGGACCGTCAAGAACGTCATGCACGGACTCACCACCCGGCTCCATCTGCGCAACCGCGCGCACGCCGTGGCCTATGCCCTGCGGGAAGGCTACATCTGACCGAACGGGCAAGCGAAAGCGGTCCCTTGGGGCCGCGCGGGCAGTGCGGGGTGCCCGGCCGCCGTCCCTGGTGCGCCTGTGGGCCGGGCGGCGCCCGGGGCACGATCGGTGACGCAGGGCGGTGGGCGAGACGGCAGGGCGGGAGCGCACGGGTGATCCACGAGGTGGACGAGGTCCTCAAGGGCCTCCTCGGCGGCGGGGCCCTGACGGGTTCGGGCATCGACGTGTCCTTCGAGGCGCCCACCCGTGACTGGGCGGCCCGGCGCAACGCTCCGGTGGTCAACGCGTACCTGTACGACATCCGGGAGGACGTGGCCCGGCGGCAGAGCGGCCGGGTGTCGGTGCGCGACGAGCGGGACATCGAGGTACGGCGCCGACGGCCACCGCGCTGGTTCAAGCTGTCGTACCTCCTGACCGCCTGGACGAAGACCCCGCAGGACGAGCACCGGCTGCTGTCCGCCGTACTGGCGACGCTGCTGCCGCGCGAGGTCCTGGCGCCCGCCGAACTCCCGCCCGGCCTGCGGGCCCTGGAACTGTCCATGCCCCTGACGGTGGCGGGGACCCAGACGGAGTCCCGTTCCCTCGCGGAGATCTGGTCCGCCCTCGGCGGCGAGCTGAAACCGTCCCTGGACCTGGTGGTGACCGTGCCCTTCCCCGCCTTCCCGGAGTACGACGCCGGGCCCCCGGTCACGGAGGGCGCGGTGGTCCGGGTGCGCGAGCTGCCGGGCGAGCCGTCCCGGTCCAGCGAACGCTCCCACCGGCCCCGTCAGGTGGCGGCCGCCCGCACCGCCCGCAAGGACGCGGGCCCCGGCTCCCGCGAGGCTCCGGCCTCCCGCGAGGGCCCGGCCTCCCGCCAGGACCCGGCTGCCCGCGAGGACGCCGCCGGCCGGCGCGCGGACCGGCGGTGAGCGCCTCGGCCGGAGGGCCGTCCGCGGCCGGCCCGGACTCCGTGGTTTCCGACCCGTACGACTCCCCCGACCCGTACCACTCGCACGACTCGCACACCCCCGACACCCCGCAGGACCCACAGGACCCGTACGCCGACCCCGCGCACGCGCTGCTCGGCCGGCTGGCCGCCCTGCGGGAGCGGGTGACCGCGCTGGTCGAGCACCGTGCCGCCGGCGACCCCACGGCCGACGACCCCCTGCGCGGCCTGTACCTGTCCGACGACGCCGTACGCCATCTGCTGCGCACCTGGTCGGCGCCCGGCGCCCCCGGGGCCGTACCGCCGCACGCGCCGGCCGGCGGCCCCGCCGGTTCCGGTGACCGGCTGGCGCTGCTGGCCGGACGGAACGGGCTGACCGAGCTGGACACCGCCGTCCTGCTCACCGCGCTCGCCCCCGACGTCGACCGCACCTTCGAGCCGCTCTACGGCTACCTCAACGACGACGTGAGCCGCCGCCGCGCCACGGTGAGCCTCGCCCTGGACCTGTGCGGCGTCCCCGCCCACCTGGCGGCGGTCCGCGCCCGCTTCCACGCCTCGGCACCACTGCGCGCCCTCGGCCTGCTGGAGGTGGAGGAGAGCGAACGGCCCTTCCTCACCCGCTCGTTGCGCGTCCCGGACCGGCTGGCCGGGCATCTGCTCGGCGACGACGCCCCGGACGCCGCGCTCCTCGGCTGGCTGCATCCGCTGCCGGACCCGCTGCCGACGGGCACCGACGCCGCCACCGACGGCTTCGTACGCCATCTGACGGCCCGTCTGCTCGACGGCCCGCTCACCGTCTACCTCCGCGAACAGCGCGAGGGGGACGGACTGGCCGCGCTCGCCTCCGTCCTGCGCGCCGCCGGTCTCGACGCGCTCTGCTGCTCCGGGTCCGAGGAGGACCTCCCGGGCGTCCCCGAGCTGCTGCGCGAGGCCCGCCTCGGCGGCCGGGCCGTCGTGGTGTCGGCCCTGCCCGAGCGGCCGGGCCCACTGGTGCGGGCGCTGACCGCGGCGACGGACGTGACCGTGCTGCTGACCGACCCCCGCCCCTACGACCCGCACTGGTCCCCGGTCGACCCCCTGGTCCTCGACGCACCGGGCCGCCGGGCCGGTGGTGCCGCCGCCTGGCGGGCCGCGCTGGGCCCGGACGCCGACGGGTTCGACCTGGCCACCGCCGTCGCCCCCTACCGGCTGGGCGGCGACCGCATCCAGCGGGCCGCGCGGGCCGCCCGCGCCCTCGCGGCCTTCGACGGCGGCCCGGTCACCGCCGACCACGTCCGGCTCGCGGCCCGCCGGCAGTCGGCGTCCGGCCTGGAGAGCCACGCCCGCCGGATCCGCCCCGCCGTGGACTGGCGGGACCTGGTCCTGCCCGAGGCCCCCCTCACCCAGCTGCGCGAACTCGCCCTGCGCGCCCGCCACCGCGACCGTGTCCTCGGCGACTGGCGGCTCAGCGCGGGCGGCGGACGCGGCCGGGGCGTCCTCGGCCTGTTCGCGGGCGAGTCCGGCACCGGCAAGACCCTGTCGGCGGAGGTGGTCGCGGCCGACCTGGGCCTGGACCTCTACGTCGTCCAGCTGTCGTCGATCGTGGACAAGTACGTCGGGGAGACCGAGAAGAACCTCGAACGGATCTTCACGGAGGCCGACCGCACCGACGCCGTGCTCCTCTTCGACGAGGCCGACGCCGTCTTCGGCAAGCGCTCCGAGGTCAAGGACTCGCACGACCGGTACGCCAACATGGAGAGCGCCTACCTGCTCCAGCGCCTGGAGTCCTTCGACGGCATCGCCCTGCTCACCACCAACCTGCGGGCCAACATCGACGAGGCGTTCACCCGGCGTCTGGACCTGGTGGTCGACTTCCCGTTCCCGGACGCCGGCCAGCGGCTGGCGCTGTGGCGGCACGGCCTGTCGCACGTCCCGTCCGCCGAGGGCATCGACCCGGCCCCGCTGGCCCGTCAGTTCGAGCTGGCCGGCGGGTCGATCCGCAGCGCGGTGGTCACCGCCGCCTACCTCGCCGCCGGTCGCGGGGACCACGTGACGGCGGGCGACCTCCTGGAGGGCGCCCGCCGCGAGTACCGCAAGGCCGGACGGCTGGTGCCCGGCGAGGGAGGCTGGTGACCGACGGCCCCGCCGGGCCGCCGGTACCGCTCCGGCTCAGTCCTTCTTCAGCTGGACGATCTTCCACTCCTGGTCGTCGGAGTTGGTGCAGTTCCAGATCGTCAGCCGGGCGAAGAGCCCGCCGTTGTTGGCTCCGTCCACGTCCAGGCACTTGTTGTTGCCGGCGAAGTTGCGGATCCAGTAGTCGCCGCTCGGCTGCTTGTCGACCCACCAGAGCTGGTTGTCGGCGGTCGTGCCGTCGCAGTGGAACTCGGCGACGGGCGTCCCGATGGGCCGGGCCCCGTACTCGCCCAGGTCCATGCAGAACCTGTCCTTGACGTTCCGGATCTGGAAGAGGGCCGTCCCGCCGGGACCGCCCTTGGGGTACTTGACCTCCAGGTCCCAGATCTGGTTGTCCCCGTCGGTCTCGTCGCAGACGGCCTGCTGCACCGGCCCGTTGATCTCCCCCTTCTCACGGCCGGGGAGTTCGGCGCACATGTCGCTGGTGGTGTTGCGCAGCAGGACGTTCTCGGCGGGCACCACGCCCTTCGGCACGGGCTTCTTCGACTCTCCACCGCCACCGCCACCGCCGCCGCCCCCGCCGTCTTCCTTCTCGGATTCCCCGGCGGCCGGCTGCTCGGGCGGTGCCGGCACCTCGGCGGGCGACTCGGCCGCGCTGGGCAGCGTCTCCGGGCTGGCACTGGGGCTGGGCGCGAGGACGCTGCCCGCGTTCTCCACCTGCTCGGTGGCGCTGGTGCGGACCTGCGGCTTGTAGGCGATCCAGATCATGACGAACGCGATGGTCAGCGCCAGGACGATGCCGAAGGCCCCCGCGAGCCAGCCGGGCAGGAACCCGCGCTGGACGTACGTACCCTCGACCTCCGTGGGCTCCACCCCGGACCGGCGTACCGCCAGCGTGTAGGGCCGTTCCTCCTTGGAGCCGAACCAGATGATCTGCCGCGGCTTCAGCGTCGTCTCCACGAACGCCGCGCGGCCCGGGTCGATCTGCACGTTCCCCGGACGGATGTCGTACGACAGGTGGTCCCCGTTGTCGCTGCCGGCGACGGAGGCGGTCACCTTGGTGTTGCCGAGGTTGTCCACCGCCAGCCGCGGCCGCCCCCGGAACCGGCCCTTCACCGTCGGCGGCACCAGTTCGGCCCGCACCTCGGTGAACGGGGTGATCGTGAGGTTCCCCTCAGGCACCGTCACCGCGTCCGGGTGCTCGGTCGGCGTGATCCGCACCGCGTACGGGTTCGGCCCGGCGGTCGCGTCGGACGTCCGGGGCGGCGCGAACGTCAACTCGACCGTCCCCGTCGTCCCCGGGTAGAGCCGCAGCGTCTGCGGCTCCACCGTCGTCCAGGGCGCCACGTCCCCCACGGGCTCGAACCGGTACTCGTCGACGACATCACCGGTGTTGCGCACCCGCAGCCGCACGCGCGTGCTGCTGCCGGGGTCGACGGTGGCGGACGCGGGCTCCAGGGAAGTCCAAAGGCTCACACGCCGACGCTACGGCGTCGCCGACGGACCGTCAGGAGCCGTGAGGGCAGCGTTGGTTGCCCGAACGGGACCGGCCTCACCGCGCCGGAAGCGCGTGGTCCTGCGGACCAGGGAGTCGAGGATCTCGGTGTGCCGCCCCTTGAGCGCCACGACCGGCACCTCGGCTCCCACCAGCGGCAGGACGCCCGGCCCTGCCCCTACGGGCACAGCCGGGGGCAGATGCCGTGCCCCCGCTCCGGCACCCGGGGACGTTTCGGCGGAATCAACGCGCGCGCGAGGGTGAGGGGCGTCCTGTCTCGTACCCCGAGGAGAGCAGAGCATGCCGTCCTACCTGTCGCCCGGCGTCTACGTCGAGGAGGTGGCCAGCGGCTCGCGCCCGATCGAGGGGGTGGGCACCTCGGTGGCGGCCTTCGTCGGGCTCGCGCCGACCGGCCCGCTGAACGAGCCCACGCTGGTGACCAACTGGACGCAGTACGTCGCGGCCTTCGGGGACTTCACCGACGGGTACTACCTCGCGCACTCCGTCTACGGGTTCTTCAACAACGGCGGCAGCGCCGCGTACGTCGTCCGGGTCGGCGGCTCCGCCGAGGACGCCGCCGCCGGCCGGGACGGTACGTCCGCTCCCACCGCGGCGGTGGGCACCTCCGCACCGGCCGCGCTGCCCGCCGCCGAGCCCCGGCAGCTGGGCACGTTCGCCGTGACGGCCACCGCCGCCGGACAGCACGGCCCGCTCTCCGTCGAGGTCGCCGACCCCGAGGGCGAGGGCCCCGCCGAGCGCTTCAAGCTCGTCGTCAAGGACGGCGACAAGCCGGTCGAGACCTTCGACGTGAGCGCCAAGAAGGGCAACCGCTCCTACGTCGTCACCCAGGTGAAGGAGCGCTCCCAGCTCATCACCGTGACGGAGGCCGCGCCCACCGCGCAACTGGCCCGCCCGGAGAACCAGAGCCTGACGCTGCCGGCCCCGCCGGCCGCCCCCGCGGCCCCCGTCGAGAAGGACGAGAGCGCGCACCCCGGCCCGGCCCACTACCTCGGCGACTCCGCGGACCGCACCGGCTTCGGCGGCCTGGAGGCCATCGACGAGATCTCCATGGTCGCGGTGCCCGACCTGATGGCCGCCTACCAGCGCGGCGCGATCGACCTGGAGGCCGTCAAGGCCGTCCAGCTGGGCCTCATCGCGCACTGCGAGCTGATGGGCGACCGGGTCGCCATCATCGACCCGCCGCCCGGCCAGAACGCCCGTCAGATCCGGGTCTGGCGCCAGGAGACGGCCGGGTACGACTCCAAGTACGCGGCCCTGTACTACCCCTGGATCAAGTCCTTCGACCCGGCCTCCGGCCAGTCCCGCCTGATCCCGCCGAGCGGTCACGTCGCCGGCATCTGGGCCCGCAACGACACCGAGCGCGGCGTGCACAAGGCCCCCGCCAACGAGGTCGTGCGCGGCGCCGTCGACCTCGAACTCCAGATCACCCGCGGCGAGCAGGACCTGCTCAACCCGATCGGCGTCAACTGCATCCGCTCCTTCCCGGGCCGCGGCATCCGCGTCTGGGGCGCCCGCACCCTCTCCTCCGACCCGGCCTGGCGCTACCTGAACATCCGCCGGTACTTCAACTACCTGGAGGAGTCGATCCTGATCGGCACCCAGTGGGTGGTGTTCGAGCCGAACGACCACAACCTCTGGGCCCGCATCCGCCGCAACGTCTCGGCGTTCCTGGTCAACGAGTGGCGCAGCGGCGCCCTGTTCGGCCAGAGCCCGGCCGAGGCGTACTACGTGAAGTGCGACGAGGAGACCAACCCGCCGGAGTCGGTCGACCTCGGCCGGGTCATCTGCGAGATCGGCATCGCGCCGGTCAAGCCCGCCGAGTTCGTGATCTTCCGGCTGGCGCAGTTCTCCAGCGGCAGCGGCGAGCTGGAGGAGTAGGACGCCACACGCGTCCACCACCTCCCGGGGGCCCCGCCCCCTCCCTCCCCTCACAGATTCCTCAGAAGGACAGCGAACACATGGCTCTGATGCCGGGTGACTCCCTCACAGCGAACAACTTCGGGCTCCAGATCGACGGGGTGATGGTCGAGTACCTCGCCGAGGTCAACGGCCTCACCCTCGAACAGGACGTCATCAAGTACCCGCAGAACAACAGCACCACCGGCAAGCACGAGACGGCCGTGCTCCCGGGCAACAAGAAGGACGGTCAGTGCACCGTCGTGCGGGGCATGACCCAGTCGTCGTCGTTCACCCAGTGGATCAACGACTCCATGAACGGCCGGATGTCCACCGCGCGCAAGAACGCCTCCATCATCCTGATGGACTCCGAGGACACCCCGGTCAAGCGCTACAACCTGCGCAACGCCTGGTGCAGCAAGATCGACGCCAGCGCGGTGAAGGCCGGCGACACCTCCGCGCTGACCGAGACGGTCACCATCGTGTTCGAAGAACTGGTCATCGAATAATGCGGCGCGCGGCTGTCGGGGCGCCCGTCGCGGCCCCCGAGGACCCCCAGACCGCGGCGGCGGGAGCGGACTTCCCCCGTTCTGCTCCCGCCGCCGCACCACCGGAGACTCCTGCCGAAGCGGTCCCGCGGCAGCAGCTGCGCACCGAGTTCCCCTTCGAGCTGCCGCGCGGCTACGTCGACGACTCGGGCACGGTGCACCGGGACGGCGTGATGCGCCTGTCGACGGCGCGGGACGAACTCATCCCGCTGCGCGACGTGCGGGTGCAGGAGAACCCGGCGTACCTGTCGGTGGTGCTGCTCGGCCGGGTGATCACCCGGCTGGGCACGCTGGCGATGGTGCACGACGGGATCGTGGAGAACATGTTCGCCTCCGACCTCGCGTTCCTCCAGGACTTCTACCGGCAGATCAACGCGGAGGGCCACACCCGCGCGGCCGTCCAGTGCCCGCACTGCACGGAGCCCTTCGAGGTGGAACTCGGCGGGAGCCGCCTGGGGGAATCGTGACGTACGCGACCGACCGGCTGCACGAGGAGATCGCGTACGTCGCCTACCACTTCCACTGGAGCCTGGAGGCGATCCTGGACCTGGAGCACCAGGACCGCCGCCGGTACACGGACCAGATCGCGTCCCTCGTGACGCGGGGCGCGGCGGAGGGCTGATCGGTGGGATTCCTGGACCGGTTGCGAGGCCGTCGTGACGGCGCGCCGGACGGCGCCGGCGGGGGTACGGCGGACACGGCTGGTACGACGTCCGCGTCGGGCACGGCGAGTGCGTCGGGTACGACCGCTCCCGCTGCTGCTCCCGCGCCCGTGGCCGTCGCCGCCTGGACGGGTCTGCCGCCGATCCAGCGGGCGACGGGGGGCGCCCGTACGGGAGTCGCGGACGCCGGGTTCGGCGGCCGGCTGCCGACCTGGCAGAACCCGTCGTTCACGGGGGCATCGTCCCCCGCGGTACTGGACCCGGCGGCGGGCAACGGCATGCTGTCCGGCGCGTTCGCCGAGTCGGCCCGCCCCGGAGCGGGGCCCCAGGGTCCCGCTCCGTCCCAGCCGTCGCCAGCGCCGGCGGGCACGGCCCCGGTGCAGCGGATGCCGGTCGTGCCGCTGCGGGCGATACCCACGACCGCCCCGTCGACGCCCACGGGCCCCGTGCGGGGCACGGGTGCGGGTGCGGAGGCGTCCGTCCCGCCCGCGACAGCGCCCGCACAGGCCGCGCCGGTCCGACGGACGCGGTCCACCGACCCGGCGTCGTCCGACGCGCCGGCCACCACGCCGCCCCGCCCCGCCCGCGGGGTCCGCGTGGCACCGGTGCCGTCCGCCGCGCCCCACCCCCGGACTCCGCTGACCAAGGTCCCCTCCGGGTCGGCCGCCGTGCAGCGCCGGTCCCTGCCCGCGAGCCGCCGGACCACCGACGCCCCGACGGCCGCACCGGGCCCGGCGCCGTCGTCGGCGGACGGCGACCGAGGGGAGCCCGGCCCGGCCCCCTCCCCGGCACGCCCGCCCGGCGCCGCGGTGACCCCACCGACGGCACCGAACTCCGCCACGGCGACCCCCTCCGGCGGCGACGCCACCGGTCTGCCCGCACAGCGCGCGGTGCCGCGTTCCGGTGCCGGTCAGCGGCCCGTGGGGCGGCGTACCGCCCCCGCCTCCACGCCCCCCGCTCCCGCTCGCCGCACCGGACCCACCGCTGCCACCGGCGACGCCGGCACGGCGGCCGGCTCCCCCGTACCGCGCGCCACACCGCTGCCCGGCCCCGCGCCGACGTCCACCGCCCGGCAGACCGCCCCGGCCCCGACAGCCGCCCCGCCCGGCGACAGCTCGCCGACCGGTGCGCCCGTCCAGCGCGCGAGGGCCCGGACCGGTCCCGCACCGACCACCACCCCGGCCACCGCGCCCGGCGCCCCACCGCGGCAGGCGGTGAACGGCCCCGCTCCGGCCCCCGGTTCCGGCACCGCGGGCACGGCCGGCCCCGTCGGAGGCGGCCGGACCTCCGCGCCGGACGCCCCCGGCAGGCCGGTGCAGCGCGCCGTACCGCCGCCCGGCGCCACCCCGGCCGTCGGCGGCGCCACCCGGGCGAGCCGGTCCACGCCCCCACCCGGCGCCGACACGCCGGTGCAGCGGGCGGTGGCCCAGCCCGGGCCCACCCGGAGCGACGTGAGCAGCAGCCCTCCGGCGTCCCCGGCGGTGCCCGCGTCCCCGCCCGCGAACGGCCGGTCGGCCACCTCGGCCGACGGTGCGCCGGGCACGTCACCCCTGCGGCGTGCGGTGGCGCAGCCCACCCCCGCCCCGCCCTCGTCCGGCGCCCACCCCGCGCGTTCGGGCCGCGCTCCGGGAGCGCCGTCATGGGGTCCGGCACAGTCGCCGACGCCCTCACCACCACCGACCCAGTCGTCGGCACCGTCACAGCAACCGACCCAGTCGTCGGCACCGTCGCCGTCTCCGTCGGGTGCCACCCCGCCCGTCCAGCGGGTCGTCGCACCGCGCGACCCCTCCTCCAGCACCGGCCGCACAGCGCCCCCCAACGCCCCGGCCCGGCACACCGCCTCACCGCCCGACCGCTCCCCCGCGGTTCCCGGGAAGCGCGACGCGAGCCGAGCCGACACGGTGCCCCAGGGCACCGCCCCCCGGCCCGACGCCCCGGCCCGACCGGCGTCCCCACCCCCGCCGGTGCAGCGAGCGGCGGTCCGGACCGGCCCCACGTCGACCCCGGGCGACGGCACGGGCACGCCCCCGGCGTCCCGTCCACCGACCGGCACCACCCTGCTGTCCGGCAGCGCAACGGCCCCACCGTCAAGCCGTCCCGCGGTCGGGGGAAGCGCCCCCGGCACCCCCGGCGCTCCCGTCCCCACCCGCTCCCGCGGCCCCCGTGGCACGATCGAGCCGCCACGCCCCGCCTCACCTCCCGCCTCCCCGACCGGCGCCCAGCCCCCCGTACAGCGGCAGGCGACACCCGCCGACCGAGCGAAGCCGCCCCACCCCACGCAGTCCGCGCAGCCCCCGCAACCCGCCCCGGCCCGCCACGCCCCCGCCACGCCCACCCCGGCCGCACCCGTCCCCGCGGCCCCCGCACCCCCGGTGCAGCGCTCCACGGCAGCCCGGGCGGCCACGGCACCGAACCCACCCGTCGCCGCACCTCCCGCCACCTCACCGCCCGTCACCACACCACCCGCCGCCACCCACCGCGACGCCCCCGCCGACACCGGCGCGGGACCGGTCGGCACCGGCGCGGGACCGGCAGCCGTGCCCCTCGCCCGCCCGGGGGCCGAGAAGCCGCCCGCCGCCGCCCCCGCACGACCGGTGCAGCGCAGTGCCACGGCGCCCCGGCCGGGGCTCGGCGCCCCCCTGTCGTCCAGGCCCGCCACCCCCGTACGCCCGCCCGCGGCACCCGCTGCCGCCCCGCACACGCACCCGACCCCCGGCCCGGCACCATCGGCCCCTTCCGCCCCGACCATCGACCCGGCCCCCGGCCCCGCACCATCGGCCCCTTCCGCCCCGGCGCCGCGGCGTTCGCCCCTCGGCGTTCCCCGCTCCACCCCGCCGGCCGACGCCACCTCGCTCACCGCACGCTCGTCGGCGGCGGTACCGGTCTCCGGCACCGGCCGCGTCGCCGCCCGTTCACCGTTGCCGCCGGTCCAGCGGGCCACCGCCCCGGCCGGTCCGGCCCCCACCGTCACGGCACCGGTCCCGCCCTCCACCCCCGCACCCCCCGCCGTACCCGTACCGGCATCCCCGACCGGCCCGGCCTCCGCCCTCACGGCACCGGTCCCGCCCTCCACCCCCGCACCCCCCGCCGTACCCGTACCGGCGCCCCCGGCCGGCCCCGCGCCCACGGCCGCCGCGCACCGGACCGAACGCCCCGCCGTCCAGCGCTCCGCCCGGCCCGCCCCCGCCCAGGCCGTACCCCTGCGCCGGCCCGCGCCCGCCGGAGCCACGGTCACCGGGGCCCCGCTTCCCGTGGCCCCCCTCGCGCCCCCCGCGCCGGCCCCCTCCGGTCCGCCGCGGCCGGTCGTCGCACCGACGGCGCCGCCGGAACCCACGGCACCCACGGCACCCGGGGCCACCTCCGCGCCCACCGTCCAGCGTCTCTTCGGCCGGCACCGCACCACCGGTGCCCTCGCCGCCGCGACGTCGGTCGCCGTGGCCGAGACCCTGAGCCGCCTGCAGACCCCGCCACGCCGGCACACCCCGGCCGACCCGCCGCCGCCCTACAGCCCGCCGGAAACCCCGGGCGCCGCACCGCCCGGCGGCCCGCCTCCGCACTCGACGCCTTCCGCCTCCCCGGCCCGGGAGGACCCGCCGCCGGCGTACACGGCGGTCCCGGCCGGCGGGTTCGACCCGCGCGCACTCTCCGAGTTCCAGCTGGACGAACTGGTGCACCGCATCATCGGCCGCGTCACCCGCCAGGTCCGTACCGAACTGCGCATGGACCGCGAACGGATCGGCAGGCTCCGCGACCCCCGTCGCTGACCGGCCCACCGGCCCGCGCACCCCACCCGCCCCCGAGCCCGCCCCCGACGCGCCTGCCCCACCCGCCCCGCCCGACAGAAAGGCCCACCCCCGATGCCCCGCCAGGACCCGGGCTCCACGATCTGGTTCACCCTCACCATCGACGGCGAGAGCCTCGGCTACTGGAACGGGTGCGAAGGCCTGTCGTCCCAGGTGGAGATCGAGCAGCGCCAGGAGGGCGGCAACAACGGGTTCGTGTGGCAACTGCCCACCCGTGTCTCCTTCTCCAACATCCGCCTGACCCGCCCCCTCACGCCGGACACGACCAAGGTCGCCAAGTGGATCTCCTCCGTGCAGACGGGGATCAAGCGGCCGACCGCGCAGATCTCCGCGCTGCGCGCGGACGGCTCCCTGGTCGCCCGCTGGGGGCTCATCGACGTACTGCCCGTCAGCTGGCAGGGCCCCAGCCTCGACCCCGGCAACCCGGCCGTGGCCAACGAGGTGCTGGAGATCACCCACCACGGCTTCACCGACTGACGGCGTCGCGGAGCAGAGAGGAAGACCCATGGCACAGAGCGGCAAGGGCGCCGGCAAGAGCCTCGTACGCGCCAACCTCGCCATCCACGAGCCCCCCACCGGCACGACCACCACACCCGGGGCGCTGATGCGCACCTTCGGCTTCGAGTTCAACCCGGCCCAGCTGTCCCTCTCCCAGCGGACCCAGTGGAAGGCGACGCCGACGGCGGCCGTGCGCAAGGCCGCGAAGCCGCAGTTCATGGGCGCCGAGCCGCGGGAGATGACCCTGGAGATCTTCCTGGACTCCTCCACCAAGCCGGGCGGCAACACCGTGCTGAAGAAGGTCGAGTCGCTGCTGCGCTGCTGCGAGGTGACCGCCAAGAGCCTCGCCGCCGACCAGCCGTCGCCGCCCTGGGTGGTCTTCGAGTGGGGCTCCTTCTCCACGGCCCGGTTCACCGCGTACGTGGCGTCCGTCGAGGCCTCCTACACCCTCTTCGGCACCACCGGCATCCCCATCCGCGCCACCTGCCAGGTGCACCTGGTCGAGATCCCCGGCCCGACCCGGGGGCAGAACCCGACCTCGGGCGCGCTCACCGCCCAGCGCGTGCACCGGGTCGTCGCCGGGGACTCGCTCCAGTCGCTGGCCTGGCGCGAGTACGGCAGCGCGAACGCGTGGCGGGCGATCGCCGAGGCCAACGGCATCGACGACCCCGCGCGCCTGCCGACCGGCACCGAACTCATGCTGCCCGCCGCCGAGGAGGTGCCGCACTGATGGTGCGCCCCGCGTTCTCCAGCATCGTCCAGGTCCGGATCGGCGCCGCGAAGCTGCCCGACGACATCGCCCTGATGCTCGTCGACGGCTGGGTCGACCAGGGCATCGGCGTGCCCGCCGCCTTCCGCATCACCTTCCGCGACCCCGACCACCTGGTCCTCGGCAAGCTGAACGTGCAGTTCGGCACCCGGGTCGTCATCACCCCGGTCGCCGACGGCCAGGGCGTCGGCAAACCCCTGCTGACCGGCGAGGTCACCGCCATGGAGGCCGACTACGACGGCACCGGCAGCTACACCGTGATCCGCGGCTACGACTTCGGGCACCGCATGATGCGCCAGCGCCGCGTGGCCGCCTACCGCAACCAGAAGGCCTCCGACATCGCCCGCAAACTCGCCGCCATGGACGGCGTGTCCATCGGGCGGATCGAGCCGACGAAGGGCGCGTACGGGTTCATCAGCCAGTCCAACGTCACCGACTGGGACTTCCTCGCCCGGCTCGCCGACGAGAACAACATGGTGATGTCCGTGGACGCCAAGGGGAAGTTCCGGTTCGTCAGGCCGACCCCCTCCGCCGGAGCGCCCTCCCCGAAGACCGACGGCGACCAGAGCGCCTTCGTCCTCCAGGCCCGGCACGACATCATGCGGCTGCGGGCCGCCGTGACCGCCGCCGACCAGACCGGCAAGGTCGAGTCGCGCGGCTGGAACGTCACCACCAAGAAGGAGATCACCGAGGTCGCGCCCGCCACCACCGACCCGGGCCTCACCATCGGCTCCACCCCGGGCGAGGCCGCCGGGAAGTTCAAGGCCGCCAAACTCGTCGAGACCGCCAACCCCTACGACCGCCAGGACGAGGTCCGGCACGCCGCGCAGTCCCTCGCCGCCGACGTCACGTCCTCCTTCGCCGAACTGGAGATCGCGGTGAAGGGCAGCCCCGACCTGCGGCCCGGCGTACCCGTGGCGCTCAGCGACGTCGGCAAGCCCTTCGAGGGCAAGTACACCGTCACCTCGGTACGCCACCACTTCGGCGACAGCGAGCCCTACCAGTCCTGGATCACCGTCAGCGGACGCCAGTGGCGCTCCCTGTACGGGCTGGCCTCGGGGGGCGGCGGCGGTGCGGACCCGGCGAGCGCGGCCCGGCTGCCCAGCGTCGCCAACGCCCTCGTCACCGACGTACAGGACCCGCTGAAGCAGGGCCGGGTCAAGCTCCAGTTCCCGTGGCTGGACGACACCTACGTCAGCGACTGGACGCGCAGCGTGCAGATGGGCGGCGTGGGCGGCGGCGGCGTCTTCCCCATGGACGTGGGCGACGAGGTGCTGGTCGCCTTCGACCGGGGGGCACTGGACCACCCGTTCGTCATCGGCGGGCTCTACAACGGCCGGGACCTGCCCACCAAGGTGGACGTCCCGCTGCACGACGGCCTGAAGAAGAAGGCGGTCCGGCACACCCTGTCCGACCGCCAGGGCAACCGCGTCGACCTGCTCAGCCAGCGCACCGGCGGGCGCAGGCAGGGGGTCCGCATCGCCAGCGGCAACGACAAACTCACCATCAACCTCGACCGCACCAAGACCGAGATCACCGTGGACAGCGCGGGCACGGTCAGCATCACCGGCAGCCGCTCGGTGTCGGTGGAGGCGGGCACCAGCCTGTCGCTCAGCGCCGGGCGCTCCCTGACCATCAAGAGCGGCGGCCCGCTCACCCTCCAGGGCGGCAGCGTGATCAACATGCGCAGCGCGGGCCAGATCGGGGTGAACGCGGGCGGCGCCCTGAACCTGGTGGCGGGCGGCGCGGCGAGCCTGACCGGCGGGGCCGCCACGAACATCACCGGCGGCGCCAGTCTCCAGCTCAACTCCGCCACGACGAGGGTCGTCGGAGCGAGCTTCTCCGTCCTGGCCCCCTCGTTCAAGGTCATCACGATCCCCGTGCCCGGTGCGTCGTGAACCGTCCCCGAGGAAGGCAGGTGGCCCTCTGATGGCCGAACAGTTCGTCGGCTCCGGCTGGTCGTTCCCGCTGCGCATCGGGCCCACCGGCGGCATCGCCCTGGTCAGCGGCGAGCGCGAGATCGAGGAGGCCATGCAGCTGGTGCTGGCCACCGCCCCGGGCGAGCGGCCCATGCGGCCCGAGTTCGGCTGCGCCATCCACGACCTGGTCTTCGCGCCGGTCAACGAGCAGACCGCCGGCCGCATCCAGCACGAGGTGTACACGAGCCTGGACCGCTGGGAGCCGCGCATCGAGGTCCACGAGGTGGAGGTCAGCACCGGCGGCGACCAGAGCGTCCTCTACATCGACGTGCGCTACTCGATCCGCGGCACCAACAACCCGCGCAGCCTGGTCTTCCCGTTCTACGTCATCCCCTCCCACGACGAGCCGGACCTCACCGAGGGTCCCGCCGGCCCCGCGGGCCTCCCGGGCTCTTTCGAAAGCGATCGCTGATGTCCCTGCCCTCCCCCAACCTCGACGACCGCCGCTTCCAGCAGTTCGTCGACGACGCCAAGCGCTACATCCAGCAGCGCGCCCCGGAGTGGACCGACCACAACGTCTCCGACCCCGGCGTCACCCTCGTCGAGACGGTCGCCCACATGGCCGACCAGATCGTCTACCGGCTCAACCGGGTACCCGAGAAGAACCACCTCGCCTTCCTCGACCTGGTCGGCATCACCCTCTTCCCGCCGTCCGCCGCCCGCACGGACGTCACCTTCTGGCTGTCCGCGCCGCAGGAGGACTCCGTCCTGGTCCCGGCCGGCACCGAGGTCGCCACCCTGCGCACCGAGCGGGACGAGGCCGTCGTCTTCGCCACCGTCGGCGACCTGACCGTCGTGCCGTGCGCGCTCGGCCGGCTGATGGTGCAGCACCGCGGCGAGGCCGTCACCGACCGGACCACGGACCTCGCCGAGGGCCAGCACCTGATGTGCTTCTCCGAGGCCCCGGCCCCCGGCGACTGCATGCTCATCGGCCTCACCGCGGCCGTCCCGCACTGCGCGCTCGCCCTGGAACTCGACAGCCGCGTCGACGGCGTCGGCGTCGACCCCCGCCAGCCGCCCCTGGTGTGGGAGGCCTGGACCGAGGACGGCTGGCAGCCCTGCGAGGTCGACCGGGACGGCACCGGCGGCCTCAACCGCCCCGGGGACATCGTGCTCCACGTCCCCGGCGGCCACGTCCTGTCCCGCAACGGCGGCCAGGAGGCCGGCTGGATCCGCTGCCGGGTCACCGACCCGCTGCCCGGCCAGCCGTTCTACACGACCTCGCCGACCATCCACTCCGCCGAGGCGTACACCATCGGCGGCACCACCGGCACCGTGCACGCCGAGACCGTGCACGACGAGGCGCTCGGCGAGTCCACCGGCCTGCCCGGCCAGCGGCTGCGGCTCGAACACGCTCCCGTCGTCGCCGACGACCCGCCCGTCGTCCTCCAGACCGCCGCCGACGACGGCTGGCAGGACTGGCAGGTCGTCCCGCACTTCGCCGGCTCCCGGCCCGGTGACCACCACATCACCCTGGACGCCGCGACCGGCCGGATCGCCTTCGGCCCCGCCGTCCGCGAGGCCGACGGCACCCTGCGCCAGTACGGCGCCGTCGCCCCCAAGGGCGCCGTCGTCCGCGCCCTGCGCTACCGCACCGGCGGCGGCCGGGCCGGCAACGTGGCCCGCGGCGCCGTCCAGGTGCTGCGCACCTCCATCCCGTACGTCTCCGAGGTCGTCAACCGCGAGGCCGCGCGGGGCGGCGTGGACGGCGAGACCGTCGAGGAGGCGAAGCTGCGGGCCCCGATCACGCTGCGGGCCCAGGAGCGCGCCGTGACCCTGCGGGACTACGAGGAACTCGCCCGCCGGGCCGCCCCCGAGACCGCCCGCATCACCTGTCTGGAGGGCGAGGAGGGCGACCACGGGGCCTACGCGGTCCGCGTCCTGGTCGTGCCGCAGGCCGTGCCCGACCCGGGCGGGCGGCTGCGCTTCGAGCAGCTCGTGCCCGGCGACGCCCTGCTGGACCGCATCACCCGCCACCTCGACGAGCGCCGCCTGATCGGCACCCGCCTCGCCGTCGGCCCGCCGTACTACCAGGGCGTCACCGTCGTCGCGACCGTGCACGCCTTCCGCGGCGTCGACACCGACCGCGTCCGCCGCCAGGCCCACGACGCCCTCTACCGGCACTTGGACCCGCTCACCGGCGGCGCGGACGGCACGGGCTGGCCCTTCGGGCGCCCCGTGCAGGCCGGCGAGGTCTTCGCGGTCCTCCAGCGGGTGCCCGGCGTCGAACTCGTCGACGAGGTCGTCCTGCACCCCGCCGACCCCCTCACCGGCAAGCGCGGCGACCCCACCGACCGCATCGACCTCGAAGCCCCCGCGCTGGTCTTCTCCTTCGACCACCGGGTCCGCGTGATCGGGGACAACGGGTGACGGCCGGCTCCCGCCGGGGCTCCGTCGACGGCCTCGGCTCCTCGCTGCCCATCGGCTCGATGCTCCCGGCCGTCTTCGCCGACGACGACCTCGCCCAGCGCTTCGTCGGCGGCCTGGACGACGTCCTCGCCCCGATCCTGAACGTCCTGGACTGCCTGGACGCCTACTTCGACCCGGCCCTCACCCCGGCCGACTTCGCCCGGTGGCTCGGTACCTGGGTCGGCGCCGAGACCGACGGCACCGAACCCGAGGACCGGCTGCGCGCCGCCGTGTCCGCCGCCGCCCGCCTGCACCGCGTACGCGGCACCCGGCGCGGTCTCTCCGAGGCGGTACGGCTCGCGTTCGGTGTCGCACCCGAGATCACCGAGAGCGGCGGCGCCTCGTGGAACGCCCGCCCGCTGGGCCCGTTCCCCGGCGCCCCGCGCCCCCGCCTCCACGTCGCCCTGCGGCTGCCCGACCCGTCCCCGGCCGACACCCACCGCCTGGACCGGCTCGTCGCCACCGCCCGCCCCGCCCACATGCCCTACACCGTCGAAGTGACCGCCTCCGAAAGGACCCCGGAGAGATGACCACCCAGAACTGCGCCGAGTGCGGAACCCGCGCGGAACCGGGCCAGTCCTTCTGCGACGCGTGCGGCGCCGTACTCCGCTGGGACCAGGCCGGCGCCCGCACCACGCAGCCGGCGGCCTCCTCGCCCGACCAGGGCCCCGGCTGGGACGCCTTCTCGCGCCCCGGCCCCGGCGGCACGGGCGTGCCCCCCGCCCGCAACGGCCTGCCCGCCCCGGAGCCCACCGGCGGCAGGCGTGGGGACGACGGCCCCGCCGGCCCGCCGGTGGTGCCCCACCCGCGCCGCCCGGCCGACGCGGACGGGCCCGGCGGGACGGACCCCGCGACCCCACCCGCCGCCGCGCACGCACCGGGCACCCCGGACCGCACCGCCGACGGCCCGGCGACCCCGCCCCGGGAACCCGGCGCCGCGACCGCCGCGACCGCGGGAGCCGCAGGAGCCGCGGCCGCCGCCGCGGGGCCGGCCGCACCCCGCGTGCCCGGGACCGCCGCTGCCGGCGGCACCGCACCCGCCGCACCCCCCGGCGCCGACGAGACCGCCCCCACCGCCCCCTTACCGGCCGCCCCGGCCCCGAACGCCCTCACCGACACCATGTCCGACCGGGCCCGCTCCCTCCTCGTCCCCGTCGCCGACCCGAACGCGCCCGCGCCCGCCGCGCCCCCCGCCGTCGCCCCCGTCCTGCCCGGCCGCCCCGACGCCGACCGGCCCCAGGTCCGCGCGCCCGGCCACCAGCCGGACTTCGCCGACGGCCCGCCCTGCCCGTGGTGCTCCACCCCCAACCGGCCCGACCGCCACTACTGCGCCCGCTGCGCGATGCCCCTGGTGCGCACCGGCGAGCACACCACCGCGCCCGCCCCCTGGTGGCGCCGCCTCTTCGGCGGCCGGCGCCGCGAGACCCCGTGGGCCGGCGACCGCCCGCGCCTGCGCCGGGTTTTCGACCGCATCGGCACCTGGATCACCCTCGCCGTCGTCATCACCCTGGCGGTCCTCGGCTTCGTCTACATCCCCGACGGCATCCAGGCCACCCGCGACCACTTCGCCAAGCGCGCCCCGGTCTCCCCGGACCGGATCACGGCCTCCCGGTCCTACGCCGGCCACAAGCCGGAACTCCTCATCGACAAGCACAGCAACACCTGGTGGGGCCCGGGCATCTCGCAGTCCGGCCAGGGCGAGTGGTTCGAGGTCTCCTTCACCGAACCGACCCGCCTGCTGGACCTGATCATCACCCCGGGCGTCTCCACCAAGGCCGACCGGCTGAGCGAGTCCGCCCTGCCGCACCGCGTGAGGGCCGCCGTCACCACCAAGGACGGCCGGACCACGACCCGCGACCTCACCCTCGACCAGGGCCCCGGCGGCCAGCGCCGCCCCTTCCGTGTGGGCGAGGTCACCAAGGTCCGCTTCACCATCGAGTCGGCCCACGCGGCCTCCGCCGACAAGCAGGTCGCCATCGCCGAGATCGAGTTCTTCGGCCCGTCCAGCGCGAACCGCTGACCCTCGCGAGAACGACGTCGGCCCCCCGGCTCACAGGCCGGGGGGCCGACGTCGTACGAAGAGCCCCCTGTCGGATTCGAACCGACGACCTACGCATTACAAGTGCGTTGCTCTGGCCATCTGAGCTAAGGAGGCGTCGCGCGGCTGCGCGCGCGGAGGCTGCTCCACTGTACACAGCGGCGGTGAACGATGTGATGCGAAAATTTCGGCGAAGTTCACAGGCCCACAGGTACTGACAGACCAGGTGAACGCCAGGTACCGTCCTGACCCAGTTCACCCGTGTGGACTACACCACACCACCTTCCTACAACGGATCGTCCGGCACGTTCCTGCCGGTAGAAGGGGGCCCATCACCATGGCCACTGTTACGTTCGACAAGGCGACCCGCGTGTACCCGGGTTCCACCAAGCCCGCCGTCGACGGTCTCGACATCGCGATCGAGGACGGCGAGTTCCTCGTCCTCGTCGGACCCTCCGGCTGTGGCAAGTCCACCTCGCTCCGCATGCTCGCGGGGCTCGAGGACGTGAACGGCGGCGCCATCCGCATCGGCGACCGCGACGTCACGCACCTGCCGCCGAAGGACCGGGACATCGCCATGGTGTTCCAGAACTACGCGCTGTACCCGCACATGACGGTCGCCGACAACATGGGCTTCGCGCTCAAGATCGCCGGCGTCAACAAGACGGAGATCCGGCAGAAGGTCGAGGAGGCCGCGAAGATCCTCGACCTCACCGAGTACCTGGACCGCAAGCCGAAGGCCCTCTCCGGCGGTCAGCGCCAGCGTGTGGCGATGGGCCGCGCGATCGTGCGTGAGCCGCAGGTGTTCCTCATGGACGAGCCGCTGTCCAACCTGGACGCCAAGCTCCGCGTCTCCACCCGTACTCAGATCGCCTCGCTCCAGCGCCGCCTCGGCATCACCACCGTCTACGTCACCCACGACCAGGTCGAGGCCATGACGATGGGCGACCGCGTGGCCGTCCTCAAGGACGGTCTGCTCCAGCAGGTCGACTCGCCGCGGAACATGTACGACAAGCCCGCGAACCTCTTCGTGGCCGGCTTCATCGGCTCCCCCGCCATGAACCTGATCGAGGTCCCGATCACCGACGGCGGCGTGAAGTTCGGCAACAGCGTCGTCCCCGTCAACCGGGACGCCCTGAAGGCCGCCGCCGACAAGGGCGACCGCACGGTCACCGTCGGCGTCCGCCCCGAGCACTTCGACGTGGTCGAGCTGAACGGTGGCGTGTCCGCCACCCTGACGAAGGGCAGCGAGGACGCCCCGGCGGGCATGGCGGTCACCGTGAACGTCGTGGAGGAGACCGGCGCCGACGGCTACGTCTACGGCACCGTCGACGTCGGCGGCGAGAGCAAGGACCTCGTGGTCCGCGTCAGCAGCCGCGCGGTGCCGGAGAAGGGCGCGATCGTCCACGTCGTGCCGCGTCCGGGCGAGAGCCACGTCTTCTCGTCCTCCACGGGCGAGCGTCTCTCCGACTGATTTCACCCGAGTTGACGGGAAGGGCCTCGCGGCCGGCCGCGGGGCCCTTCCCGTTGTCGACAAATACCCCGACACAACGGACGTTTCGAGCGACGTACGTCAACCCCCCACCCACTGGGTAGCCCTTCCTCGTCACCCGAAGGGGTGACCAAATGTCGCCATATGGTTACCGGGCGCTACCCTCACTCGCGTGAAGCATTCCGTGAAGCACTCCACCACCCGACAGACGCGACGCGGCCGGGGCCCCGCCCACCGGATCGGCCGCTCTCTCGCCTTCGTCCTGCCCGTCGTCCTGGTGCTCTCCGGGACTCTCGCGGTCACCCGGGTCAACTGGTCGGGCGATCCCTCCGACTCGGTGCTCGCCGCGTCGGAGGCCTCCTCGTCCAAGGCCACCTCCCGGACCGCCGCCCGCGCGCCGCACGAGGTGCTGCGCGACCGGCTGCTGACGGAACTCCAGGAGGAGGACCCGGGCGTCGCCCTCACCCACCTCCAGCAGGCCGTGAACGAGCGCCCGTCGCTCGCCGGGCACTGCGCGTCCTTGGCCCGCGCCCTCGGCCGCGCCGCGGTCAAGGTGTACGGCCCGACCCGCGCCCAGTCCTACGCGCGCCCGGTCTGCGACACCGCCTTCGCCTCGGGCGTGCTGGCCGCGCACGGCTGAACGCGCTTCGGTGGCCGGCGGGGCGCCGCGTACAGTTCGGGCATGACCGATCCGAACGCCGCGTCCCGCCGCCCCGTTCAAGCCGTCGTCCTGGCCGGCGGACAGGGTTCCCGGCTGCGCCCCTACACCGACGACCGGCCCAAGCCGATGGTCGAGATCCCCGGCACGGGCACTCCCATCATCGGGCACCAGCTCGCCTGGCTCGCCGAGGAGGGCGTGACGGACGTCGTCGTCTCCTGCGGCCATCTGGCCGAGGTGCTCCAGCAGTGGCTGGAGACCGCCGACCTGCCGCTCTCCGTCACCACGGTCGTCGAGACCGAGCCCCTCGGCCGGGGCGGCGGCCTCAAGTACGCCGCCGCGCGCCTCCCACACCCCGACCGGCCCTGGTACGCGACGAACGGTGACATCTGGACCCGTTTCTCGCTGCGCGACATGGCCGACTTCCACGCCGAGCGGGACGCCGTCGCGACCCTCTCCCTGGCCCGTCCGCGGCTGCCCTGGGGCGCCGTGCAGACGGACGGCTTCGGCCACATCACCGACTTCATCGAGGCACCCCCGTCGACCTTCGAGATCAACGCCGGGGTGTACGTCTTCTCTCCCGGGTTCGCGGCGATGCTCCCGGAACGCGGTGACCACGAGCGGACGACGTTCCCGAGGCTGGCCCGGGAGCGCCGGCTGGCCGGTTTCCCGATCCCGCAGGGCTCCTACTGGCGGGCGATCGACACCGCGAAGGACCTGACGGAGGCGGCCCGCGAACTGGCCGCCCAGGGTCGCTGAACCCTCCGGAGCCCCCGGCGCGGCCTCTCGGCCTCCCGTCCCGCGCCGATGGGTCGGGCACCCCCGGCGCCCGCCACACGTGACAGGGGCCCCGCACGGACGACGTGCGGGGCCCCTTGGTGTGGGCGGGGCCGGTCCGGCCCCGTGGGCTAGCCCAGGAGGCCGCCCACCAGCCGGCTGCCGGGCTCCCCGGTGGTGGAGGAGTCCCCGCCCTCGCTGCCGCTTCCGGTGCCGCCGGTGGTGCCGCTGCCGCCGCCGGTCGTGGTGCCGCCGGAGGTCGGCCCCGCGGTGGTGCTCGGCGCCTGCCCGGCCGGGGTGGACCGCTGCGGCGGGGCCTGGCCCGTGGTGCCCTGGGTCTGGCTGGGCACGGTGCCCCCGGGGGCGGTGCCGCCGCTGTCACGGGTGGCCCCGGCCGTGGCCGCGGCGCCCTGGGAGGGGGTCGCCGCGCCGCTGGTGGCGCCCTGGGTGGGTGAGGCGGAGGCCTCGGGGGACCTCGGCTCGCGCGTGCCGGGCTCCTGCGGGAGCGGGGAGCCGGGCAGTTCGTTGCGCGGTGCCTCGCCGGGGCCGGGGACGACCACACGGTCGGCGTCCCGGACGGCACCGCCGAGCAGCGAGCCGACGAGGAGGGTGACTCCGGCGACGAGGAAGGTGACGAGCGCGCCGCGCCGCAGGACGTAGCGGCGCAGGTCCCAGATGTCGGCGCGGGGGCCGAGCCGTCGCCAGGCGCTGCCCGCGAGCCGGCCGTCCACGGAGTAGACGGGCGCACCGGCGATGATCAGCGGGGACCAGGCGGCGAGGTAGATGATGTCGGGCGCGTCGTAGACGGGGACGCTCTTCCAGCTGACGGTGACCAGGAGCGCGGCGGACAGGCCGGCGCCGAAGACGGCGGCGACGCGCTGCCAGCAGCCGAAGATGGTCAGGACGCCCACCAGCACCTGGAGGAAGGCGATGACGAGGCCGGCGCCGACGGGGTGGGCGAGGGCGAACTGGCGCAGCGGCTCGGCGACGTCCCAGGGGTGCAGGGTGTTGAGCCACTTGACCATGGAGCCGCGTTCGCCGCCGTCGAAGTAGACGGGGTCGCAGAGCTTGCCCATGCCGGCGTAGATGGAGATGAAGCCGAGGAAGACGCGCAGCGGCAGCAGCACGACGCCGAGGTTCATGCGGCGGCCGGGGAAGTAGGCGTGCCGCGCCGGGTCGTCGGCGTGGCGCCTGGTGCGCGGCTCGGCCGGTGCGGTCTCGTCCTCGCCGTAGCCGTCGGGGCCGGAGTCGAAGTCCTCGCCGGTGTAGGCGGGTTCGTCGTAGGCGCTGCCGACGGTGCGCATGGCGGGCAGCAGTCGGGTGCCGTCGGGGACGGGACCCCGCTGGGCGCCCACGAGGGGGGTCTCGAGGGTCTGGGTGGCGGGGCCTTCGTCGTAGCCGTCGTAACCCGGCGCGCCCCCGTCGACGCGGGGGATGACCTGGGTGGCCCCGGCGTCGGAGGTCTGGTCCGCGACGTGCCGGCCGGCTCCGGCCCGCACCGCCTGGAGCAGACGGTGGGCTCCGGTGTCGTCCGGGTCGGAGCGTCCGCTCCAGACGACGGCGCGGCGCCGGGCGGCGGCCGGGGCGGCAGGACTCTGTGCGGTGCCCACGACGGGCATGCGGGCGGTGTCCTGGGTGGCGCTCAAGTGCCGCGCGATCCGCGGGGACCGGGTCCGCCGCGCGGAGGCACCGAGCTGCACGCGGAAACTCGCGTGGTTGACGATGACCTGGGCCGGATCGCTCGGCACCTTCACCATGCTCAGCGCGGGAGCGTCGTCGATTCCCGACGAGCGGTCCCCCGTGGGTGTGCGGGGTGTTCTGGTGTCCACACTCATCTAACCGAGTGATGTGTCGTTAGGACACTGCCTTGACCGGCCGGATCTGTCCGGACCGCGTCAAGCATGTCCGGACCGTCCGGAACACCCCGTACGGGCTACGGTGTCGAACCCTCGTTCACGCGCGTCGGCGCGCCGCCTCGTAGAGCACGATCCCCGCCGCCACACCGGCGTTGAGGGACTCGGCGCCACCCGGCATCGGGATCCGCACCCGGTAGTCGCAGGTCTCCCCGACGAGCCGGGACAGGCCCTTGCCCTCGCTTCCGACCACGACGACCACGGGGCCGCCCAGGGCCTCCAGGTCACCGATCTCGACCTCGCCGTCGGCGGCGAGGCCCACGACGGTGATGCCGGCCTTCTGGTACGACTCCAGCGCCCGCGTGAGGTTGGTGGCACGCGCCACCGGCGTACGGGCGGCCGTACCGGCGGACGTCTTCCAGGCGCCCGCCGTCATGCCGGCCGCGCGCCGCTCGGGCACGACGACGCCGTGGCCGCCGAAGGCGGACACGGAGCGGACGACGGCACCGAGGTTGCGCGGGTCGGTCACGCCGTCGAGGGCGACGATCAGCGGGTCCGCGCCCTCGTCGTGGGCGGCGGCGACCAGGTCCTCGGGGTGCGCGTACTCGTAGGGCGGGACCTGGAGGACGAGGCCCTGGTGGTTGAGCCCGTTGGTCATCCGGTCCAGCTCGGGGCGCGGCGCCTCCATGAGGTTGATGTTGCCGCGCTCGGCCGCGAGCTGGAGCGCCTCGCGCACCCGCTCGTCGTTGTCGATGAACTGCTGGACGTAGAGCGTCGAGGCGGGCACGCCGTCGCGCAGCGCCTCGAAGACGGGGTTGCGGCCGACCACGAGCTCGGACGTGGACCGGCCGCCCCCGCGCCGCTGCGGCGTGCGTCCGGTGGCGCGGCGCGCCTTGGCGTTGGCGGCGCGCTGCTTGACGTGCCCCTTGCGCATCTCGGCGGGAGGCGTCGGCCCCTTGCCTTCCAGGCCCCGGCGTCGCTTGCCGCCGCTGCCGACCTGCGCGCCCTTCTTGCCGGACATGCGGCGGTTGTTCGCGGCCATGAGTTACCTGTCTCCGCTCTCTACGGGAGTGTGCGTGCTGCTTGCTTCACATGCAGTGTGCCGCCCGGAAGGCCGGGCGGCACAATCGATCTACGGGACCGGACCGCGGGGAGCCGGTCGGGTCAGCGGGAGCCGAGGCTCCAGCGGGGTCCCTGCGGGCTGTCCTCGATGACGAGACCGGAGTGCCCGAGCTGGTCGCGGATGGCGTCCGCGGTGGCCCAGTCCTTGCGCGCCCGCGCGGCCTCGCGCTGGTCGAGGACGAGGCGTACGAGGCTGTCGACGACGTGCTTCAGGTCCTCGCCCTGCTCCTGCTCGCCCGCCCACTGCGGGGCCAGCGGGTCGAGCCCGAGCACGCCGAGCATGGCCCGCACCTCGGCGAGCCGGCCGACGGCGGCCTCCTTGTCGTCGGCGGCCAGCGCGCTGTTGCCCTGCCGGACGGTGGTGTGCACGACGGCGAGGGCCTGCGGGACTCCCAGGTCGTCGTCCATCGCCTCGGCGAAGGCGGGCGGCACCTCGGCGGCGGGCTCGACGGCCCGGCCGGCCAGCTCGGTGACGCGCTGCGCGAAGCCCTCGATCCGCGCGTACGCCGACTCGGCCTCGCGCAGCGACTCCTCGCTGTACTCGATGGTGGAGCGGTAGTGCGGGGTGCCGAGGTAGTACCGCAGCACGACCGGCCGCCACTGCTTGACCATCTCGCTGACGAGCACGCTGTTGCCGAGCGACTTCGACATCTTCTCGCCGCTCATGGTGACCCAGGCGTTGTGCACCCAGTACCGCGCGAAGGCGTCGCCGAAGCCCTCGGCCTGGGCGATCTCGTTCTCGTGGTGGGGGAAGATCAGGTCGATCCCGCCCCCGTGGATGTCGAACTCGCTGCCCAGGTACTTGTGCGCCATGGCGGAGCACTCAAGGTGCCAGCCGGGCCGGCCGCGCCCCCACGGCGTCTCCCAGCTCGGCTCGCCGGGCTTGGCCGCCTTCCACATGGCGAAGTCCCGCGGGTCCCGCTTGCCGCTCTCGCCCTCGCCGGAGGGCTGGCGCAGCTCGTCGAGGTCCTGGTTGGACAGCGACAGGTACCCGGGCAGGGAGCGTACGTCGAAGTAGACGCTGCCGTCGGCCTCGTAGGCGTGTCCGCGCTCGATGAGCCCGCGCATCATCTCGACCATCTCGGTGATGTGCCCGGTGGCGCGGGGCTCGTACGTCGGCGGCAGGCAACCGAGGGCGTCGTAGGCGTCGTTGAAGGCCCGCTCGTTCTCGTAACCGATGGACCACCAGGGGCGGTTCTGCTCCGCCGCCTTCTTGATGATCTTGTCGTCGATGTCGGTGACGTTGCGGACGAACGTGACGTCGTAGCCGCGGTAGGCGAACCAGCGGCGCATGATGTCGAAGTTCAGCCCCGACCGGATGTGCCCGATGTGCGGGGCGGCCTGCACGGTGGCACCGCACAGGTAGATCGAGACGCAGCCCGGCGTGAGGGGGGCGAAGTCACGGATCTGCCGGGCGCTGGTGTCGTACAGGCGAATAGTCACGACTCCAGGGTAGTAGGCCCCGGGCAGTGCCAAGGGCACACGGCCCCGCGCGCCCCTTCCCCCCACCCCGCTTCCACCCCCGCGCGAGGGACGGAGGCCGGGGGTTCAGGGGCGGAGCCCCTGGCGGGGCCCCGCGCGGAACCGCAGCGCCCGGCGCGCACCAGGGCCGGCGGCCCCGCACCCGCCGTACCCGCCGAAGCCCCGCCGGGAACCGTCACCCCACCCGAACCACCAGCGCCGTCGCCACCGCCATCAGCCCTTCCCCCCGCCCGGGGAACCCGAGCCCGTCCGTCGTCGCCCCGGACACCGACACCGGCGCCCCCACCGCCGCGGACAGCACCGCCTGCGCCTCCTCGCGCCGCTTGCCGACCTTCGGCCGCGCCCCGACCACCTGCACCGCGACGTTCCCGATCCGGAACCCGGCCGCCCGCACGATCCGCGCCGCCTCGGTCAGCAGCGTCACCCCCGACGCCCCGGACCACTCGGGCCGCCCGGTGCCGAAGTGCTGCCCGAGGTCCCCGACCCCGGCCGCGGAGAACAGCGCGTTGCACGCCGCGTGCGCGACGACGTCCGCGTCGGAGTGCCCGGCCAGCCCGGGGCCCTCGCCCTCCCACTTCAGCCCGGCGCACCACAGCTCGCGCCCGTCCTCGAAGGCGTGGATGTCCGTACCGATCCCGACCTGCGGCAGCGGCATCGACACCGGCATGGACCCGTCCGTCTCAGAACCCATCGTTCAGCCTCCGTCGCGCCAGTACCGCCTCCGCGAGCACCAGATCGAGGGGCCGCGTCACCTTGAACGCCTCCTCGTGCCCCGGTACGACCACCACCGTCGGCCCGAGCCGCTCGACCATGCTCGCGTCGTCGGTTACCTCGCCGGTCACCGTCTCGTGGGCCCGCACCAGCGTCGCCCGGTCGAAGCCCTGCGGCGTCTGCACCGCCCGCAGCCGCGCCCGTTCCGGCGTCGCGACCACCGGCTCGGGCTCCCCCGGCGCGGCGGCGGGCTCGACCTGCTTGACCGTGTCGGCCAGCGGCACCGCCGGCACCACGGCGGGCGCGCCCTCGCGCACCGCCTCGATCACGGCATCCACCGTGTCCACGGGCACCAGCGGCCGGGCCGCGTCGTGCACGAGGACGATGTCGTACGCGGGCGGCAGCGCGTCCAGGCCGAGCCGTACGGACTCCTGCCGCGACGCGCCGCCGGGCACGACGAGGAAGTCCGTCCGCTCCGGCAGTGCGTGCGCGTCGAGCAGGCTCCTGACCTCGGCCGCGCCGTCGGGCGGCGCCACGACGACGACCAGGGAGACGGCCCGGGACGCGGCCATCGCCCGGACGGCGTGGATGAGCATGGGTGTGCCGCCCAGCGCGCGGAGGGCCTTCGGCGCGCCGGGACCGAGCCGTACGCCCCGGCCGGCGGCCGGGATCACGGCCGCGGTGCGGGTGTGCGTACGGGCGTCGGGGGGCGTCTGCGCGGGCGAGGGACGCGATTCGTCAGACATCGGTTCCTGTCAGGTTTGTGTGCTCGACCTAGTTGGGTATGGCCTCACCGTGCCGGGCGCGAAGCCCCGACCGGACCCTTCCGTGACCCCGGTCGAGCCAGCAGCCCGAGCCCGGCACGCCAGTACCCGGGGGCAAGCCCCCGGGAAGAGCCTACGAACACGAGGGCGTACCAGGACGGCTGTCCGGGTACGAACATGCCGCAGCGCCCGGCGACAGCAAAGATGTCATCGGGCACCGCGGCATTTCAGTGCGCTGATCCGAGCGGGCAGCGGGCTGCGTTCCGCCTCGGGAGGCGACTCACCTCGGGAGGCGGCTCAGGAAGCGAGCACCTCGTCGAGCAGGGCCTCCGCCTTGTCCTCGTTGGTGTTCTCCGCGAGAGCCAGCTCGCTCACCAGGATCTGGCGGGCCTTGGCGAGCATGCGCTTCTCACCGGCGGAGAGTCCGCGCTCGCGCTCCCGGCGCCACAGGTCGCGTACGACTTCCGCGACCTTGATGACGTCGCCGGAGGCGAGCTTCTCCAGGTTTGCCTTGTAACGACGCGACCAGTTCGTGGGCTCCTCGGCATACGGCGCGCGCAGCACCTCGAAGACCCGGTCCAGCCCGTCCTGACCGACCACATCACGCACGCCGACGAACTCCGCATTGTCCGCTGGCACACGTACCGTCAGGTCACCCTGGGCGACCTTCAGCACCAAGTAGGTCTTGTCCACGCCTTTGATCTGGCGAGTTTCGATAGCCTCGATCAGCGCGGCCCCGTGATGGGGATAGACCACGGTGTCGCCAACCTTGAACGTCATGTGACAGGTACCCCTTCCGTGGCTATCCAGGGTAACACGGATACGGCGTCTTCTGAATGGCGTTTTCGCAGGTCAGGGCATATCTCGGGGCTTGACAACAGCAACAGGAACGTGCTGCGGCGAGCGAGCGGAAGAAAGTATTCGCAGGTCGGAGCGGCTCTTCAGGCAGGGCGAAACACGCACGTCACACACACCCGGAGGGCCCTCCACCTGCCCGAAACACGCCCTATGTCCGGTTCCATGCGTGCGACTTCCGCTACTCCGTTCGGTGGCCGAGGCGGGCTTCCGGACGAATCCGGAATTGATCACGCGGTGCCCCGGCAGGCCCGCCGATGATCAATTTCCCGGCCGCCCGCGCATTCCTCCGGGAAATCTCGCGCACCCGCCGGCCGACCCGTATCACGAGGGCTTCTTATGTGAATGACGGACGAGTGCCGACCGCAAAGCGACCGCGGCGAGCACTCCCGCGGGACGCCCTCCGCGCACCCCGCCCGCGGTCCCCGGGCCGCCCGGAACCACCACCGTCTCCCCGCTGTCTCCCCGCCGTCTCAGCGCTCTCCTACCGCCTGCCGGGCGAAGCCGGGCGCCTTCGGGGAGGGTCGGGTGCGGCCGCCCGGGAACGGCTCGGTAGCCTAAGGCCGCTGACAGCCACTTAGGGCGGCTTTATCCGTGCCGCCGTCTCGCTCGAGTCCTAGGAGTTGCCGCCGCCGTGAGCAGCAGCCTTCGACGCGGCGCCCTCGCCGCCGCCGCCATCGCGTTCTCGATCGCCTCGCTCGCCGCGTGCGGTGCCGGTCACAACGCCCAGACGCTGGAGATCAAGCCGGACAACGCTGCGACGACGGTCGGTGACATCCAGATCCAGAACGCGATCGTCATCACGCAGCCCGACCTGGAGTCGACCGGCCCGGCCGTGGTCTCCGCCACCCTGTTCAACAACGGCAGGACGGACCAGACGCTCGAGTCCATCTCCGTGGTGGGCACCGACAAGTCCGCCGAGCTGAAGCCCGCCGAGGGCGAGAAGGGCGGCAACGGCCTGACCGTCCCCGCGGGCGGTTCCGTGGTCATCGGCGGCGAGAACAACGCCTCGGCCGTCCTGCCCAGCAGCCGCGAGGCCATCAGGGACGGCAACGCGCAGGAGATCACCTTCACCTTCAGCAAGACCGGTGAGGTCAGCCTGAAGGCGTTCGTCGTACCCGCCGAGAGCTACTTCTCCGGCTGGGGCCCGAGCGACGTCCCGGCGGCCCCCGGCGCGTCGGGGCAGCCGTCGCAGGAGACCTCCGGCGAGCCGTCCGACGGCCAGACCTCGGGCGTGCCGGCCGACGGCGGGTCCACCGCGGGCACCGGCGAGTCCCCCGCGGCCGGCGAGTCCGCCGCGGCCGGGACCGAGGACGGGTCCGGCACCGGCACGGCGACGGACGGCTCCTCGCACGAGGCCGACGCGGGTCACTGAGCCGCGCGGAACGACGGAAGGGCGGGACCTCCTCGGAGGTCCCGCCCTTCTTCGTACGGCCGCTGGGCGCTTCCCGGACGCGGACGCCGGACGCGCCGGGCGCTCTACGGCTCGAACTTGTACCCGAGGCCCCGCACCGTCACCAGGTAGCGCGGCGCGCCCGGGTCGGGCTCGATCTTGGCGCGCAACCGCTTGACGTGGACGTCGAGGGTCTTGGTGTCACCGACGTAGTCGGCGCCCCACACCCGGTCGATCAGCTGCATGCGGGTCAGCACGCGGCCGGCGTTGCGCAGCAGCATCTCCAGCAGGTCGAACTCCTTCAGCGGCAGGTCGACCTTGGTGCCGCCGACCGTCACCACGTGCCGGTCGACGTCCATGCGGACGGGACCGGCCTCCAGCGCGGCCGGGGTGACCTCCTCCGGCTCGCCGCGGCGGCGCAGTACGGCGCGGATGCGGGCGACCAGCTCGCGGGAGGAGAAGGGCTTGGTGACGTAGTCGTCGGCCCCTATCTCCAGCCCGACCACCTTGTCGATCTCGCTGTCCTTGGCGGTCACCATGATCACGGGGACGTTCGAGCGGCCGCGCAGCTGACGGCACACCTCGGTGCCCGGCAGGCCGGGCAGCATCAGGTCGAGGAGCACGAGGTCGGCGCCGTTGCGCTCGAACTCGTCGAGTCCGTCGGGGCCGGTGGTCGCGACGGCGACCTCGAAGCCCTCCTTGCGGAGCATGTACGACAGGGCGTCGGAGAAGGACTCCTCGTCCTCGACGACGAGCACACGGGTCACGGAAGGACCTCCGGGGCGGGAAGCGTTGCGTACGGGGAAGTATGGGGGGAAGAGGGGGACCGCTCGGTCTCGGCACTGAGTCCGGCGCGGTCCGACCCCTGCGGTGCGCGGTCGCGGGACGCGCCCGACTCCGGCAGTCGCAGGGTGAACGTGGAGCCCTGGCCTTCGGCACTCCACACCGTGACCTCCCCGCCGTGCGAGGCGACCACGTGCTTGACGATCGCCAGACCCAGACCGGTGCCTCCGGTGGCCCGGGAGCGGGCGGGGTCCACGCGGTAGAAGCGCTCGAAGACGCGCTCCTTGTCCTTCTCCGAGATGCCGATGCCCTGGTCGGTCACGGCGATCTCGATCAGGTCGCCCCCGGGGGCTCCGACCCGGCGGGCGGCTATGCCGACGCGGGTGCGGGCGGGCGAGTAGTTGACGGCGTTCTCGACCAGGTTGCCGAGGGCGGCGGCGAGCTGGCCGCGGTTGCCTCGTACGTGCAGATCCGCCGTTCCTCCGGCGGCCATGGTGATCTGCTTGGTGCCGGCCGCGTGCCGGCAGCGGTCGATGGCCTCGGCGACCAGCTCGTCCACCCGGACGGGCTCGGCGTCGTCGAGCGGGTCGTCGTTCTGGACCCGGGACAGGTCGATCAGCTCCTGCACGAGGTTGGTGAGCCGGGTCGCCTCGATCTGCATGCGTCCGGCGAACCGCTCCACCGCCTCCGGATCCTCGGAGGCGTCCATGACGGCCTCGGAGAGCAGGGAGAGGGCGCCGACCGGCGTCTTCAGCTCGTGGCTCACGTTGGCCACGAAGTCGCGGCGTACGGCCTCGATGCGACGGGCCTCGGTGAGGTCCTCGACGAGCAGCAGCACCAGCCGGGAGCCGAGCGGAGCGACCCGCGCGGAGACGGCCAGTGCCTCACCGCGTCCGTTGCCCCGCCTCGGCAGGTCCAGCTCGACCTGCCGTATCTCACCGTCCCGCCGGGTGTCCCGGGCCATCTGCAGCATCGGCTCGACGGCGAGCTTGCCGCCCCGGACCAGGCCGAGGGCGTACGCCGCCGAGCTGGCCTTGACCACCGCGTCGGCCTCGTCGAGGACGACCGCGGAGGAGCGGAGCACCGACAGGACGGTGTCCACACCGGGCGGGAGCACCGGATCGGTGTGCAGGGAGGTACGGGTGGGGCGTTTCTGGTCGCGCTCGCTCCAGCGGAACGCCAGCATGGCGATGACACCGGTGAGTACTCCGGCGATCGCTGCCGCTGCGGCGACCGCCGCGTTCACGTCCATGCTTCCAGGTTAGGCATGCCGAACGGCCCCGCCCCAGCCATCGGACTGCGACCTCGAACACTCGTCGCCCAGAGTTCACCTTGGAGCCAGGGATGGTTCATTTGTGATGCCGGAAACGGACGCGTAGGGGCCGGACCGTGTAAGCGTGGGGGCACGGCAAGGGTGCGAGCCGGTGCCGAGCCGGTGCGAGCCCCCGAAATGGACGTACGAGAGGGAAATCCTGATGCGGGACGCGTACCACGAGGAACTGGACTCGATCGGCGACAGCCTGGTGGAGATGGCCCGGCTCGTCGGGTCGGCGATCGGGCGCGCCACGACCGCCATCCTGGACTCGGACCTGAAGCTGGCCGAGAACGTGATCGAGGGCGACCAGAAGGTCGACGAGCTCCACCACGAGCTGGAGGCCCGCGCGATAGCCCTGCTGGCCCGGCAGCAGCCGGTCGCCACGGACCTGCGCATCGTCGTCACGTCGCTGCGGATGTCGGCCGACCTGGAGCGCTCGGGCGACCTGGCCCAGCACGTGGCCAAGCTGGCCCGGCTGCGCTACCCGGAGCGCGCGGTCCCGAGCGACCTGCACGCCACCATCCTGGAGATGGGCCAGCTCGCGCAGCGCCTGATGGCGAAGGCGGCCGAGGTGATCATCACCAAGGACGTCGACCTGGCCCTCCAGCTGGAGCAGGACGACGACGCGATGGACCTCCTGCACCGCACCCTCTTCCAGCACCTGATGGACGACCGGTGGAAGCACGGCATCGAGACGGCCGTGGACGTCACCCTCCTCGGCCGCTACTACGAGCGCTACGCCGACCACGCCGTCGCGGTCGCCAAGCGGGTCGTCTACCTGGTCACCGGCGAGCACGCGGACGACCTCCAGGCGGACATCCAGCCGCCCACCCAGGTCGAGGGGGCCTGACTCCGCCGCGCGGGCGCGGCGGGCCGGGGGCGCGCGCCATCGCCCCAGTGCGCCGTTGATGCGACGGCCGCTCGGGGCGTGCAATGGGGCCAGGCACCAGCCTCTAGGAGGAACCCGATGGCCGATTCCCCCAGCACCGACCCCACTCCCACCGAGGAACGCCGCACCGAGCGGCCGCCCGAGCTCCGCAGCCTGCCCCTGGTCGCCGCCTGCGGTTGCGGCTCGGGCTGCGGCTGCGGCTGTCAGTCGGGCAACCCCTGCCAGTGCGGCTGACGCGCCGACGGCAGCGGCAGGCACACACGCGCCCCCTCGGCGACCGGGTTCGCCCCGGCCGCCGAGGGGGCGCACCCTGGAGGGGAGACCCTGAAGGGGGTGCGAGACCATGGCTCACTTCATGGACGTGCACCACGGGATGCACGGCATCACCTCGGACCAGCTCCACGAGGCCCACCAGGCGGACCTCGCCGCGGAGAAGGACGAGGACGTCCACTTCGAACGCGCCTGGGCGGACCCGGGCTCCGGCACCGTCTACTGCCTCTCCGAGGGACCGTCGGCCGAGGCGGTCCAGCGCGTCCACGAGCGCGCGGGCCACCGGGCGGACGAGATCCACGAGGTCCCGCTGACGGTGTGAACCTCGTCCGGTCCCGGCTCCCCTGGGTGCCGCGTCCCCCGACCTGAGTACGGCTACTCAGGCCCGGGGGCCCGTCTCCGTCCCACCCTGGACACCGGAAGACGACCCATGGGGAGACGAGAACCGATGACGCCCAGCCCGGAACCGAAGAAGCCCAGCCCGATACGTGCCCTCACCCGCCGCACCGTTGCCAACCCCGCCTCGGCCGCGTACCTCGCGCTGGTCGGCGGCGCGACGGCCGTGGCCGCGCTGGAGCCCCTGTCCGCGTCCGGCCCCGACGCCTCCCTCGCCTGGGTGTGGCCGGCCCTGCTCACCTTCCCGGCCTTCGGCTTCGTGGCGTGGCTCGGCGAGGCGACCTGGGGCGGCGAGGCGCCGACCTGGTTCTTCGTCGGCGGCATCGCGGTCTCGGCCCTGGCCCAGTCGCTGGCGCTGGGCACGGCCTGGCGGGCCCTGCGGGGACGCCGCAGCCGGCTGACGGCGGCGGGCTGAGGCGACGCCCTGCGGCGGGGCGCCCCGGCACGGGAGGATGGACGCGGCCACCCGGGAGCAGGAGAGCGCCATGACCGTACGCACGGGCAGAGTGATCTGCGACATCACGATCTCGGCCGACGGCTTCTCGGCGGGCCACGGCCAGACCGAGGAGCGCCCCTTCGGCGACGACGGCGGCGACGGCACGGGCGCCGGGCTGCACGCCTGGATGTTCGACACCCCCGACGAGAACCGGGCCGAGATCTCGGCCATGACCGACGCCGGCGCGTTCGTCATGGGCCGCAACATGTTCGGCCCGGTGCGCGGCGCGTGGGACCGGCCCTGGAACGGCTGGTGGGGCGAGGAGCCCCCGTTCCACGCGCCGGTGTACGTCCTCACCCACCACGCCCGCGAGCCGCAGCCGATGGCCGGCGGCACGACGTTCCACTTCGTCACCGACGGCATCGCCCCGGCGCTGGCCCGGGCCCGCGCGGCGGCCGGCGACGGCGACGTCCTGGTCCTGGGCGGCGCCACCACGATCAACCAGTACCTCGCCGCCGATCTGGCGGACGTACTGCGCCTGCACATCGCCCCCTTCACCCTGCGCACCGGCACCCGCCTCTTCGAGGACGTACCGCCCCTGCGCCTGGACCAGGTGGAGTCCCGCGCGGCGACCCAGGTCACGCACGTGACGTACC
This sequence comes from Streptomyces sp. NPDC041968, assembly GCF_055589025.1. NCBI lineage: Bacteria > Bacillati > Actinomycetota > Actinomycetes > Kitasatosporales > Streptomycetaceae > Streptomyces > Streptomyces sp. NPDC041968. The sequence continues at coordinate 73,995 of NZ_JBVJCB010000012.1, read as the reverse complement.
GCGTGCGGTCCTGAGCGGGCGGGCCGGACGGCGGCCCCGGGGACCGCTCCTCAGGGGGTGCGCCGGGCCGGCTCCGCCCCCGTCTCGACGAGGAAGTCGGTCAGCACCTCGGCGAGCCTTTCGGGCTGGTCCTCGGGGACGAGGGTGGAGGAGTCGGCGATCTCGACCAGCCGCCCCCGCGGGTACAGCGCGGCCAGCCGGGGGCCGTGCTCCCGCGGCATCAGCCGGTCCTCCTTCGCCCAGACGACCAGGACCGGACGGTCGAACGCCCGCAGCCCCTCGCTCCAGGCCAGCAGGGTCCGGCGGTCGGGCGCCCCGGTGGCGAACTTGGCCAGGTCCCGGCGAATGTCCCTGCTGCGGGCGGCGGGGGCGAGCCAGTCGTCCATGACCTCGTCGGGGATGCCGCGCAGGCTCATCCCGCCGTAGCCGGAGCGCATGTGGCGCACGGCCGGGACGCCCATCAGCCGGATCAGGAGCCGGACGCCACCGGGAATCCGGCACACCTGGGACATGGCCCTCGCGGGGCCGGGCGGGAAGTTGTCGAAGGCCTCGCAGGCCACCAGCACCATGCGGGCGATCCGCGCGTCCCGTCCCTCCGTGACCAGGAACTGGCCCCCGCCCCAGTCGTTGAGGACGAGCGTCACCCCGTCCAGCCCGAGCCGCTCGACGAACTCCCCCAACAGCCGGGCCACACCCCGCTGCGACAGGTCGGCGTCCGGCTTCATCGGCCGGCGGTGACCGCCGAGCGGCAACGTGGGCAGTACGCACCGGTACCCGTCCAGCAGCGGCACCACCTTGCGCCACTGGGTCCCGCTCATCGGCATCCCGTGGCCGAAGACCAGTACCGGCCCCTCACCCCCGGTGTCCTGGTACTCGACCGGCCCGGACGACAGCTCGACACTCGGCATCGCGGTTCCCCTACTTGATAGAGTGTTCTACTGCCAGTGTGACGGCCGGAAAGGCGGACGGCAATGGGACCGGAGACGGGTACGGATACGGGAACGGGACGACCGGACACGCGGGCCAGAATCCGGGATGCGGCCGGGACCCTGTTCCGCCGCCACGGCTACTCCGCGACCGGCCTCAAGCGGGTCGCCGCGGAGGCTCAGGCGCCGTTCGGCTCGATCTACCACTTCTTCCCCGGCGGCAAGCAGCAACTGGCCGAGGACATGATCCGCACCACGGGCCCCGCGTACGGCCGCATGGTCCTGGCCCTGCTCGACTCCGTCCCGGACCCCGCCGAGTCCCTCGTCCACGCCTTCGACGCGGCCGCGACCGACCTGGCCGCCGCCGACTACGCCGACGCCTGCCCGATCGGGACGGTGGCCCTGGAGGTGGCGAGCAGCAACGAGGTCCTGCGGACGGCGACGGCGGAGGTCTTCGAGGAGTGGGTGGAGGCCGCGGCCGGGTGGTTCACCCGCTGGGTCCCCGACCCGGAGGCGGCCCGGTCGCTCGCGTACTCCCTGGTCATGATGCTGGAGGGCGCGTTCATGCTCAGCAGGGCCACCCGCGACCCGGAACCCCTACGGGTGGCCGGCCGCACGATGGCCCACCTCCTGCGCACGACCCTCGCCGAGCCCGGGGCGCCAGCTTCGGACTAGACGGAATCGACCTCGCCCGGGAAGGACCCGACGACCTTCGGCGCATCGGCGAAGCACGTCGCCGTTCCGGTGGGTCTCCCTCGCGGGGTCGAGAACTTACGTCTGGACCAGCGACACCGGACGCCCTGTCGGCGGCAAACGCTGGCCCTGTCCGGTCCCGTTGTCAGTGTCGGCCGCTACGGTCTCAAGCGCGCGGTCGGCTTCCGGGGGTTCCAGCTCTGAAGGGAATGGTTGCATCCCTGGCCTGTCTGGGGGCGGACCGGAGACCCGTTCCGGACCTAACCGACGGCTGGGCTTCGTCGATGGCCAAGCAGTGACCTGCCAGCGCCGACCGCGCACCACTTCTTGCCGGGCCGACAGTCGGTGCGTGCATCCAACTGTGTCGGAAGGGTGGAGAACGACGCCCCTTAGGGGCATGCGGCAGCCAGGGAGACGCTCCGCTCAGGCGTCGAAGTCGTACTCCAGGATGTACGAGGCCGCGTCCAGCGTCATCTCGTTGATCTCGACGGGGCGGCCTCCGTCCGTGAACGCCGTGCGGCAGACGAGGATGACCGGGGTGCCCCCGGACATGCCCAACTCGGTTGCCTCGTCCTGCGTCGGCATCCGGGAGCGGATTTCTTCGCGGAAGTGCACCGGCTTGTGGCCGAGTTCGGCGAGCCTGGCGTACGTACCGCCCGGCCCGGTGTCCTCCCGCGCGATCGCCGAACCGGCAACCAGGGACGCGGGCAGGTAACTCGTGGCGAGGAGGACGGCCTTGCGGTCCAGGACGAAGCGTCGGCGCCGTACGCACACCGCCTCCCCGCCGTCCAGGTCCAGTACGCGGCTCACGCGGTCGGGGGCGGCCTCTTCGGAGACGGAGACCCGGTCGACCTCCAACGCGCGATTCTCGATGTCCGCCGACCAGATGGAGCGGCCGTTCCCCCACCGCTCCGACGCCAGGCGCTGGATGCCCCGACGCCGAAGCGGCCGGAACTCCCGGACGAACACGCCGGCACCCTTGCGGGCTTCGGCGACGCCTTCGTCACGGAGGACACCCAGGGCCTGGCGTGCCGTCATGCGAGCTACGCCGTAGGTGGCCATGAGGTCGTTCTCTCCCGGAAGTCGATCACCGGGACCGTACTGACCCGACTGGATCGCCTCACGCAACGCGTCCGCGATCCGCTGGTATTTGGGCCGACGGTCGTGCTCGGTGCTCGCCATCCCGCAGTCCTCCCTCTCTTCTCTAGACACCTTAGGCCACGGGTTGGAGGTTCGCTCGCTGCGTGTAGCCACCGGGGGGTGGGGCCGACCCGACGGGTCGCTTCACACGGTTCCCCCACATCTCTAGAGACCTACCTCTACAGTAGATGTCTAGAGAGGTTGCTGAACTCTAGTGAGGAGTGCCCATGGCATCGTTCGGGATCGATTCTTCGGCTTCTGTGACGCGCACGAGGGCGGTGACGGAGGCAGTGGGCGCCAGCACGGACAGACACAAGCGGCATGGGCCGGTGGGACGTTGCCTCCACCACGACATCAGCGGCGGGGAGTGACTACCGATGACCTACGTCGTCGACCGCAACCCCTGCGAGGAGTCACCACGCCTCGGCGCGATGACCCTGCCCCCCGTCGCCGAGTCCGTGCCTCGCGCCCGACGCTGGTTACGGAAGTTCATCAGTGCCTACGAGCCCGCCTGCTCCGTGGACGACTGTCTCCTGCTGCTCTCGGAGCTGGTGACCAACGCCGTCGTCCATGGCAGGTCGGAGGGGCCGTGGGTCGTCCGGGTGGAGTGGTTCCGTGAGGGGTCCGCCCTCCGGGTCGAGGTGCACAACCCGGGGCTCCCGGAGAACGTCCGGCTGAGACACCCGGACGCCGGCGACGCACACGGGCGCGGGCTGCTCCTGGTCGACTCCGTCTCCGACTCGTGGCACACCGGGGTCAGCCGCTTCGGCGGAACGGTGGTCTCCTTCCGGATGACCGACGCCTGGCCGTCCTGAACCCCGATTCGCCCGGCGCGGGGGCGCACACGGCAGATGGATCAGTAGGCCCGCGCCGACAAGCAAGCCCCCGGCCCCGGGGACAGCCGCGACTGAGGGCTTGCTCGGGTGGGCTTACTTCTCGTCTTCGTAGCCCTCCTCGTCTTCGTAGCCCTCCTCGTCTTCGTCCTCCTCCTCGTCTTCGTCGTCCTCCTCGTCCTCCTCGCCTTCGTCGTCCTCGTCCTCGTCCTCGTAGCGGGCGTCGTCGTTGTCCGTGTCGTCCTCTTCGGACTCGTCGTCCTGATCCTCGCCGTCCCGCTCCTCCTCGTTCTGACTGTCCGCCTCGAGGCCCTCCTCGTGGGAGCGGACCACTTCGCCGTCGCGGATCTCACCGCGCCACCCTTCGAGGTCCTCGTCATCGGAGAGGGTGGCGTACCGCAGGAAGTGCTTGAGGTCGAGGCGCAGGCGACGCCCCTGTGCTCGCCAGATGTTGCCGGTCTTCTCGAAGAAGCCGGACGGGTAGTACTCGATGACGGCGACGACGCGCGTGAGTTCCGGGGCCAGTTCGTGGAAACTGACGGCACCGCGCGTGGTGCCCTTGGCCCCTTCGGAGTTCCAGACGATGCGCTTGTCCGGGATCTGCTCCTGCACGGTGGCTTTCCAACTGCGGCTGGAGAACGCGATCTTCGCCTTCCAGTCGCTCTCCGTCTCGTCCGACTGGGAGACGCTCTGGACACCCTTGGTGAAGGAGCTGAACTCCTCGAGCTGGGTCCAGCGGTCGTAGACGGTGCGCAGCGGCTTGCCGACGTCGATGACCTCGACGATGTTCGTGACCTTCACGCTCCCCGCCTTGCCACCGCTACCGAAGGCGCCCTTGACGGTGTCGACCACCTTGTCCTTCACCTCGCCCGTCTTCTCGCCGAGGAACGCCTTGACCGGCGAGTCCCCCTCGCCCAGGACGCGCTTGCCGACGTTGAGCAACGTGCTGTTGCCGTCGCCGACGTCTCCCAGGCCCTGTGCGAGATCACTGATCTTGCCGCCGGCCTTGTCCGCCATCCGCTGTCCCTGCGCCGTGGCGTAGGCCGCCACCTGCTCCTTGAGCCGGTCCAGGCCCGAGGTTCCGGTGGGGGTGGACTTCTCCTCCGTCTTGGCCATGGCCTACCTCCTACGGCTGCTGCGGGTCGAGGTCCTTGCGGCGGCGGCCTTCTTTCCCGCGGGTTTCGACGCGGCGGCCTTCTTCTCTGCAGGCTTCGACGCGGCGGCCTTCTCCCTGGCGGGAGCCTTCTTCGCCGAGGGCGCTCCGGCTCCGGACCGCTTCGCGGCAGCCTTCTTCGCCGGGCGGGGAGGGGGCGGCGCCTCTGCTTCCTCTTCCCGCCCTTCCTCGTCGTCCGGCTGCTCGTCGTCCGGCTGCTCCTCGTCCTCTGCCTCCGAGTCCTCCGAGTCCTCGGCCGGCTCTTCTTCCTCGTCGTCGGGTTGCCGCCCCAGGGACTCGGTGCGCTGCTGCAGCGAGTCGGCGAGTGCTCCCAGGCCGCGGTCGGCCGTCGTGGACAGCGCGGACCGGGCGGAGTCCATCAGCTCCCCGCGGACCTGGCCCAGCAGCTGTACGGCCTGCGGACTCTCGGCCACCGTGCGCAGCGCCCGCGTGACCAACTTCTTCGGGGTCAGCAGCCCTTGTCCGGCGAGCAGGGAGGCGGCCCCGACGGCGACCTTGCCCTTCTTGGTGCGTCCCAGGACGTATCCGGCCGCGAGGGCCGCGCCCAGAGTGGCTTTCGTTTCGGTTTCCATGAATGGCCTCAAGTCCAGTCAGCGGATTCAGGCTGCTCAGGTCGCGAACGGCCTCGCCGCCCCAGCCCCCGCGCCCCTTGCGCACCCCGCGCACGACACGGCCCCGCGCCCCGGCTCGGCGTCCGGCACCTGCCCCCTCCACCTTCCACCCTCCACCCACATCCGGGGACACGCATCTCCCCGGGACGCAGGACAGCAAGAAGCCCCCTGCCCGTCGGAGGGTGCTCCGGGTGGGCCGGCGCGTCAGAGGGGGATGATTCGGACCTGGTTTCCACAGAGCTTGGCCATGTCGTCGCCGTCGGAAGTCAGGAGGGCAACGGGTTTCGGCTGGTGCAGTGCGACCTCGGCGACCGTGGCGTCGAGGGCGTACTTGCGCCCATGCAGCCCAGCACCCTTGAGCAGTTCCGCTGCCGCTTTCGCCGCTTGTTCGGTGACCGGCTCCACCTTGACGCGGGAGAGGGCCCGGTTCAGGCGGGACATGTGGGTGCGGGAGTGGGTGACTTCCACGATGGTGTTGGCCCCGATCACCAGGTCGGCGCCCATGTTGTGGAAGACCTGGAGCATCGCGAGGAGCTTGCGGTCCTGTGCGATCCAGGCGGAGAGCCCTCCCGAGTCCAGGACAACGGTCTCGATCCGCTCGCTCACGCGGCGTCCGCGCCCTCGGCGGAACCGTCGCCGCCGAAGATCTACGCGTGCGCCTCGGCGAGCTCCTCGTCGCTGAAGCCTCCGTGCTCTTCTTCGTACCGGCGAAGGTCGTCGCCCAGAAGCTGGTGCCGGATCTGGCGGGCCACGGCTTCCGCTACATAGCCGGAGACGCTATGTCGAAAGCCCCCACCCTGGGCCATAGGCGCAGGGTGGGGCATGATCACGAAGGCTACTTCTTCTTGCCCTGGTTCTTGACCGCCTCGATCGCCGCCGCGGCCGCGTCAGGGTCGAGGTAGGTGCCGCCCGGGTTGAGGGGCTTGAACTCGGCGTCCAGTTCGTAGGAGAGCGGGATGCCGGTCGGGATGTTCAGGCCCGCGATGTCCGCGTCCGAGACGCCGTCCAGGTGCTTGACCAGGGCGCGCAGCGAGTTGCCGTGGGCCGCGACCAGGACCGTGCGGCCGGTGAGGAGGTCGGGGACGATCGCGTCGAACCAGTACGGGAGCATCCGGACGACGACGTCCTTGAGGCACTCCGTCTGCGGGCGCAGCTCCGGCGGGAGGGTCGCGTAGCGCGGGTCGGAGAACTGGGAGTACTCGGCGTCGCGGTCCAGCGCCGGCGGCGGGGTGTCGTAGGAGCGGCGCCACAGCATGAACTGCTCCTCGCCGAACTCGGCGAGGGTCTGGGCCTTGTCCTTGCCCTGGAGGGCTCCGTAGTGGCGCTCGTTGAGGCGCCAGTGGCGGTGGACGGGGATCCAGTGGCGGTCGGCGGCCTCCAGCGCGAGCTGGGCGGTGCGGATGGCGCGCTTCTGCACGGACGTGTGGACCACGTCGGGCAGCAGGCCGGCGTCCTTGAGCAGCTCGCCGCCGCGCGTCGCCTCCTTCTCGCCCTTGGGGGTGAGGTTGACGTCCACCCAGCCGGTGAACAGGTTCTTCTCGTTCCACTCGCTCTCGCCGTGGCGGAGGAGGATCAGCTTGTACGGTGCGTCGGCCATGGGTCCGAGCGTAATCGAACCCCCTCACCGTCCGCGCGGGGCGCCCGATGGACGGACGGTTGACGGGAAGTGCTAATTCACTGGCCGGGTCGGGCCGCCCGTTCGTAGGTTGTGCGTCGTAGGGGGTACGTAAGACGTGCGTGCCGCCTCCGCCGCTTACACCTGCCGGTCGCGCCAACTCAACGGGGGTCCCATGTCAGTCGCCGGACTGAGACGTGCCGCACGCGAGACCGTCTCCGGGCTCCCTCGCGAGTTCTGGTGGCTGTGGACCAGCACCCTGGTCAACCGGCTCGGGGCCTTCGTCGCCACCTTCATGGCGCTGTACCTGACCATCGACCGCGGCTACTCCGCCTCGTACGCCGGTATGGTCGCCGCCCTGCACGGGCTCGGCGGGGTCGTGTCCTCGCTGGTGGCCGGGGTGATGACCGACCGGTTCGGGCGGCGGCCCACGCTGCTCGTCGCCCAGGTCTCCACCGCGTTGTCCGTCGCCCTGCTCGGCTTCGTGCGCGACCCCGTCGCCATCGCGGCCGTCGCCTTCCTGGTCGGCATGGCCAGCAACGCCTCCCGGCCCGCCGTGCAGGCGATGATGGCGGACATCGTGCGCCCCGAGGACCGTATCCGGGCCTTCTCGCTGAACTACTGGGCCATCAACCTCGGCTTCGCGATCTCCTCCATGGCGGCCGGGTTCATCGCCGAGGCCAGCTACCTCGCCGGGTTCCTGATCGAGGCGGGCATGACCATGGCGTGCGCGGTCCTGATCTTCGTCAAGCTGCCCGAGTCCCGGCCGGAGCGGTCGCCCGGGAAGGGCCCCGCCGGCGACGTCCCCGCGGCGGGCGAGCCGGCCGTCTCGCTCGGGACGGTGCTGCGCGACGGGCGTTACATGAGCGTCGTCGGGTTGTCCTTCCTCATCGCCCTGATCTTCCAGCAGGCCTACGTCGGGCTGCCGGTGGCCATGGGCGAGGCCGGGTTCACGCCCGCGGACTTCGGGCTCGCGATCGCCGTCAACGGCGTCCTGATCGTCGTCCTGCAGATTCCCGTCACCCGGTTCATCCAGCACCGGGACCCGCGGCTGCTGCTCGTCGCCTCGTCCCTGCTCGCCGGGTACGGCTTCGGGCTCACCGCCTTCGCCGGGTCGGTCGGCGTGTTCGCCCTGACCGTGTGCGTGTGGACGCTGGCCGAGATCGTCAACGCGCCGACCCAGACGGGGCTGGTCGTCCGCCTCTCCCCCGTGCACGGGCGCGGGCGCTACCAGGGCATGTACACCATGTCCTGGGCGGTCGCCGCCCTCGTCGCCCCGCTGATGTCCGGCTTCGTCATCGACCACTGGGGCGCCGAGTGGCTGTGGGGCGTCTGCGCCGTCGTCGGCACGGTGGCCGCGGCGGGGTACTGGGCGCTGATGCGGGGGTTGCCGCGCGAGGACGACGAGGCGACGGCCCTCTCCGGAGCCGGCCCCTCCCAGGCCGCCGCGCCGACGAAGGACGAGGTCGGCGCCGCCTGACGCACGCCGGCGCCCCTGTCCGCCCCCCTCCCCTCACGGATGCATCCGCGCCCCCTTGAGCACCTTGTCCACCGCGTTCTTCGGCCCGTACACCGCGAGGCCCACCAGGTCCAGTTCCGCCGTGGTGACCGCCCGCACCGCCGCTCGGTTGTCGCGGTCGTTGCCCGTGGTGAAGAGGTCGGACGTGAACAGCGCGCGGGGCAGGGCCCGGGACAACGCGCGGGTGTGGGCGTTCCTCAGCGTCTCCTTGGTGCCCTCGAAGACCAGCACCGGCTGGCGGAACATCGGCAGGTAGCCCACCGCGTCGGCGTCCTCGTACGGCTCCCCGATCACCTCGGGGAACTGCGTGCTCAGGCCGCTGACCAGGAAGGCCGTGACATTGAGGCGCTGCCAGGTCTCCAGGTCCTCGCGCAGCAGGACAGCGATCTTGGTGTCGAAGCGGATGGGTTCGTCGGTGTCGCGCATGCTCATGGAGTGAGACTGCCGGTCTGCGGGCGGCCCGGTCTTGTACGTTTTTTGCATGGTCGGCCAGCGCAAGGACGGGAACCACGGGAGGGACGGGAACGACCTGCGGACCGTCTCCGCCTGGCGCCCCCGCGTCCCGGGCGTCGTCGAGGTCTTCCACGCCCACTACACCGAGTACGCCTACCCGATGCACGTCCACGAGGCGTGGACGCTGCTCATCGTCGACGCCGGGGCCGTACGGTACGACCTGGACCGGCACGAGCACGGCACCCCGCACGACACGGTGACGCTGCTGCCGCCGCACGTGCCGCACAACGGCGCCCCCGCCACCCCGGACGGCTTCCGCAAACGGGTCCTGTACCTGGACGCCACCCGGCTGGGCGAGGACCTGATCGGCCCGGCCGTGGACGCTCCCGACCTGCGGGACCCGGTGCTGCGGCGGCGCGTCGGACAACTGCACGGCGCGCTCGCCCGGCCCGGGGAGGAGCTGGAGGCGGAGAGCAGGCTGACCCTGATCGGCGAGCGCCTGCACGAGCACCTGCGGCCCGGGGACGACGCGAGCGGTGTGCGCCGGGACCCCGTTCTCGCGCGGCGGCTGCGGGAGCTGCTCGACGAGCGGGTCGTGCCGGGGATCGGGCTGGCGGAGGCGGCCTCGCTCGTGCCCGCTCACCCGGCCCATCTCGTACGGGCGTTCAGCGGCGCCTACGGCATCGCGCCGCACCAGTACCTCATGTCCCGCCGCGTCGACCGGGCCCGGCGGCTGCTGCTGGCGGGGCTCTCACCGGCGGACGTGGCGGGGGCCACCGGCTTCTACGACCAGGCCCACCTGACCCGGCACTTCAAGCGGTTGGTGGGGGTCACGCCGGGGCGGTACCGCGCCGGCGGACGGTGAGCGGGGGCCGGGTCAGTCGCCGGGGCGCTCGATGAGGTGCTGGAACGCCTCCAGGTTGCGGGTCGACTCCCCGCGCGAGGTGCGCCACGCGTGCTCCTTGCGGATGGCGGACGCGAAACCCAGCTCCAGCAGGGTGTTGAAGGAGCCGTCGGCGGCCTCCAGTACCTGGCCGAGGAGGCGGTCGATCTCGTCGGCGGTGACGGCGGCCAGGGGGAGCTTCGCGGTGACGTAGATGTCGCCGAGGCGGTCGACCGCGTACCCCACGCCGTACAGCTTGAGGTTGCGCTCCAGCAGCCAGCGGTGGACGGCCGGTTCGTTCTCGTCGGGGTGGCGGATGACGAACGCGTTCAGGGAGAGCGAGTGGCGGCCCACGATGAGGGAGACCGTCGTCGAGAGTTTGCGGGTGCCGGGGAGCTTGGCGACGTAGGTGCCGGGCTCGGGGCTCTCCCATTCCAGCTCGGCGTCCCTGAGGGCACCTTCCAGGATCTGTGCCGCCTTCTGTGCGTCAGCCGTCTTCGGTGCGTCAGCCATGGTGGGAGCGTACGCGACGGCGGTGCGACTGGATCGCGGCCGTGTAGGCGTCGGCCGTGGCGGCGGCGGAGGCGTCCCAGCCGAAGGACCGGGCGTGCCGGGCGGCGGCCTCGCCCATCCGGGACGTCAGCTCCGGATGGTCGGCGAAGTCGCGCAGCACGCGTGCGTACGCGGCGGGATCGTGCCCCTCGACGAGCCGACCGGTGTGCCCGTCCCGCACGGCCACCGGCAGACCGCCCACCGCGGCGGCGAGCACCGGCGTACCGGCGGCCTGGGCCTCTATGGCGACCAGTCCGAAGGACTCGCTGTAGGAGGGCATCACCAGCACGGAGGCGGCCCGGAACCAGTCGGCGAGCTGCTCCTGGCCGACCGGCGGGCGGAACCGTACGACGTCGGCGATACCGAGCCGCGCGGCGAGCTTCTGGAGCCCCTCCGGCTTCGCGAGGCCGCTGCCGCTGGGGCCGCCGACTACGGGGACGACGATGCGGGAGCGCAGCTCGGGGCGCTCGCCGAGAAGGACGGCCACGGCACGCAGCAGCACGTCCGGCGCCTTCAGGGGCTGTATGCGGCCGGCGAAGAGCGGGATGAGCGCGTCCTGGGGCAGTCCGAGGCGGGCGCGGGCGGCGGCCCGGGCGGAGGCGATGTCTCCGGCGCCGGGGTCGCAGCCCCGGGGGAAGGGACGGAACCGGTCCAGGTTCACGCCGGGGTGGACGACGGCGACCTTCTCCGGGTCGGCGGCGTAGTGGCGGACGAGTTCGTCGGCCTCCTCGGCCGTGTTGGCGATCAGCCGGTCGGAGGCGGCGACGATCTGCGTCTCACCGATGACGCGCGCGGCCGGTTCGGGGGTGTCGCCCTCGGCCAGGCTGGCGTTCTTGACCTTGGCCATGGTGTGCATGGCGTGCACCAGAGGGGTGCCCCAGCGCTGCGCGGCGAGCCAGCCGACGTGGCCGGAGAGCCAGTAGTGGGAGTGGACCAGGTCGTAGTAGCCGGGACGGTGACCGGCCCAGGCCTGCATCACCCCGTGCGTGAAGGCGCACAGCTGGGCGGGCAGCTCCTCCTTGGCCAGGCCCTCGTAGGGGCCCGCGTCGACGTGCCGCACCAGGACGCCGGGCGCCAGCTCGACGGTGGGGGGCAGGGCGGCGGTCGTCGCGCGCGTGAAGATCTCGACCTCGATGTTGATCGCGGCGAGGCGCTGCGCGAGTTCGACGATGTAGACGTTCATGCCGCCGGCGTCCCCGGTGCCGGGCTGGTGCAGCGGTGAGGTGTGCACGGAGAGCATGGCGACGCGGCGGGGCCTGCGCAGCAGCCGGAGCCGCGGGGAAGCCGCCGGTGAGCGACGCCCGAGCCTGCTGACGTACTGGCTCACGAGCCGATCCTCCTCGCTGCGGGCATGCCGGTCGGAGGACACGCGCCGCCCTCCAGGAGGTGGGAACACCGGATCACGGTGCTCCATTTCCGGTTTTCCGACCTTTGCCGAATCATTACCGCCGATCGCTCAACCGTTCGAGCGGGCATTGCGTCAGAAGCGTCGGGAGGGAGAGGTGCGCCCAGGGCGGACGCCCCCTTCCCGGCCGCAGCCCTTCGTGGCCGCACCCCTTCCCGTACGCCCCCCGGGATCCCGCCGCATACCCTCGTACGCATGCCTCCCCGCCCGACCGACCACCTCCGCTCCCGGCCCGGCCCGTCGGGCAAGGGACCCCAGGTCGTCGGCACGGTGACACGCGGGACGACCAACCCGAACCGGCTGCGTCGCATGGACCGCTGGATCGCCGCCGCGCACGGCGCGGAACTGCGCCGCGCCGCCGATCCCGTCGCCGTCGACCTCGGCTACGGCGCCGCCCCCTGGACCGCCGTCGAACTGCTGCACCGCCTGCGCACGGTCGCGCCGCGCGTGCGCGTGGTGGGCGTGGAGATCGAGCCGGCGCGGGTGGCGGCGGCCGAGCCGTACGCGCGCGAGGGGCTCGTCTTCCGGCACGGCGGCTTCGAGGTCCCCCTCTCCCGCCGGCCCCTCCTCATCCGCGCGGCGAACGTGCTGCGCCAGTACGACGAGGGCGAGGTCGCCGCCGTCTGGCAGCGGCTGTGCGCGCGCCTCGCGCCGGCGTCGGAGCACTCCCGCGGCGGGCTCCTGGTGGAGGGGACCTGCGACGAGATCGGGCGCCGGCACGTGTGGGTGGCGCTCGGACCCGAGGGGCCGCGCACGGTCACCTTCGCGACCCGGCTGGGCTCCCTCGACCGCCCCTCCGACCTGGCGGAACGGCTGCCGAAGGCGCTCATCCACCGCAACGTCCCCGGGGAGCCCGTGCACGCCTTCCTGCGCGACTTCGACCGCGCCTGGGCCGCCGCCGCGCCCTACGCCTCCTACGGTGCCCGCCAGCGCTGGATGCGGGCCGTACGGGACCTGCGGGCCGACTGGCCGGTGTCGGACGGGCCGGTGCGGTGGCGCCAGGGCGAAGTGACGGTGCGGTGGGAGGCGTTGGCGCCGCGCGGGTGAACGGCCGAACAGGTTCCGCACGCCCGCCCGGCCACGGGAACGATCTCCCCGCGGCGTTCGTCACACAGCGGGGGAATCGTCGTACGGCGAGACAGAAGGGGGGAAGGAGAAGGAAAGCACGACCTCTGTCGCTTTCCCCGCCGACGTGGCACGATCCCCCAGGCGACCTATGTTACTGACGGTTAATCAGTTTGGGGGCGAGGTATGCGTACGGGGAAGCATGGCTTGATGACCGCTGCCGTGACCGTGGTGTGCGCGGTCACCGTGCTCGCGGCACCGGGCACGGCGTTCGCCGACCCCGGACCCACCCCGTCACCCGGCACCCCCAGCGCCTCCCCCGCCCCGGCGGCCACGCCCGGCAAGGACCTGGAAGCCGTACGCAAGAAGCTCGACAAGCTCTACCGCGCGGCTGCCTCGGCCACCGACGAGTACAACGCCGCCGAGGAGAAGGCGGACCGCCAGTCCGCCGAGATCGTCGAACTGGCCAAGAAGATCGTCAAGGGCCAGGAGAAGCTGGACGGCCTCAAGGACCGCGCGGGTGCGGCGGCCCGCTCCCAGTACCGCACCGGCGGCCTGCCCGACGAGGCCAAGCTGCTGCTGAGCGACGACCCCGCGGACTTCCTCGACGGCACCGGCCGGGTGATGCAGGGCCAGCGCGCGACCAAGGGCCTGCTCGGCGAGATGACGCGCACCCAGCAGGACCTGAAGGCCTACGCCGCGGACGCCTCCGCCCAGTTCGAGAAGCTGGAGGCGAACCGCAAGGCCAAGGCCACCGCCCAGAAGAAGATCGAGAAGCAGATCGCGGCGGCCGAGAAGCTGGAGGCCGACCTGGCGCAGGAGGAGAAGGAGCGCCTCGCCGCACTGGAGCGGGAGGCCCAGGCCAGGGCCCAGACCGCCTGGCTCGACTCCGGCATCCTGAAGGACCTCGACGCCGAGGCGACCGAGCGCGGCAGGAAGGCCGTGGAGTACGCCACCGCCCAGGTCGGCAAGCCGTACCAGTGGGGCGCCGAGGGCCCGAAGGCCTACGACTGCTCCGGCCTGACCTCCCAGGCCTGGGTGTCGGCCGGCAAGCCGATCCCGCGCACCTCGCAGGAGCAGTGGAAGCAGCTGACGCGCGTCGACGTCGAGGACATGCGACCCGGCGACCTGATCATCTACTTCGACGACGCCAGCCATGTCGGCATGTACGTCGGCGGCGGCTCCGTCGTGCACGCCCCCCGCCCGGGGCGCTCGATCACGATCGCGGGCGCCGGCTCGATGCCCATCCTCGGAGTGGTCCGCCCGGACACGGGCACGACCCCCTCGCGGTGACCCCGACCACACGCCTCGCGCCACGGGCGTGAAGCGGGCCACGTGACCCAGTCCACGCCCTGAGCCGCCCCGCGCGTGACGTTCGTCATCCCCGGCCCCCGGTCGACGTGTCCAACTGCGGTACATAACGCGGCATATGACAGTGGCCGATGGCGGTCCGGCGTGTCCTGGACCATTCCGCAGCGGCGCCGTCACCCGCTATGGTCCCCGTCGGTGGGTCGAGGTCCCTCGCCCCGCCATGCCCTCGGGGGGAGGGAAGGAAACCAAGACGATGCCCGTACCCGTACCGCGGCAGAGGGCGATCCCGGCCGTGGAGTGTGGTCAGGCGCCCGCCGCGTCCCCGGACAGCGGCCCTTCCACGGAACTGGCCCCGACCGGGACGACCCCGGCCGAAAGCCCCACCAGTCAGCGAGAGAACCCGACGGAGAAGCGCGAGAAGACGACGGAACGGACCAGGGACGAGCGCGAGAGCGCCGTCCCCACCAACCTGACGGTGCTGCTGATCGAGGACGATCCGGGCGGCTCGCCGATCGTGCCCGACCTGCTCGACCCGGCGGGCAGGCCGATCCGCGTCCGCACGGCCCGCAACCTCACCGAGGCCGGGCGGCTGCTGACCGACGACGTCCACTGCATCCTGCTGGACCTCGCGCTGTCGCCCGCCCCGGCCCGCACGGGCGGCGAGGGCGGCGACGGCGCCGGTGACGGGGCGGACGAGCTGGCGGTGCTCCGGCACGTGCTGGAGCTGGCGCCCCGGCACGCCGTGCTCGCCCTCACCTCCTCCAGCGACGCCGAACGCGGCGCGGAGGCCGTGGCGGTCGGCGCCCAGGACTACCTGTTCCGCGACGAGCTGGACGGCCGCCTGCTGAGCCGGGCGATCCGCTACGCCGTCGAGCGCAAGCGGTCCGACTCGGCGGAGCGGCGCCTGGCCGAGGGCCGGCTGCGCGCCCAGGAGAACCGCCGGCTGGAGCGCGGCCTGCTGCCCACCCCGCTGCTGGCCGGCTCCCCGCTGCGCTTCGCCGCCCGCTACCGCCCGGGCCGCTCCCGCGCGCTGCTCGGCGGTGACTTCTACGACGTCGTCCGCACCCCGGACGGCACCGTGCACGCCATGATCGGCGACGTCTGCGGGCACGGCCCGGACGAGGCGGCCCTCGGCGTGGAGCTGCGGATCGCCTGGCGGGCGCTGACGCTCGCGGGGCTCTGCGGCGACCAGCTGCTGGGCACGCTCCAGCAGGTGCTGGAGCACGAGCGCGCGCACGACGAGATCTTCGCGACCGTGTGCACCGTGGACATCACCCCGGACGGCCGTCGCGCCGGCCTGTGCCTGGCCGGGCACCCGGCACCGCTGATCGCCGGCCCGGGCACGCCCGCACGGCTCCTTCCCTACGACAACAACGGCCCGGCGCTGGGGCTGCTGCCCGGCGCCCGCTGGCCGCGGATGCAGGTGGAGCTGGGCGCCGAGTGGAGCCTGATGCTCTACACCGACGGCCTCATCGAGGGCCACGTCGGCCAGGGCCGGGAGCGGCTCGGCCAGGACGGCATGGTGGAGATGGTCCGCCGCCAGCTCGCCGAGGGTCTGCAGGGCGAGCAGTTGCTACAGGCGACCGTCAACGAGGTCCGCCGGCTCAACGGCGGCGAACTGGCGGACGACGTGGCCGTGGTCCTGCTGGACCGGTCGGCCTGAGCGGTCCTGCTGGACCGGTCGGGCCTGAGCCGCCCGGTCCCGCCTCGGCCTCGGCCTCGGCTCCCGGGGTACGCGGCCCGAGGCCGGCCTCAGCGCCCGCCGTTGTACGGGCCGTACGGGCCGTCGCTGCTGGAGCCGCGGCGGCTGCTGCGTCCGCCGCCCGGCAGGCCGCGCAGCGCGGGCCGCACGTCGACCATGTACACGATCGTCGCGATGAGGCCGATGATCGGCAGGAACGACAGGACGTTGAAGATCAGGTTCACCACGAAGGCGAGCCCGAGGATGATCAGCCAGAACGGCTTGGTCTTCTTGTCGGCCGCGCGGTAGGCGTCCTCACGGCGCGTGGCGGCGTCGATCAAAGCGAAGCCGCTGAAAACGATCAGGGCCATGCTCAGCAGCCACATGAAGCCTGCGAACCCCTGCATCAGCACAACGTCCACCACCAGACTCGGGTCGTCCTTTACGCGGTCACCGTACCCGGAGAACGGGCCGGACACCCCAAGGGTGCCCGGCCCGCTCCGGACTCGCCGTGCCCCGCGCCCCTACTGGGCGGGCGGCACCGTCTTCTTGCCGGTGGTGCTCTTCTTGGCCGGAGCCTTGCGCGGGGCGGGCGTCTTCTTCGCCGCGGCGGACTTGTCGTCGGTGACCTGGACCGGCTCGGGCTTGGCGGGCTCGACCGCGATGGCCAGCTCCTCCACCTCCGCGGCGACGTCCTCGATGCCGTCGGCGGCCTGGCCGCGCCAGGTGCGCACCGCGTGCTCACCGCGCTCGGCCACCTTCTCGTAGGCCTCCCGGGCCTTGACGGCGTACTCGGCGGCGACGCCGACCGAGCGCAGCGCGAGGTCCTGGGCGGTCTCGCCGAGCTTCTTGAAGTCGGAGTCGAGGGAGCCGAACAGCTCGTTGGCCTTGGCCTGGAGGCTGCCCTGCGTCTCCTTGACGCGGGCCGTCGCCTTCTCCTGGACGGCCTTCGGGTCGGTGTTGCGCACGGCCTCGATACGCGCCGGCGCCTCGGCGCGCAGCTGCTCGACCAGCACCGGCACCTTCTTGGCCTGCTGGAAGGCCAGGTCGGCGGTGCCCGCGGCGAAGTAGAGCGGGGTGGGGTCGCTGAGGGTCTTGCGCAGGTCGTCGGTGATGGCCATGGTGATGGTCCTCCGGAGAATACGTTCGACTGAGGGTTGTGTGGTGGTCCCGCGCCCGGTCGGCTGCTCGCTCCCGCTCATCCGGCCGTCCGCGGCGGGCCGGCGTCGCTGCCGCCGGTCGTACGGGGGTCGAGGCCGGGTATGGAGGCCGCCGCCCCGGCGGTGCCGCCCGCCGTCGCGTCCTCGTACCGCGCCTCGCCGTCCGTGTCGTCCGCGTCGGGTCCGAAGCCGTTCTCCTTGCGGAACGACTCGTAGATCTGGAGCAGCACCTGCTTCTGCCGCTCGTTGAGCGAGGGGTCGGCGAGGAGGACCGCACGCGTCTCCACGTCGTCCCGGTCCCGCTCCGCGTCGAGGATCCCGGCGCGCACGTACAGCGTCTCGGCGGAGATCCGCAGCGCCTTGGCGACCTGCTGGAGCACCTCCGCGCTCGGCTTGCGCAGCCCGCGCTCGATCTGGCTCAGGTACGGATTGGACACGCCGGCGGCCTCGGCGAGCTGGCGCAGCGACAGCTGCGCACTGCGCCGCTGCTCGCGCAGGTACTCACCGAGATTGCCGACGTTGAGCGATGCCATGCCTCCACCATGCAGCACGTCGCTAACTATTGCAAGCAGGCGCTTGCAATAGTGCGCTACGCGCCGCCGCGTGTCCCCCTACCCACTTTTTTGTGGGTACTTGGCAGGGCGAGGCCGCCGTCGGAAGCTGAGGGGGCAGGCAGAGATCAGGAGGCCGGGCGTACGGCGGCCTCCTCCGGGCCGGCCAGCCGGTCCAGGCGGCGGTGGCCCCAGTCGGAGAGGGGGGAGAGGGCCTCGGCGAGATCGCGGCCGAACGCGGTCAGCGAGTACTCGGTCTTCAGCGGCAGCACGTCGTACACCCGACGGTCCACCAGACCGTCCGCCTCCATCTCCCGCAGTGCCTGGGTCAGCACCTTCTCGGTGAGACCGGGCGCCTTCCGGCGCAGTTCGGCCGGCCGGTGCGGGCCGGACTCCAGCAGCCACAGCAGCGTGGTCTTCCACTTGCCCTCGATCACGGCGATCGCGGCGGTCACTCCGCAGACGTCCGGATCGTGGCGCCGGTGTGCCATCTCACGCCCCCATTCATCAGCAATTGTTCACTACGTTACGGGAGTTGCAGCATGACCGCACAGACCGCACAGACCGCACAGACCGACCAGCCCGCCGCCGTCACCGTCCTCGGGCTCGGCCCGATGGGCCGGGCGCTGGCCGCCGCGTTCCTGGACGCCGGGCTGCGCACCACCGTCTGGAACCGCACGCCCGGCCGGGACACCGACCTGGTCGCCCGGGGCGCGGTGTCGGCGTCCTCGGCCGCGGAGGCCGTCGCGGCGTCCCCGCTGACCGTCGTCTGCGTGGTGAACTACGACGCCTCGGACGCCGTCCTGCGGCAGGACGCCGTGGCCGCCGCCCTCAAGGGCCGTACGGTCGCGAACCTGAGCGCCGACATCCCCGAGCGCGCCCGGGACACGGCCGAGTGGGCCGCCCGGCACGGCGTCCGCTACCTGGACGGCGCGATCATGACGCCCACCACCACCATCGGCACGGACGACGGGGTGTTCCTGTACAGCGGCCCCGAGGAGCTGTACGCGGAGCACCGCGCCGTACTGGCGGCGCTCGGCGGCAGCCACACCCACCTCGGCGAGGACGCCGGCCGGGCCGCCGCCTACGACATCGCGCTGCTCGACGTCTTCTGGACGGCGACGGCCGGCTACACGCACGCCCTCGCCCTGGCCCGGGCGGAGGGCATCACCGGCGCCGAGTTCGCGCCCTTCGCCCATGGCATCGCCGCGATCCTGCCGGAGCTGTTCACCGAGTTCGCCGCCGACACCGACGCCGGCACGTACTCGGGCGAGCTGAACCCGATCACCTCGGCCGCCTCGACCATGGCGCACGTCGTCCACGCCTCCGAGGCGCACGGCATCGACGCGAGCCTGATGCGGGTGATCGAGGGCCAGGCCCGCCGGGTCATCGCCCGCGGCCACGGCACCGACGGCTACTCCCGCGTCGCCGAGGTGATCACGGGACGCTGACGGGCGGGCACCGCGGGGAGGGGGCGTTCCCGGGAAAGCTAGCGCCCCGGGGCCCCCGGCTCCCCGGCCGGCGTCCCGGCGGACGCGCGGTGCCGGCGGACCAGCGCCGCCATGATCTGCCGCCGGTTCGGCACGTCCTCCAGGGCGAGCGGCCCGGCGGCGGCGGTCAGGACGTCCTGGAGCTTCCCGGCCACCCGCGGAAGGGCGGACCAGCGCAGGCCGGTCTCGTCGCGCAGGGACATCGCGGCGCGCACGATGTCCGTGTACACCGATTGAGCCCTCTTGAAATCC
Source organism: Streptomyces sp. NPDC041968 (assembly GCF_055589025.1). Lineage (NCBI taxonomy): Bacteria > Bacillati > Actinomycetota > Actinomycetes > Kitasatosporales > Streptomycetaceae > Streptomyces > Streptomyces sp. NPDC041968. The sequence continues at coordinate 54,681 of NZ_JBVJCB010000012.1, read as the reverse complement.
GTGATCAACCGCAGGTCGCGTTCCCATCCACGGGAACTGCCGGGGCGGATCCCTTCCACCACCCCGCACCATTCCCGGATCAGGCGCTCCTCCTGATCGGCCGGGTACCGCATCAGGTAGAGATGGGTGGCCAGGTCGTAGAGCGGGTCACCGACCATGGCCAGCTCCCAGTCGATCGTCCAGAGGCCGCCCTCCGGGTCGATGACGAAGTTCTCCCGGTGCAGGTCCGCGTGGAGCAGGCAGAAGGGCCGCTCGGTCAGTCCGGTCGCGTGCTCCGAGAGCCGGACCAGGGATGCGTCCCGTACGCCGAGGTCCGCGAAGAGCGCGCCGAACTCCGGCCGGTTGGCCGCGTAGACCTGCTCCTCGACGAAGGCGACGAGGCGTTGCAGGAAACCTCCGGTGTCCCCGTCCTCCGGAGCGTCCCGCGGTGAGCAGCGCCGCTCCACGCGCAGCGTCCGGGCCGTGAGGGGGACCATCTGCCGGAACAGGCCGACGATCTGCTCGAACACCGGGTCGGGCACCCGCCGGCCCCACCAGCGGTGCGCGCCGAGGGTACGGCCCTCGATGAACGTCTGGAGTCCCATGCCCTCGACATCGACGATGTCGGGCACCCGGTCGATCCGGCCCTTCAGGCCCCGGAGCAGCTGCTCCTCCGACCGGAAGCACCTGCGGTCGAACCAGAGGCTCGTGGAGCGCGGCTCCCGCAGCTTCACGGGTCCCGCCCCACCCGGCGGCGAGAGCACGTACGTCTCGTGGTGGTAGCCCCTGAGCGGGCCCCTGACCAGGGACGCGCCACCACTCATCGCTTCGGCTCGCTGCCTGACGGGCGAGGCCAGTCGGGGTGTCATCCTGTGCGTTCTGCCCGTCCCGGTGGTGCCAGTGGGGTAAGACGGACGGCACGTTACTGCACGGTCCTGGAGCGCGCGTGGAGAACCCGGCCCTCGGACACCCGCGTGCCCGCCCCCGGGGGAACAGGCGCACGCCCGAACGGTTCCGTCCACCCGGACGGGGCGTCGGGCCGCCCGGACGGGACGTCAGGGCCTCCTGGGCCTCCGCAGCAGGCGCAGCAGCGGTTCGAAGGAGTCGACGAGTGTCTCGGCGCCGGCGTCCCTGAGGAGCTTCGCCTTGCGTTCGTCGCGGGCGTAGCCGAGGAAGGGGACGCCCGCCCGCCGCGCGGCCTCGCAGTCGGAGGGGGTGTCGCCGATGAACAGCGAGCCGGACGGGGCGGCGCCCAGCGCGCTGAGGGCGCGGACGACTGTGTGCGGGTCGGGCTTGAGCAGGCCGAGTTCCCGCGGGCGCCCGTAGATGTGCGGGGTGAAGCACGGCAGCAGGCCGCGGCCGGTGAGGTAGGTGCGCACGACCCGCGGGGAGTTGTTGGTGGCGACGGCCAGCCGCACGCCCACCGCCGTCCAGGTCCGGATCAGCGGATCGGCGTACGCGGTCGGCATCGCGGAGGCGGTGGCCCGCAGCTCCTCGTGGGTGAGGCGTTCCTCCAGCTCCTCGACCAGGTCGCTGCGCGGGTGCCGGCGGTCGACCGCGCGCAGCACCGCGTGGGGATCGGGGGACTCCCGTTCGTCCTCGGTCAGCAGCCCGCGCAGGCCCCGCCGTTCGAGCCAGTCGACGAGGTCACCCGCCACCAGATCCGCCCGGTGCCCGGCGAACAGGCGGCAGATCGGCCCGTCGAAGTCCCAGAGCACGAAGCGGGCACCGCTCACCAGTCGCTCGAGATTCCCCGTGTCCGCCGCCGGCCCGGTCCGCGTCGCATCAGAAGTCACTAGGAGAGTGTCATGTCCGAGGTGATGGTTTCCCAGAGGGCGTCGAACCACTTCTGCGATTCCTCCACGAACACCGCGTCCCGGTGCCCCGCCCGCTTCAGGAAGGAGAACAGCAGCGACTGGGAGCCCAGGGCGTCGTACATCTCCAGCGTCCGGCTCTCGTACTCCTCCTCGCGCCGGGTGAGCATGTAGTAGCCGAACAGCGCCTCCTCGCCGTTGAGCAGGTAGAGCTTCATCGGCGGGGTGAACGGCAGGGCGCGGAAGGCGATGTGCACGTCGACGCGGTGGGTGGACCGTACGGCGTGCAGGTTGTGCTGGAGCACCCGGGCCTGGGCGTTGCGCATCTGGAGCCAGCGCTGGTGGACCGGGTCGTCCGGCTCGTCCTCGACCAGGACGGGGAAGGCCAGCGCGATGTCCCGCGACGGCATCAGGACGCGGAAGTCGATGGCCTCCGGACGGATGCGGCCCTCGTGGATCAGGCGGAGCGGCTCGCTCAGGGCCAGCATCAGGGTCTCCGAGGTGTGGCACACGACGTCGACGCGCACGCGCGGTACGGAGAACGCCTCCGACAGCCGGGGTCCGAGGGACACCATGGTCGGCTGCGGTTCGCCCCGGGGTGTGGCGGGCTCGGCGATGCGGGGCGGGCTGCCCTTGCTCACGTTGGTGAGCAGGCCGTCCTCCTGGAGCGCCCGCAGGGCCTGGCGGACGGTGCCGCGCTCCACGCCGAACTCGTCGGCCAGCTCGGCCTGGGTGGGCAGGCGGTCGCCCGCCTTGAGATCTCCCCCGCGGATCCGTTCCCGCAGGACATCGGCGATCTCCTGGGACGAGAGCCTTCTGCTGCCGTTCACCGAGACGTTCTCCTGAGTCACGACCAAACGCTACAACTCCGACCTACCTAGAGGGAGTTGTTTGAAACTTGTTTATAACTAGCAGCCAAGTGGGGACAACATAGTCAAAGTTGGTTGCCAACTCGGTCTAGTTGGCGGAAGTTTTCCCGTCCCGAACTTCCGAAGGGGGAAAGACCATGCCCGTCCTCGCTCTTCTCTCCACGCTCCTCGTCGTCACCTTCGAGCAGATCGTCCAGTGGAAGTACGGCGCCACCGGCCTCGTCGGCCTGCTCCTGCTCACCGTGGGCATCAAGGCGAAGAGCCCCTCCGTCAGCTCCGCCGGAGCGGTGGTGCTGGCCCTCCTGGTCGCGGGCCCCGCGCTGTGACCGGGAGGTGATCACGCCGTGAGCAGCAGCTCCGAACTGATCGTCTCCCACAGCGCGTCGAACCACTTCCGCGACTGCCGCACGAACGCCCCGTCGCGCAGACCACCGGTCCGCTCGAAGGTGAAGAGCGTCGAACGGATGCCCTCCGCGTCGTACGTCTCCATCGGCTCGTGATCGATCTCCTGCTCGCGCCGGCCGACGGTGTAGTACGCGAGGAGGGCTTCCGTCCGGTTGAGCACGTACAGCTTCACGGGCGGCGTGAAGGGGAGCGCCCGGAAGGTGACGCGCACGTCGATGCCGTGCGTGGCCCGCAGGCTCAGCAGGTTGTGCTGGAGCACCTGGCCCTGGGCGTTGCGCATCGCCAGCCACCGCTCGTGCACCGGGTCCCCGTCCCCGCGGCCGCTCACCGCCACCGGGAACGCCAGCTCGATGTCCCGGCCCGGCAGCAGCACGCGCACGTCGATCTTGGCCGGTTCGCGTCGCCCCGCGTGGACCTCGCGCAGGGCCTCGCCGAGGGCCAGGGTGAGGGAGGCCGAGGTCAGGCACAGGGCGTCGATCTCGACGTGGGAGGCGGCGAAGGCCTCGGCGATCCGGGGCGCGAGGGCGGCCGTGGTGGGCATCGGCGGCGCCTCGGACCCGGTCAGGGCGCCGCGCGGATCGGGCGCGACGGTCGCGGGGCTCCCCTTGGACACATTGGTGAGCAGACGTTCCGACTGCAGGACGCGCAGGGCCTGGCGGACGGTGCCGCGCTCCACGCCGAACTCGTCGGCCAGCTGGGCCTGGGTGGGCATGCGCCGACCCGGCCGCAGCTCCCCGGACCTGATCCGGGCGCGCAGCTCGTCGGCCACCTCGCGAGGCGTCATCTGTGGCCGCTGCGGTCTCTTCCGTCCGTTGACGGGGGCATGTTCCGGCTCCACGACCAAACACTACAACTTCCCGCCATCTTTGGGCAGTTCAAGCGAAGGTGGTTATGAGTCGCTTCCAAGCGGAGATAAGTACAGTGAAGTTGGCAGCCAACTTGAGCAACGTGGTCGAACCTCCCAAGGGTTGGCCACCACGGTGAACAGGGGGTCCACCATGCCGCTCATCGCCCTCGTCGTCGCCGCTCTGGCCATCGGGTTCGAGCAGCTCGTGCAGTGGAAGTACGGGCCGATGGGCATCATCGCGTTCGTCGCGCTGTCCATCGGCATCAAGGCGAAGAACACCATGATCGGCGGTGTGGGCGCGGTGATCCTCGTGATGCTGCTCGCACAGTCCGGCTGAACCGGCGTACTGCTGTCCGGGCCCCCTTCCGGAGGGGAGCCGGGAGCCCGGACAGTCAGTCGGCACCACCGCACCACCGCACGACCAGCACCACCGCACGACCAGCACCACCGCACAACAACCACAACTGAAGAGCACGCGCTACGGATGCGCGCACCCACCCGTCACCCGCAGAAGGGAGCAGCTCAGAACATGTCCGGGCACCAAGGCCGCCTGGACGTACGCAGCAGGGCGTCGGCCACACGGGCGGCGCCCGCTCGTATCTCCCGGACCCGGCCCAGCGCGGCCAGCCGCACGGCCGACTCGTCGCCCAGCCACAGCGCCGCCAGCTCGGCCACGTCGAGCCCGAGGTGGGCGCTCTCGGTGGTCGGCGTGCAGGACGCCCCGTCCGCTCCCGCCTCCAGCCGCCACCGCCCGCCGGTCAGCCCCGCCCGGTCCGCGACCTCCAGCACCAGTGAGCCCGACCCCTCGTACGTGCGCGCCTCCAGCGCCCGTACGACGTCCAGGATCCGCACCCAGAGCCAGTCGGCCTGCGTGGTGATCCTGGCCGCGCGCGGGTCGGGCAGGAGGTGCGGGAGCAGGTCGTCGGGGGACCGCCAGCCGCTCTTCACCGTGGTGACCCAGTCGATCGAGCACAGGTAGCTCCACAGGGCGCGCTCGGCGGCCGGTGTCACGGCCAGCAGCCACTGCACCGTCGCCGTGTTCAACGGCTGCTTGGCGTCGCCCCAGTGGTCGTCGGCCTTGTAGGCGACCATGCCCTCGACCTCGCCGTCCGCCGAGCGGTACACGGCGAAGAAGGGCTCGGTCCACGGGGAGCCGTCGGTGCTCAGCACGCCGGTCCGGATCTGCCACCACAGTTCCGCCCGGCTGACCGCGCCCGGCTGGGCCCGGCGCAGCCGCTCGTGCAGCTCGGGGCCGAGCTTGCGGACGTCCTGGCCGTCGACGAGGTCGATCCGGCCGCCGTCCTCGGGGGCCGCCCAGCGGGCGTCGAGTCCGGCGCGGGGCACGTCGACCGTCCACTCCGTCATGGTGGTGGCGGGGCCGAAGCCGTACCGGCCGTAGATCGGGTACTCGGCCGCGATCAGGGTCGCGAGGACGTCCCCGCGCTCCTTCGCCGCCGCCAGGTCCTGGGCCATCATGCGGGTGAGCAGACCACGGCGACGGTGGGTCGGGGAGACGGTGACGTTGGAGATCGCGTCGGCGGGGACGAGGGCGCCTCCGACGGCGGTGACCTCCTGGTCGAAGGACCGGAAGGTCGCCACACAGCGCTCCCCGTCGAAGGCGCCGAGCGAACGGCCGGGCACGAACAGGTGGCGGCGGGCCTCCAACTGCTCCGGCGCCACGGCGGGCGGCATCAGGAACCCGGTGTTCAGGGCCCGCTGCCAGTCGGGGAACTCGGCCTCGGTGATGGGGCGTACGTCGATGTCGGTGCGGCTGGTCATGCCCTCACGGTAGGGCGGCCACCCCACCCGCGTCGCGGGCATTTACGCCCCACCCGACCCGGGGCACGGGCCCTCCACCCGCCCCGAAGCACGGGCCCTCCACCCGCCCCCGCGAGCCGGGCCGCATCGGCCCTCCGCCCAGCCTCAGCCCTCTGCCTGGCCACGGCACCGGCCCCTCCCGGCCCTCAGAACGCCGCCCGGATCTCCCCCACCTCGCGCCCGCCGCCGAGCAGGGGCGCACGGCCGATGCGGTCGACCACGGGGCCCTCCACGCCCATCAGCGTCAGCGCGCGGCCCAGGACCGGCCCCAGGGCCCGGGTCGCGCCGTCCTCCACCTTGAAGGCGAGCGCGCGGCCGTCCGGCAGGGCCACCGCCTGGACGGCCTCCGCGCCCATCTTGGACAGGGCGCCGGGCACCTCGCGCATCAGCCAGGTGTCGGGGCGCCGGGTGCCGGCCACGTACTCGGGGTGGGCGCGCATCGCGTCGGCGACCCGGCGCTCCGCCGTGCCGGGCTCGGCGCCGACGAAGGAGCGGAAGGCGCGGGCCAGCCCGACCAGGCCGATCGCCATCAGCGGCGCGCCGCACCCGTCCGTGCCGACGGCGGCGACCGGCTCGCCCGCCGCGTCCTCCACGACGCCGTGGATGATCCGCTGCAACGGGTGCTCCGGGTCGAGGTACGACTCCACCGGCCAGCCCCGCTGGACGCAGACCGCCAGCATCGCGGTGTGCTTGCCGGAACAGTTCATGGTGATCCGGTCGGGCGACGCGCCCGACGCCAGGTAGGTGTCCCGCTCCTCGGGGTCCAGGGGGAGGTCGGCCGGGCACTGGAGCAGGGCCGGGTCCAGGCCGTACTCGTCCAGCATCTTGCGGACCAGATCCCGGTGAAACGATTCTCCGGAGTGGCTCGCGGCAGCCAGCGCCAGCCGCTCCCCCGAGAGGTCGAGCCCGGCCCGCAGCACCCCGGCCGCCTGCATCGGCTTGTTGGCGGAGCGCGGGAAGACCGGCGCCGTCACGTCCCCCAGCGCCAGCTCCACCGCCCCGTCGGCGCCCAGCACGGCCAGCGCGCCCCGGTGCCGCCCCTCGACGAAGCCGGACCGGACCACCTCGGCGAGGACGGGCGGTACGACGGGCGGGAGGGCGGACGGGGGCCCGGGCCGACGGACGTCCCCCCGCTCGGGCGGAACCGGGAGCGGGGACGGGTCGGTCGGCTGGGGCGTGTGGGGGGCGGGCATCGGCGGTGGCCTTCCGGACGGGTGACCCGCCGCGGCGACGGCCCGGGGTCACCGGGCCGGGGGAGGGGCGGCCGGAACGCCGCCCCTCGTCTCACACCAGCAGGTCGTCGACTTGTGCTTCCCCCTCACGGTACCGGCGTGCGATCTCCGCGCTGCAGTCGTCCGCGGTGCGCTGGAGCCGCTGCCGCCGCCGGGACACCTGCTGCTCGTAGCGCACGAGCCGGCCCGCCCCGGTGGTCAGCTCGACGTCGGTGCGGGCCGTCAGGTCGGACAGCTCCACCTCGCCGAGCATCTCCGCGGCCAGCCGCCGGCACTCCTCGCTGCGTGGCGTGCCCAGCGTCACGTGGCGCGCGGAGGACCGTTGCCGGGCCGGGGCGTCGGCCAGGATCTCCGACAGCCGCTCGACGACGGGTCCCGTCGCCGCCGTGGTCACCACGGACGTGGAACCGCGCCGGGCCAGCTCGGCACGCAGGATGTCGATCCGCCCCTGCAGCAGCCGGCGCACATAGCTGAGATCGGCCTCCTCGCGCTGGGCGTCCCGGCGCAGGGTGCGCAGTTCGGGCAGGCTCAGCGCGGTCAGGTCGTGCCCGGCAGGAGCCGCGGGCAGCTCCGGGCTGTCCGTGCGCTGCACGGGTGGCCGGGGTGCCTCCAGGCCCCCCGGATATGTCAACGCGACAGTCCCAAGCGGCTGCCCCGTACTCGGTGTGCTCATTCGCCTCAACCGTCCCCTCGACCGGCGTCTGGGAGCATCGTGCCACCCCAAGTGGCCGCTATGTGACCGAGTGCCCACGATCGGCCCCAGATGGGGGGTTAGGGAGCGAAAAAAACCCCGTACGGGCCCGCGTGCCCACACCCTGGGGGCGCACGGCATCATGACGGGATGCGTGCAGTGGTACAGAGGGTGGACGGCGCGAGCGTCGTCGTGGACGGCGAGACGGTGGGGGCGATCGAGGGCGAGGGCCTGTGCGTCCTGGTCGGCGTCACGCACGAGGACACCGTGGAGGAGGCGGAGCGGCTGGCCCGCAAGCTGTGGTCGGTGCGGGTGCTGCACGACGAGAAGTCGTGCAGCGACGTGGACGCCCCGCTGCTGGTGATCAGCCAGTTCACCCTTTACGGCGACGCCCGCAAGGGCCGCCGCCCCACCTGGAACGCCGCCGCGCCCGGTGACGTGGCCGAGCCGCTCGTCGACGAGGTCGTGGCGCGGCTGCGCGCGCTGGGCGCCACCGTGGCGACCGGGCGCTTCGGCGCGCACATGCGGGTGTCGCTGACGAACGACGGCCCGTTCACGGTGCTGCTGGAGGTCTAGCGCCGCGCCGGGCCGTCCGGGCACTCCGTCCTACGGTTGGACGACCGTCTCCTGGGCGGCGGCCGTGTCCTCCGCCATCAGCCGGGCGTCCACCGGCACGTTCCGCTTCACCAGGGCGAGGGCGACCGGGCCCAGCTCGTGGTGGCGTACGGACGTGGTGACGAAGCCGATCTTGCGGCCGTCCGGCCCGTCCTGCGCGAGGCGCACCTCGGCCCCGGCGGGCGGCAGGTGGACCTCGCTGCCGTCCAGGTGGAGGAAGACCAGGCGGCGCGGCGGCTTGCCGAGGTTCTGCACCCGGGCGACGGTCTCCTGGCCCCGGTAGCAGCCCTTCTGCAGGTGGACGGCGCTGCCGATCCAGCCCAGCTCGTGCGGGATGGTGCGGTGGTCGGTCTCGAAACCGACCCGGGGGCGGTGCTGCTCGACGCGGAGCGCCTCGTGGGCGAGGATCCCGGCCGGCGGTCCGGCCTCGGCGGCGAACGCCCCCAACTCGGCGCGCGGCAGGAAGAGGTCCCGGCCGTACGGCGTCTCGCGGACGACGGCGCTCGCTGGGGGCGCCGCGATGGAGCCGGCCGGCAGGTGGACGACCGCGGTGTCGGCGGTGCGGTCGGCGACCTCTACCCGGTAGAAGAACTTCATCGACTCCAGGTAGGCGATCAGCGCCTCCTGGCTGCCGGGCTCCACGTGGGCCCAGACGGTCGTGCCGTCGTCGACGAGGTACAGGGCGTGCTCGATGTGGCCGTTGGCGGAGAGGATCAGCGCCTCGGCGGCCTGGTGGGCCGGCAGGTCGCTGACGTGCTGGGTGAGCAGCAGGTGCAGCCAGCTCAGCCGGTCGTCGCCGGTGACGGCGACCACACCGCGGTGCGAGAGGTCGACGAATCCGGTGCCGTCGGCGAGGGCACGCTGCTCGCGGAACAGGTCGCCGTAGTGGGCGGCGACGCCTTCGTCCACGCCCTCGGCGGGGACGGCGCCGGGCAGGGACAGCAGGGGACTCTTCATACGCCTAGCCTACGACTCGGTAGTTGAACCCTTATGGGAACAGTCCTGGCACCGGCCGAAGATCGCGAAGTGCTTCATGTCGGTGTCGAAGCCGAACTGCTCGCGCAGCTTGGCGGTGAACTCGGCGGCCACCGACAGGTCGGCCTCGATCACGTGGGTGCAGTCCCGGCAGACCAGGTGGATGTGGTGGTGCCGGTCGGCCAGGTGGTAGGTGGGCGCGCCGTGCCCGAGATGGGCGTGGCTCACCAGCCCGAGCTCCTCCAGGAGCTCCAGCGTGCGGTAGACGGTGGAGATGTTGACCCCCGACGCCGTCTTCCTCACTTCGCCGAGGATGTCGTCGGGGGTCGCGTGTTCCAGATGGTCGACGGCTTCGAGCACCAGCTGCCGCTGCGGGGTCAGCCGGTAGCCGCGCTGCCTGAGGTCGCTCTTCCAGTCGGTGCTCACCACACCCAAGAGTCTAGGACTACTTGAAGAAAGCGATCCCGTCGTCCGGCATGTCGTCGGGCAGCGCCTTGGCCCAGCGCTCGACGTCCTCCGGGGTGACGACCTTCTTCAGGTGCGCCGACATGTAGGGGCGCAGCTCGACCTCGGGGGTCTGCTTCTCGCCGACCCACATCAGGTCGCTCTTGACGTACCCGTACAGGCGCTTGCCGCCGGTGTAGGGCCGGGAGGCGGCCGTGCGGGCCACCGCGTCCGTGACCAGGTCGATCTGCGGCTTCTGGTCGGCCAGCTCGCCGTACCAGATCTCGATGACACCGTCGTCGCGGGTCATCGTGACCTCGACCTTGCGGTTCGCGTCGACGCGCCAGAAGCCGTACTCGGACTCCAGGGGGCGGACCTTGTTGCCGTCCTGGTCCAGGACCCAGGTGTGGGACCGGTACTCCAGGAAGTCCCGGCCGTCGTGGGTGAAGGAGACCTCCTGCCCGAAGTTGCACTTCTCGGCACCGGGGAAGTCGTGCACGCCCGCGCCCGCCCAGTCACCGAGCAGGAAGACGAGCGGGACGAGGTCCTTGTGGAGGTCGGACGGGATCTCGATCATGAGCAGAACTTCCTGGCGTGGGGGATCAGCGCTGGCCCTGGTACAGCTTCTTCACGGTCAGCCCCGCGAAGGCGAGGACGCCGACGCAGACCAGAACCAGCAGGGCTTCGAAGAAGATCTCCACGGGGTGCTCCTCGGTGATGCGGAGTGCGGTGCGTGCGCTGCACGCACAGGGCCGGCACCCAGCTTACGCGGCCGGGCCCGGGCCCACCGGGCGAGGTGGGCCCGCGGTGCGGCCGTACCATGCGGCCATGGCGAAGAAGCTCGTGATCAAGGTGACGGCGGGGGCCGATGCCCCCGAGCGGTGCTCGCAGGCGTTCACGGTGGCGGCGGTGGCCGTGGCCAGTGGCGTCGACGTCTCCGTGTGGCTGACCGGCGAGTCCGCGTGGTTCGCGGTGCCGGGCCGGGCGGCCGAGTTCGAGCTGCCGCACGCGGCGCCGCTGCCCGACCTGCTGGACTCGATCCTGGCCGGCGGCCGGGTGACGCTGTGCACCCAGTGCGCGGCGCGGCGGGACCTCACCGAGCAGGACGTGATCGAGGGGGTGCGGATCGCGGGCGCGCAGGTCTTCGTGCAGGAGGCGCTGGGGGACGAGACGCAGGCGCTGGTGTACTGACCGGCGGGCCCGGGAGCCCTTGCCCGGCGCCGGCCGGGCAGGGCGGGGTTCAGGGCCGGTCCCGGTGCCGCGGTCCCTTCCTGCCGTCCAGCTCGTCCCACCACTCGTCGGACCGGGGGTCGCCGGAGGGGTCGTCCCACCAGCGGTCGTCGGGGCCCCGGCGGTTGGCGACGATCGCGGCGAGCGGGGGGATGACCATGGCGACCAGGCACATGCCGACGGCCGCGGGGACCGACCAGAGGCGGACGACGCCCCAGGCCAGGACGAACAGCGCGATGCAGATCCCCATCATCACGAAGTAACGGTGCCGCCGCCGCGCGTACATACCTCCAGCGTAGGTCCGGGCACGACGAAAGGGCCGCACCCCGGGCGTCCAACCCGTGGGGTACGGCCCCTCGAAGCCACGGCCGTCAGACGGCGATGGCGACCTCCGCCAGTCCGCCCTGCTGGGCGACGACCGTGCGGTCGGCGCTGGCGCCCGGGACGAGCGCCCGCAGGGTCCAGGTGCCCTCGGCCGCGTAGAACCGGAACTGGCCCGTCGCGGAGGTGGGGACCTCCGCCGTGAACTCGCCGGTGGAGTCCAGCAGCCGGACGTAGCCCGTCACCGGCTCGCCGTCGCGGGTCACCTGGCCCTGGATCGTGGTCTCACCGGGCTTGATCGTCGAGGCGTCGGGGCCGCCGGCCTTCGCTCCGCACATGTCGTACTCCTGAGGGGTTGGGAAAGGTCGGGCGGGGTGCTTACTTCGCGGCGCCGAGCTCGATCGGCACGCCGACGAGGGAGCCGTACTCGGTCCAGGAGCCGTCGTAGTTCTTGACGTTCTCCACGCCCAGCAGCTCGTGCAGGACGAACCAGGTCAGGGCCGAGCGCTCACCGATGCGGCAGTAGGCGATGGTGTCCTTCGCCAGGTCGACCTGCTCGTCGGTGTAGAGCTGCTTCAGTTCGTCGTCCGACTTGAAGGTGCCGTCGTCGTTGGCGTTCTTCGACCACGGGATGTTGCGGGCGCTGGGCACGTGGCCCGGGCGCTGCGACTGCTCCTGGGGGAGGTGGGCCGGGGCGAGGAGCTTGCCGGAGAACTCGTCGGGCGAGCGGACGTCGACCAGGTTCTGCGCGCCGATCGCCTGGACGACGTCGTCGCGGAAGGCGCGGATGGAGGTGTCCTGCGGCTTGGCCTTGTAGTCGGTGGCCGGGCGCTCGGGGACCTCGGTGCCGTCGACCAGCTCGCGGGCGTCCAGCTCCCACTTCTTGCGGCCGCCGTCGAGGAGCTTGACGTTGTCGTGGCCGTACAGCTTGAAGTACCAGTACGCGTAGGACGCGAACCAGTTGTTGTTGCCGCCGTAGAGGACCACGGTGTGGTCGTTGGAGATGCCCTTCTTCGACAGGAGCTTCTCGAAGCCCTCCTGGTCGACGAAGTCGCGGCGGACCGGGTCCTGGAGGTCCTGGGTCCAGTCGATCCGGATCGCGTTCTTGATGTGGTTCTTGTCGTACGCGGACGTGTCCTCGTCCACCTCGACGATCGCGATGCTCGGGTCGTCCAGGTGGTCCTGCAGCCAGTCGGCGTCGACCAGGACGTCGCTGCGGCTCATGTTTTCTCCTCCGGGGCAGGTGCGGCGGGGCGTGCGGCGAGAGGGTGCGCGCTCATGCCGGGGCGGCGCGGGGCCCTCGACGGCAGGGCGGGTGAGGGGGACACGGACGGCGGCGTCGCCGTCCGCTCAGAAGGTGCGACAGAGCATGGCGGCAACGCGGCACAGGTCCACTGCCCGCCACTTCGTGAGATCCGCCTGTCGCTCCATAGGTCCCGATCGTAGGGAGGGTCGGCGGGCGATGTCACCGGTGTGTCGTCATATGAGACGGGATCGTCCGCAAGGTGGGACACGAGCGGGCCGCGGAGTGCCGCCGTGCGGCGTCCGGGCGGGACTTCCGGGGTGGCATCTGCGGTACGGACAGCTCCGTCTCGCCTTTCGGACGCGGGGCGCCGCAACGGCGGCCGCTCGACGTCCTACCCGGCCAGCTCGATGTTCGAACCCCGCACCGTGATCTCGACGCCGTCCCGCGCCGCCTCGACCTTGTCCAGCTCGATGCCGCCGGGCAGCTCGTCGATGCCCTGCTGGAAGTCGGTGATGGCCCGGATCCGGGACTCGGCGAGCTGCCTGCCGCCGACCGTCGGCAGCCCGTCGGCGACGACCTCGACGTTGTTGTCCTTGACCGTGACCGAGCTGAGCACGTCGACCGGCTCGGGCAGTTCCACGCCCAGCACCGTGGCCCGGAGCGACACCTTGATCTTGCCGTCGCCGCCGTCGGAGAGGCCCACCACCTTGGCGGTGATGCCGGGGCCGATGTCCGTGGGCTCGGACTTGGTGGCCTTCATCAGCTCGTCGTAGCCGACGGTCGCGGTGCCGGTGGCGGTGGCCGCCGTGGCGGAGCCGAAGTCGCTGGAGAACTCGACGCCCCGCATGGTCGCGTGCAGCTCGTCGATGCGGATCTTGTCGGCGCCGTCGCCGGTGGACGCCTCGTAGTCGCCGATGCCGATCTCGACCTCGTCGAGTTCACCGGCCGCGGCCTGGGTGAGGAAGGGGAAGCCGTTGATCGAGACGTCCGGCGTCGAGGCCAGGTTCTCGGCGGACCGTATCTTGTCCGCCGCCTCGCCCTCGGCGAAGTTGACCGCCACGCGGTCCGCGATCACGAAGAGCCCGCCGAGGATCACGACGACGATCAACAGTATTCGCAGTGCACGCATGCGGTGTTCCCCACCTGGGCGGTCGACGACGGTCCCCGACGGCCGGCGGCCGTCCAGCGCGAGGGTAACGCGACCGGAACGGACCGCCGGGTTTTTGTCGACCAGCTGTGACAGGAGAGGTCACCGGCGCTGTGGCGGGGGAACCGGAGACCTCGGGACGGCTCAGCCGAGCGCCCTGCCGAGTACGTACACGGCCGGTGCCGCGGCCGCGAGGGGCAGCGCCACGCCCGCCGTGAAGTGCACGAACCGGGACGGGTAGTCGTAGGCCGCCGCCCGGTGCCCGATCAGCGCGCACACCGCCGCGCCCGCGCCGAGCAGCGCCCCCGACGTCCCGAAGTCCGTCATCGAACCGACCGCGATGCCCGCCCCGGCCGCCGCGAGCAGCGCGACGACCAGGGAGGCGGGCGTCGGCAGCGGAAGGGCGCGGGCCACGACGGCGACCGCCACCGCGACCGCGCCGACGGTCACCGCGTCCGCGTCGGCGGCGAGGTAACCGCCCGCGAGGACGGCCAGGGCCGCCGCGGCGACGGTCGCCATCAGGCCGTACATCCGCTCGTCGGGGTCGGCGTGCGAGCGCAGTTGGAGGACGAGGGAGAGCAGCACCCACACGCCGAGCGTGCCGAGGATCGCCGCCGGGGAGCGGTCCGACACCAGCAGCGCCGCGTCGGCGGCGAGGGCGCCCGCGAAGCCCAGCGCGATGCCCTGCCGGGCCGGCCACATGCCGTTCAGCCGGAACCAGCCCGCCGCGGTGACGGCCTGCAGGGCGACGAGCGGGACGAGCAGGGCGTACGTGCCGAGCGCCGCGGCGCCGGCCAGCAGCAGCCCGAGCAGCGCGGTGAGCCCGGCCGGCTGCATCCCCGGGTCGATGATGGGAGAGCGCCCCTCGGCACGGGCGCGCTGAGCGTCGGTGACCCGCGTGTTCCCGGCGAGGGTCGCGGGGCCGTAACCGGCGGCGGGGGCCTGCGCGACGGGCTCGTGCGCCTGGGCGCCGGGCTCGTGCCGGGCCGGGGGCTGGGGTCGGGGCTGCTGCTGGGGCTGAGGGGCGTAGGCGTGCGGCTGCGGCTGCGGCTGTGACGGATACGGCTGCGACGGATACGGCTGCGACGGATACGGCTGCGGCTGAGCCCCGTGCGAGTACGGCGGCTGCGGCGCGTACTGCTGCGGCCCGGGCGCGTGGCCACCGGCCGTCCCGTACGACGCGCCCGTCGGCTCCTGGTAGCCCTGCGGCGGCAGGTATGCCGTCTCCTCCGCGGAGACCGGCGGCTGCACCTGGGTCTCCCAGGTCTGCCCCTGCCACTGCTGGGTGTACTGGGCGGCGTCCGGGTCCTCGTACGCCGGCCGGCCCTGGTACCCCTGCTGCCCCTGGGCCTGCTGGTGTGCGGGCCACGCCTGGGCGGCGTACCCCGCCTGTCCCTCGTACCCCTCGTGTCCCCCGTACGGCTGATTCTGCCCGTACGAGGGGTCGTACGGCTGGTCGTACGGCTGCTGCGGCTGGTCGGTCATGCTCACCCTCCTGCGAACGGCGGGAGCACCTCGACCGTGCCGCCGTCGGCCAGCCGTACCGTCTCATGCCCGCGGGTGCCCACGGGGTCGCCGTCGACGAGGAACGAGCAGCGCAGCAGGACGCGTGTGAGTTCGCCGGGGTGCCGTTCGCGCACCGCGCCGAGCGCGTCGGCGAGCGTCGCCGCCTCGAACGGCTCCTCGGCCACCCCCGCCGCGGCCTTCGCGGCGGCCCAGTAGCGCACCGTGACCTTTGCCATCTGGATCCTTCGTCGCCGGTGCCGATCGGCGTCCGTGCCGATCGGCGGTGAACACCGCCAGGCTAGCCCGCCCGGGCCACGGCCCAGGCGCCGATCCTGTGCAGCAGCTCCTCGCCGGACGCGTGCTCGGCGTGGCCCATCCCCGGCTCCACCCAGAGTTCCCCGTGGTCACCGGCCGCCTCGGCCAGCATCCGGGGGTGATCGAGGGGGAAGTAGCCGTCCCGGTCCCCGTGCACGACCAGCAGCGGCGTCGGCGCGATCCGCCCCGCGGCCTCCACCGGCGACAGCGGCACCGGGTCCCAGTCCCGGTGGTGGATGCGGGTGCGCAGGCCGTAGCGGCCCACCAGGCGCCCCGTGGGCCGCATGACCAGCCAGTGCAGCCGGCGCATCGGTGCCGTCCCCCGGTAGTACCAGCGGGCGGGGGCGCTCACCGACACGACGGCGTCCGGACCCGGCCCGACGTCGTCGCCGGACAGCGCGGCGTGGCGCAGCACCACCGAGCCGCCCATGGAGAAGCCGACGGTCACCACGCGCGCGTGCCCGAAGCCGCGGGCCCAGGCGACCGCCGCCGCCAGGTCCAGCACCTCGCGGTCGCCGACGGTCGACCGTCCGCCGGAGGCGCCGTGCCCGCGGAAGGAGAACGTGACCACCGCGCCGTGGTGCGCGAGGGCCTTGGCGATCCGCCGTACATGCGGGCGGTCCGCGTCCCCCGTGAACCCGTGCGCGACGACGAAGACCAGGTCGGGGGTGTCGCGACCGGCCGCGCCCGGCGCGTACACGGCGTCGATCGGCACCCCGTCCGAGGCGCGGAGGAAGGTGCGTGCGGACGTGCGGCGCGGCGTCCCGGAGGACGTCTCGGAAGGCGTCTCGGGATGTGGACGAATGGTGGGACGCGCCACATGTCCCGCCCGGCGGTTGCTCATGTCGGCTATTCTGCTGGGCAGAGGACTCGGGCAACGTAGCCCCCGGGTCCTTTTGTGCTTCCGGGAGCGTTGCGCGGCGGTCGCCGAGCGATCGCCGAGCGTTCACCTCCCGGCCGCGCAGCGGGCCCCACGGGCACGGGATCCGCACCCGTACGAAGCAGTGCCGTAAACGTCCTCGCAGGGACCGAGGAGGAACCAGACGTTATGGGCGAGCGAACCGTGCACGACCGTGAGACGACCCAGGCAGGTGGGGCGCGATGAGTTCTCTGCTGCTCCTGACCAACGCGCTCCAGCCGTCGACGGAGGTGCTTCCCGCCCTCGGCCTGCTGCTGCACAACGTCCGGGTGGCGCCCGCGGAGGGCCCCGCCCTCGTCGACACCCCCGGCGCCGACGTCATCCTCGTCGACGGGCGCCGTGACCTTCCCCAGGTGCGCAGCCTGTGCCAGCTGCTGCGCTCCACGGGGCTCAGCTGTCCGCTGGTCCTCGTCGTCACCGAGGGCGGCCTCGCCGCCGTCACCGCCGACTGGGGCATCGACGACGTGCTGCTGGACACCGCCGGCCCGGCCGAGGTCGAGGCCCGGCTGCGCCTCGCCATGGGCCGCCAGCAGATCGTCGCCGACGACTCCCCCATGGAGATCCGCAACGGCGACCTGTCGGTCGACGAGGCCACGTACTCCGCCAAGCTCAAGGGCCGGGTCCTGGACCTGACCTTCAAGGAGTTCGAGCTGCTGAAGTACCTCGCCCAGCACCCGGGCCGGGTCTTCACCCGCGCCCAGCTCCTCCAGGAGGTGTGGGGGTACGACTACTTCGGCGGCACCCGCACGGTCGACGTGCACGTCCGGCGGCTGCGCGCCAAGCTCGGCCCCGAGCACGAGTCGCTGATCGGTACCGTCCGCAACGTCGGCTACCGCTTCGTCACGCCGGAGAAGCCCGAGAAGCCCGAGAAGGCAGACAAGACCGACAAGGCGGAGAAGGCGGAGCGCGCGGCCGAGGGGGCCGAGGCGAGGGCTTCCACCAAGGTATGAACCAAGGGGTGGTACGCCCTGCCCGGGGCGCATCCATCCGCGTAGACTCCGCGCGTGGCCAAGGTGACTCGGGATGACGTGGCGCGGCTGGCGGGGACTTCCACCGCCGTCGTCAGCTATGTCATCAACAACGGACCCCGGCCGGTCGCCCCGGCCACGCGCGAGCGTGTCCTCGCCGCGATCAAGGAACTGGGGTACCGGCCGGACCGGGTCGCCCAGGCCATGGCGTCGCGGCGCACGGACCTCATAGGCCTGATCGTGCCGGACGCCCGCCAGCCCTTCTTCGCGGAGATGGCGCACGCGGTCGAGTGGGCCGCCTCCGAGCGCGGGAAGATGGTCCTCGTCGGCAACTCCGACTACGTCGGCGAACGCGAGGTCCACTACCTGCGTGCCTTCCTCGGCATGCGGGTGTCCGGCCTGATCCTGGTCAGCCACGCCCTGAACGACCTGGCCGCGGCCGAGATCGACGCCTGGGACGCCCGGGTGGTCCTGCTGCACGAGCGGCCCGAGGCCATCGACGACGTCGCCGTCGTCACCGACGACCTCGGCGGCGCGCAGCTCGCCGTGCGCCACCTGCTGGAGCACGGGTACGAGTACGTCGCCTGCATGGGCGGCACCGCCGAGACGCCGTCCGTCGGCGACCCGGTCTCCGACCACGTCGAGGGCTGGAAGCGGGCGATGAAGGAGGCCGGGCTCTCCACCGAGGGCCGGCTCTTCGAGGCGCCGTACAACCGCTACGACGCGTACCGCGTGGCGCTGGAGCTGCTCGCCGGCCCGCAGCGGCCGCCCGCGATCTTCTGCTCCACCGACGACCAGGCGATCGGCCTGCTGCGCGCGGCGCGCGAGCTGCGCATCGACGTGCCCGGCGAGCTGGCGGTGGCCGGGTTCGACGACATCAAGGAGGCGGCCCTGGCGGACCCGCCGCTGACGACGGTCGCCTCGGACCGGTCGGCGATGGCGCGGGAGGCCGTGGACCTGGTCCTGGACGACGGCCTGCGGGTGGCGGGCTCCCGGCGGGAGCGGCTGAAGGTGTTCCCGTCGCAGCTGGTCGTACGGCAGTCCTGCGGCTGCGCGTAGGACCCGCCCGGCGCCGTCCGGCAGGCCCTCCGCCTGTCTTTACATCGGGCATACGAGGTTCTGCCGGGCTTCTCAGACAGCACTCAGGCCGTTCTCATCCGGGGGCGGGAAGCTCATGAACATGACCGAGAGCCTCCGCCGGAACGGCGAGTACGAGCACGCGCACCCGTACCAGGGAACCCAGCAGCACGCCTCCTCTCCCGTCAGCCCCGAGTGGCCGCCCCCGCCGGCCCAGCCGCCCGCCGCCTTCACCGACGGTCCCGTGCAGCCCGAGCAGCCCCGCCGCAGGCGCACGGTCCGTCGCGGTCCCGCCGCCCTCCTCGCGGCCGTGGCGATCGTCGCGGCGGCCGTCGGCGGCGGCACCGCGTACGGCATCCAGGAGCTGACCGGCGCCGACACCGTCGCCTCCAGCTCCACCAGCACCAACGTGGTGCCGTCCAGCCAGAAGGGCACGGTCTCCGGGGTCGCCGAGGCGGTCAGCCCGAGCATCGTCGAGATCAGCGCCACCTCGAACGCCGGCTCCTCCACCGGCTCCGGCGTGATCATCACGGGTGACGGCGAGCTCATCACCAACAACCACGTCGTCGCCGGCGCCGACTCCGTCAAGGTCACGACCAGCGACGGCAAGCAGTACACCGCCCGGGTGGTCGGCACCGACAGCAGCAAGGACCTCGCGCTGATCAAGCTGGAGGACGCCTCCGGCCTGAAGGCCGCGACCCTCGGCGACTCCGACGGGGTCGGGGTCGGTGACCAGGTCGTCGCGATCGGCTCCCCGGAGGGCCTGACCGGCACCGTGACCAGCGGCATCGTCTCGGCCCTGGACCGCGACGTGACCGTCTCGACGGACGAGGGGCAACAGCAGCAACAGCAGGGGCAAGGACAGGGGCAGGGCGGTGGCTGGCCGTTCGAGTTCGGCGGTCAGGAGTTCAACGGCGACACCGGCTCGTCCACCACGACGTACAAGGCGATCCAGACGGACGCCTCGCTCAACCCGGGCAACTCCGGTGGCGCCCTGATCGACATGAACGGCAACGTCATCGGCATCAACTCCGCGATGTACTCGGCGACCGAGTCCTCCGCCAGTGCGGGCAGCGTCGGTCTCGGCTTCGCCATCCCGATCAACACCGTCAAGGCCGACCTGTCCGCGCTGCGAGCCGGTGCCGACGGCTGAGCGGGCCCGCGAACGTGCGACGCTGAAGGCGTCGGCAGCCCGTACCCCATCGCATCCGAGGACCCGAGCCCATGAGCCCCGCAGAAGGCGACCGCGACCGTGAGACCCGGCGCATCCTGATCGTCGACGACGAGCCGGCGGTCCGCGAGGCCCTCCAGCGCAGCCTCGCCTTCGAGGGATACGACACCGAGGTCGCCGTCGACGGCGCCGACGCCCTCCAGAAGGCGGCGGCGTACCGGCCCGACCTGGTCGTCCTCGACATCCAGATGCCCCGCATGGACGGCCTGACCGCCGCCCGCCGGATCCGTGGCGCGGGCGACCTCACCCCGATCCTGATGCTCACGGCCCGTGACACCGTCGGCGACCGGGTGACCGGCCTCGACGCCGGCGCCGACGACTACCTGGTCAAGCCCTTCGAGCTGGACGAGCTGTTCGCCCGCATCCGCGCGCTGCTGCGGCGCAGCTCCTACGCGGCCGCCGTCGACGCCGCCCACGGCAACGACGACACCCTGACCTTCGCCGACCTGACCATGGACCTGGCGACGCGGGAGGTCGTGCGGGGCGGGCGGCCGGTCGAGCTGACCCGCACCGAGTTCACCCTGCTGGAGATGTTCATGGCGCACCCGCGCCAGGTGCTCACCCGGGAGCAGATCCTGAAGGCGGTCTGGGGCTTCGACTTCGAGCCGTCCTCCAACTCCCTCGACGTGTACGTCATGTACCTGCGCCGCAAGACCGAGGCGGCGGGCGAACCGCGCCTGGTGCACACCGTGCGCGGCGTCGGGTACGTCCTGCGGCAGGGCGGCGCGGAGTGAGGAGACTGGTCCGGCGCCTCCGCACCCTGCCGCTGCGCTCGCGCCTGGCGCTGCTGGTGGCGGCGGCGGTGGCGTTCGCGGTCGCCGCGGTCTCGGTGACGTGCTGGTTCCTGGTCCGCGACCAGCTGTACCAGCAGCTGGACGACCAACTGCGCAGCGAGCAGGTGTCCCGGGGGCTGCTGAACAGCATGCTGCGCAACTGCCAGTCCGGAACGCCGCAGGAACTTCCCCAGGTGCCGAACGCCCCCGTCGTCACCATCCTCTACTCGGACGGCTCGACCTGCGTCAATCCCGGCGACGAGGAGCTGCGCGTCCAGGACGCGGACCTGGGCGTCGCCGACGGCCGGACGAAGGACGCGCTGCACACCGCGCGGACCACCGACGGCACCACCATGCGCGTCTTCACCCAGCGGGTCCTGGACGCGACCACCGGCCAGGTGCAGCCGGGCATCGCCGTCTCCATCGCCAAGCCGGTCGCGGACGTGACCAAGCCCCTCTCCTCCCTGGTCTGGGTCCTCCTCATCGTCTCCGGTGTCGGAGTCATCGGCTCCGGAGCCGCCGGCCTCACCGTGGCCCGGGCCGGTCTGCGCCCCGTCGACGAACTCACCGAGGCCGTCGAACACGTCGCCCGCACCGAGGACCTCACCATCCGCATCCCCGTCGAGGACGGCGGCGAGGACGAGATCGCCCGCCTCTCCCGTTCCTTCAACAGCATGACCTCCTCCCTGGCCAGCTCCCGCGACCTGCAACAGCAGCTCATCGCCGACGCGGGCCACGAGCTGCGCACCCCCCTCACCTCCCTGCGCACCAACATCGAACTCCTCACCCGCAGCGAGGAGACCGGCCGCCCGATCCCCGAAGCCGACCGCAAGGCGCTGCTCGCCTCGGTGAAGGCCCAGATGACGGAACTGGCGGCGCTGATCGGCGACCTCCAGGAACTCTCCCGCCCCGACACCGACCAGCACGCGGGCCGCGCCCGCATCCTCGCCTGGCACGACGTCGTCGAGTCGGCCCTGCGTCGCGCCCGCCTGCGCGGTCCGGAGCTGACCCTCACGGCGGACGTCCACCCCTGGTACGTACGGGCGGAACCGGCCGCGCTGGAACGCGCGGTCGTCAACATCCTCGACAACGCGGTGAAGTTCAGCCCCGAGTCCGGCACCGTCGACGTACGTCTCGCCGACGGCGTCCTTACCGTCCGCGACCACGGCCCCGGCATCCCCGCCGACGAACTCCCCCACGTCTTCGACCGCTTCTGGCGCTCCCCGTCGGCCCGCGCGCTGCCCGGCTCGGGCCTGGGCCTGTCCATCGTGGCCCGCACGGTGCAGCAGGCGGGCGGCGAGGTGCGCCTGACCCCGGCGGAGGGGGGCGGCACGACCGCGACGGTACGGCTGCCGGGGGCGCCGGTGCCGCCGCCGGAGGTGCCGTGAGGGGCGCCGCCTACGAGGGCCGCCCCGGCATGCCCGCCAGGAACGCCCCCCACGACCCGGCCCCGAAGACCGGCGCCCGCCCCTCCGGCACCTTGCTGTCGCGCACGGGGACGAGGCCGGGGCAGCCGTCGGCGACCTCGACGTAGTTCGTCCCGCCCCCGTCGCTGTAGGAGGACTTGCGCCAGGTGACGTCGCCGAGGTCCGGGGTGTGCTTCATGATCGGTGCTCCTCCGGTACGTCCCTGAGGAACGTCAGCGATTCCGACGGCGACAGCGCCAGGTCCGGTAGCCGGGCGACTGGCTGGGAGTCGTGCGAGTCCCGTACGGGACGGACGCCGAGGTTCCGAAGGGGCCCGGCGACCCCGCACGGTGCTGCGGGATACCGGGCCCCTTCAATGCGCTGAGCCGTGCGGGGCCTACCGCACGACCGTGATCCGGTCCGCCGTCGGCACCGTGATCGGGTCGGCTGCCGAGGAGTTGGCCGTCAGGTACTGCTCCAGCGCCGTCAGGTCGTCCGCGCCGACGAGTTCGTTCGCGCCCTCGCCGAGGGTCGGGAAGCCGTCGCCGCCGCCCGCGAGGAAGCTGTTCGACGCGACGCGGTAGGTGGCCGCCGGGTCGATCGGGGAGCCGTTCAGGCGGATGGAGTCCGCCACGACGCGGTCCGCGCCCGTCTTCGTCAGGTCCAGGGTGTAGGTCAGACCGGACGAGACCTGGAGGATCTTGGGGGCCGCCTCGTTCGGGCCGCTCACCTGCTCCTTGAGGACCTGGACGAGCTGGGCGCCCGTGTAGTCCTGGAGGTTCACGGTGTTGGCGAAGGGCTGGACGGCGAAGGCCTCGGCGTAGGTGACGACGCCGTCGCCCTCGCTGCCCGTGGACGCGTGGGTCAGGGGTGCGCGGATGCCGCCCGGGTTCATCAGGGCCAGGTCGGTCTCCGGGTCCTGGGACCTGCCGTACGCGAGTTGCGCGTCCGCTATCAGGTCGCCGAGCGGGGACTCGGTGCCGTCACGGGAGATGTCGCCGGCGATGTAGCCGATGGGGCGGTTGCCGATCGGGGCGGCGAGGGTGTTCCACCGGCCGATCAGGCGGGTCATGTCCGGTGCCTTCGGGACGTCCCGCGTCACCACGTGGTTGGCCGACTTCACCGACGTACGGGCGATGTCACCGGTGCGGCGGTCGTACGTCAGCGTCGTGTCCGTGTAGAGGCGGCCGAAGGACGAGGCCGACGTGACCATGCGGGGCCGGCCCGCCGGGTCGGGGATCGTGCAGACGTACGCGTTGTGGGTGTGGCCGGTGACCAGCGCGTCGACCTGGGGCGTGACGTTCTTCGCGATGTCGACGATCGGACCGGAGACGCCGTCGCCGGCGCCCGGGGAGTCGCAGTCGTAGTTGTAGGACGTCGACGCCGGGAAGCCGCCCTCGTGGACCAGGGCGACGATCGACTTCACGCCCTGGCGCCGGAGCACCTCGGCGTACTTGTTGATCGTCTCGACCTCGTCCTTGAAGGACAGGCCCTTGACGCCCTCCGCCGAGACGACGTCCGGGGTGCCCTCCAGGGTCACGCCGATGAAGCCGACCTTGACGCCCTTCTCCTTCCACACCCAGTAGGGCTTGAGGAGGGGCTTCCCGGTCTTCTCGTCCAGGACGTTCGCCGCCAGGTACGGGAAGTCGGCGCCCTTGAAGCGCTTGTCCGTGTAGCAGCCCTCGGTGGGGTGGCAGCCGCCGTTCTGGAGGCGGGCCAGCTCCTTGGCGCCCTCGTCGAACTCGTGGTTGCCGACGCTCGTCACGTCCAGGTCGAGGGCGTTCAGCGCCTCGATGGTCGGCTCGTCGTGGAACAGGCCGGAGAGCAGCGGGGACGCGCCGACCATGTCGCCGCCGGCCGCGGTGACGGAGTAGCGGTTGCCCTTGCGCGCCTCGCGCAGGTGCGTGGCCAGGTACTCGACGCCACCCGCGTCGATCGTCTTCGTCGTGCCGTCGGGCTGCACCTCGGTGACCCGGCCGGAGGAGCCGGCCGGCGGTTCCAGGTTGCCGTGCAGGTCGTTGAAGGAGAGGAGCTGGACGTCCTGGTAGCGGCCGGTCCCGTGCCCGTGGCCGCCGTGTCCCCGCTCGCCGTCGCCCGCGTTCGCCGAGGCGGGCAGAGCCGCGGCGGCGAGCGCGCCGGCGGTGACGACGGTGGCGGCGACGGCGAGGAGACGGCTCGTACGGCGTCCGCGGCGCGGTTGGTGCGACTGTGCTGTGGCTGGCATGCGCCCCCCTGTGGGTGTGCGTGACGCGAGCCGCTGAGGAGACGGCTCGCCGGCGCAGCAGCCTAGAGTCAACGCGCGTAGCGCGACAGGGGTTTCCGGGTTACATCCTGGTTTACCTTGCTCGTCCCCGGCTGCCACCGCTTTGCCGCGGCCGCCCCTTACCCTCGTACGCATGACCAGCGACGACTCCGTGCGGCCCGGCCGCCCCCGCTCGATCGAGACCCTCGCCGAACTCACCCCGGAGCAGACCGACGCCGTCCTCGCCCTGCTCGCCGAGGCCGCCCGCAGGGACGGGCAGCAGGCCGTGTCCGAGCAGGGCCGGCTGCAACTGCGCGGACCCGCGCGGGAGGGCGTCTCGCACCTGCTGCTCTCCGTGAACGGCGGCGACCTCGTGGGCTACGCCCAGCTGGAGGGCACCGACCCGATCGAGCCCCCGGCCGCGGAGCTGGTCGTCCACCCCTCGCACCGGGGCCAGGGCCACGGCCGGGCGCTGGGCGCCGCGCTGCTCGCCGCCTCCGGCAAGCGGCTGCGGGTCTGGGCGCACGGCGGCCACTCCGCCGCCCGGCACCTCGCGCAGGTGCTCGGACTGACCCTCTTCCGCGAACTGCGCCAGATGCGGCGCCCGTTGGCCGGTCTGGACCTGCCGGACCCGAAGCTGCCCGAGGGCGTGACCGTCCGCACCTTCGTGCCCGGCCGGGACGACGCGGCCTGGCTCGCGGTGAACGCCGCCGCCTTCGCCCACCACCCCGAGCAGGGCTCCCTCACCCAGCGGGACCTCGACGACCGCAAGGCCGAGGCGTGGTTCGACCCGGCGGGGTTCTTCCTGGCCGAGCGGGACGGCAGGCTGATCGGCTTCCACTGGACCAAGGTGCACCCCGAGGAGCGGCTCGGCGAGGTGTACGTCCTCGGCATCAGCCCCGACACGCAGGGCGGCGGCCTGGGCAAGGCCCTGACGACCATCGGCCTCAGGCACCTGGCGGAGGCGGGACTGCCCACGGCGATGCTGTACGTCGACGCCGACAACAAGGCGGCGGTGTCCGTCTACGAGCGCCTGGGCTTCACCACCCACGAGACGGACCTGATGTACCGCACGGAGACCTGAGCGACGCGCGCCGGGCCGGTTCACCGGCGGAGCGCGCCAGGCCCGTCCGCCGACGCCACACGCGCCCGGCCGGTCCACCGGCGGAGCGCGCTAGGCCGGTCCGCCCGCGCCGCGCGGCCGGCGCCGCCGCCCCAGCCGCCCCAGCCGCCCCAGCGGCTCCGGCCCGCAGGCCGCCCACACCGTCACCGCCGCGGCGCACAGCACCGCCCACCGGTCGTGCCCCCGCACCCACCCCGGATCGTCGGGCGCCACGAACAACCCCCAGGTCTCCGGCGTCAGCAGCGGCGTGAGGACGGCCGCGAGCAGCAGGGCCACCGCGACGGCCCGCCCCGGACGCGCCTCGCCGGACAGCCGTACGGCCGCCGCGGCACCGGCGAGCGCCAGGGCGCCCGTCGTCCCCGCCTCCAGGGTGATGTCGCCGGCCGGGGGCCGGGACGCGGAGGGGACGAGCAGCAGGACGGCGGTCCACCACAGCACCGCGCCCGGTGCGACCAGGGCCACCCGCAGCGCCTGCCGCAGCGGGCGCCGGGTCGGCACGGGAGCGGTGAGGTGCCGCGCGGGGTCGTCGAGCAGGAAGGCCAGACCGAGCGCGCCGATCAGGGCGGTGCCGCGCAGCAGGGTGAGCGTCTGCCAGGGGGTCGGCTCCGCACCCGTCAGGCCCGGTACCGCGGCGACCAGCAGGCCGAGCGCACCGGCCGCGGCCAGGGCCCGCCACGGCAGCGTACGCCCCACCGGGACGACCAGGGCCGGCGTCACTCCTCGCACGAGTCGGCCTTCTCGGGCCCGGCCACGCCCAGCAGTTCGGCGACCCGGGCCGTCGTGACGCCCGGCGAGGTCAGCTCGGCCCAGTGCGTCCTCACCCGCTCCCCGACCCCGGTGGGCGGCTTCTCCAGCAGGCGCCGTACGACGTCCGTCTGGCCCTCCGTCATGCTCAGCGGGTCGGTGGGCGCCAGGACGATCGCGGAGCCCCGCACGCTGTCGTCGAGGCGGACCCGGCGCAGGGCGTCCATCGGGTCGTCCATCCAGCTGAGGGAGAGCCACATGACGGTGACCATCCGCCCGTCGCAGACCTCGCCCGCCGCCTGCTCGGTGCCCGCGACGAGCACCGCGGCGACCGCGCTGGAGAACTCCGGGACCCGGTTGCCGCCCCAGGCGGTGCCGACGGACACCTGGTCCGGTTCGGCCAGCGCGGGGATCGCGGCGTCGCTGTCCAGGCCGTACCGGGCCTCGATGCGCTGCCGTACGACGAGCGGCCGGTCGTGCGCGGAGCCGCCCGCCAGGGACCTGACCCGGTCCACGACACCGGCCCAGGTCTCCGTCCGGGGCACCCATTCCGGGAACGCGCAGTACGTCGTGCGGCCGTGCTCGACGCAGGTGTGCTCCGGCCGTACCGAGGCGCGCTCGCGGGCCGCGGTCAGCTCCGGGGACGGCGACACGCCGCCCGCCTGGAGGACGCCGCCCGTGACCGCCAGCGCGAGGGCCAGGGTGGTGCCCGCCCGGACGACGAGGTCGCGCCCGCCGGCGAGGAGCACGGCGAGGAAGGCGGCGCTCAGGCCGGCGCCCGCCAGGTAGAGGGCGTGCCAGGCGGCGGGCCGGCCCAGCAGGTCGGAGGGCAGGGTGTCCGAGCTGATCGCGGTGACGGCCGGGGCCAGCCACGACATGCCGCCCTCGCCGCTGGGACCCGTACCGAGCATGAAGGCGAACAGCAGCACCACCACCAGCAGGGGCGCGGCGAGGGGCGAGGGCAGCAGGCGGGCCGCCAGCACCCCGAGCGCTCCGAACAGCAGCACCGTCAGCGGTCCGACGGCCAGTTCGGCCGGCGACCCGTGCCCGACCGCGCCCGGCTTGAGCGCCTCCCAGGCGAACTGCCCGGCCACGCACACCGCGGTCAGCAGGGCGACCGGCACGACGGACAGCGCGTGGGCCGCCGTGCGGCGCCAGGGCTGGACGACCAGGATCCCGAAGTGGTCCTCGGTGCCGTGCCGCAGGGACCGCAGCACCCCGAGGTTGGTGCTCACCAGGACCGCCAGTCCGACGAGCATCGGCATGCCCTGGGTGGCCCGGTCGGCGTCCTGGAGGGCCGGGTACCCGTCCCAGGAGCTGCGGCCGCGCCACACGATCCAGGCGAGGTACGCGACGAAGGCGAGGACGACGGGCACGCTCGTCAGCGTCCGGCGCGTCTCGAAGCGGGCGAGGGCGAGCACGGACCGTACCCCACCGAGCCGCTCGGCCTCCACGGCGGGCGCCGCGGCCGTCAGCAGGGCGCTCACGCGGCCACCTCCGCGTCGGCGCCGTCGAGGACGAGCAGGTAGCCGTCCTCCAGCGCGGGTTCGACCAACTCCGCTCCCGGAGGCGGATCGCCCACGTTGCGGAAGGTCCCCGCGCCCGTGCGCCAGCCGGCCTTCGCGCCCGCGTCCCGCTCCCCGCTGCTCCACACGCGCCCGGCGGCCCGTGCGGTCAGTTCGGCGGGCGTGCCGTCGAACCGCACCGCCCCGGCGGCCATGACGACCACCCGGTGGCAGAGCATCGCGACGTCCTCGGTCTGGTGGGTGGACAGCAGCACGGTCCGGCCTTCCCCCGCCCCGGCGATCAGCTCCCGGAAGCGCATCCGCTGCTCCGGGTCCAGCCCGACGGTCGGCTCGTCGAGCACGAGGAACGCGGGGTCGCCCACCAGCGCGGCCGCGAGCGCGACCCGCTGCCGCATCCCCCCGGACAGCTTCTTGATCCGGCGACCGCGGACGTCCCCCAGGTCGACCTCCTCCAGCACCCGCCGCACCTCGCGGTGCCGGGTGGAACGGTCCGCCAGCTCCTTCAGGATCGCCACGTAGTCGACGAACTCGAAGGCGGTGAAGTCCGGGTGGAAACCGGGCGTCTGCGGCAGGTACCCGAGCCGCCGCCGCACCTCCTGCCGCCCGCGCGAGGTGCCGGGATCGTGCCCGAGCACGGTGAACGCCCCCCGCTCGGGCGGCACGGCGGTGGCGAGCACGCGCAGCAGCGTGGTCTTGCCGGCCCCGTTGGGACCGAGCAGCCCGGTGACGCCCGGCGTCAGCCGCAGCGACACGTCGTCGAGGGCGCGGGTACGGCCGTAATGGAGGCTGAGCCCGGAGGCGGAGACGGTGGGGTTCATACGGTGCTCCCGTACACGAAGGAAACGAGGAAGGAGAAGAAGGGGGACCTCACGCGGCACCGCGCACGGCGGTGTCGAACCGGTCGCGCACCAGCAGCAGCAGCCCGACGCCCGCCACCGCCACGGCACCGCAGACGCCCTGCCCGGCAGCGGTGAACGGCGCGAGCGGAACGTCGTCGGCCGCCCGCGCCGCGCCCGCCACCGACAGCACGGCCACCCAGGCCCCCGCGACCGCGGAGGGCGCGCCCACCGGTCCCAGCCGGGGCGTCAGCGCGAGCCCGGACGCGGTGAGGGCGAGCCCCGGCAGCAGCCAGGCGAGGGCGCTCAGCTCGAACCCCGGCAGGGCGAGGCTCGCCAGGGCCCCCGTGCCCAGGGCCACGACGAGCACGGCGACCGTGCGGATCATCAGCAGCCGGAAGCCGTGCAGGGGCGCGACGACCGCCATCTCGTACGTCGGGTCCAACGCCGGCCCGTAGGCGAGCGCCACCCCGGCCAGCGGCAGCAGCGGAGCGAGCGCGAGGAAGAGGGTGGGCCGACCGGCCGCGCCCGCCGAGAAGGCCACGACGAAGGTCGTCAGCAGTACGGTGACGACCGCGCCGAGCCAGGACCGGCGCAGCACGGGGGTCGCCGCGAGCAGCCGCGCGGTGCCGTCATCGACCCCGCACCGCACCAGCAGTCCCTCGAACCACCCCGGCCGGGGCGCGTCCAGCTCCGCGTCGAGCCGCTCCCACCCGGCGTCCAGGGCGGCCGCGTCACTGACTCCGGCGAGCACGGCCCGGCAGTGCGCGCAGGCGGTCAGGTGGGTGTCGGCGGACCACAGCAGGGGCGCCGCCAGCTCCCCCCGGGCATAGGCCCGCAGGTCGTCCTCGTCGACGTGCCAGGCCGCCCGGCGGCGGCTGTCCTCGTCCCTCATGCCAACGCCTCCCGCAGCTGCCGGCGGGCGCGCATCGCCCGCGTCTTGACCGTGCCCGGCGGGATGCCGAGCAGGACGGCCGCCTCGCGGGTGGTCAACCCGTCGACGACCGTGGCCTGGAGCACCGCGCGCAGCTCCGGCGAGAGCCGGACGAGGGCACCGGCGAGGTCCCCGTGCTCGACCCCGGCGAGCACACGCTCCTCCGCCGAGGCCTCCTCCCGGTGCCGCAGCCGCCCGAGCGCCTGCCGCAACCGGCCCCGCGCCCCGTCACCGCGCGCCGCGTCGACCAGCCGCCGCGACCCGATCCGCCACAGCCACCCCGCCACGTCACCGTCCTCCCGGTACCGCGCGCTCCCGCGCCACACCGCGAGGAACGTCTCCTGCACGACGTCGTCGACGACACCGCCGTCGGCACACCGGCCGCGCATACGGGCGGTCAGCCAGGGCGCGTACCGGCGGTACAACTCCTCGAAGGCCCCCCGGTCCCCGTCGTCCGCGACGGCCCGCAGCAACTCCCCGTCGCTCCTCGTCTCGCTCACACCACCTCATCGGACGACCCCACCTGACCGGTTCACGATCTCAACGACAATCTCCACCCCGTCGCCGAGGGGGCGAGACCCCGCACCCGCACACGACGAGAAGACCCGAGCCGGAGAAGGCGACAACCCCCACCCGCACACGACGAGAAGACCCGAGCCGAGTGGGCGAGGACCCGCACCCGCGTACGGCGAGAAGGGGCCGTGCCGGGGGTGTCCGCCCGCAGCGGTTGGCACGTCAACACCCCGCACCCTTCCAAGCGACCGGTTCCGCGCCGTTCCGAGGACGGACACCCCCCGGCGTGGCCCCGGCCCCCCACCGCACGCACCGCGCAACGCACACCCCCGCCGCCCCCCACAGGCCGCCGCAGGCACCCCCGCCCAACCGCCGGAGGCCGCCCGCCGCTATCCCACACGTCATGTCCCCGTAACCATCGATTCAGACTGCCTTGCGACGCTCACCGAATGAAGCCGACCGTGCCGGAGCAACCAGGAGCAGAGCATTCCGCGCCCTCCGACGCGCCTGTCCTGCGCGTGGCGCGGAAGAATGGGTTCATGAGGCAGCCGAACAGCCAGGCAGAGGTCCAGCACACGCAGCCCTCCGTGGGCTCCATCGCCGCGCACCGCCCGCACACCGTGGCCGCCACGGTCTCCGACCTGGAGCCCGACATCGACGCCGACCTCGACGCGTACGAGGAGTCGGAGGAGTCCCAGGCCGGCGGCGCCCAGCTCCCGCAGGGCCGCTTCCTGGACCGCGAACGCAGCTGGCTCGCGTTCAACGAACGCGTGCTCGAACTCGCCGAGGACCCGAGCACCCCCCTCCTGGAGCGTGCCAACTTCCTCGCGATCTTCGCCAGCAACCTGGACGAGTTCTTCATGGTCCGCGTCGCCGGCCTCAAGCGCCGCATCGCCACCGGCGTCGCCACCCGCTCCGCCTCCGGCCTCCAGCCCCGCGAGGTGCTGGAGATGATCTGGGCCCGCTCCCGCGAGCTCATGGCCCGGCACGCCGCCTGCTTCCAGGAGGACGTCCTCCCCGCCCTGGCCGACGAGGGCATCCACCTGGTCCGCTGGAGCGAACTCGCGGAGAAGGAACAGGCCCGCCTCTTCACCCTCTTCCGGCACCAGATCTTCCCGGTCCTCACCCCGCTCGCGGTCGACCCGGCGCACCCCTTCCCGTACATCTCGGGTCTCTCCCTGAACCTCGCGGTGGTCGTCCGCAACCCGGTCACCGGCCACCGGCACTTCGCCCGCGTCAAGGTCCCGCCGCTGCTCTCCCGCTTCCTGGAGGCCTCCCCGGGCCGCTACGTCCCCCTGGAGGACGTGATCGCGGCCCACCTCGAAGAGCTGTTCCCGGGCATGGAGGTCCTGGAGCACCACGCCTTCCGCCTCACCCGCAACGAGGACCTGGAGGTGGAGGAGGACGACACCGAGAACCTCCTCCAGGCCCTGGAGAAGGAGCTGATGCGGCGCCGCTTCGGCCCGCCCGTGCGCCTGGAGGTCGAGGAGAGCGTCGACCGCGAGGTCCTGGACCTCCTCGTCCGCGAGCTGAAGATCAGCGAGGCGGAGGTCTACCCGCTCCCCGGCCCCCTCGACCTCACCGGCCTCTTCCGCATCCACGGCCTCGACCGCCCCGAGCTGAAGTACCCGAAGTTCGTCGCCGGGACCCACCGCGACCTGGCCGAGGTGGAGTCCGCCTCCGCGCCGGACGTCTTCGCCGCCGTCCGCAGCCGGGACGTCCTGCTGCACCACCCGTACGACTCGTTCTCGACGTCCGTCCAGGCCTTCCTGGAGCAGGCCGCCGCCGACCCGGACGTCCTCGCGATCAAGCAGACGCTGTACCGCACCTCCGGCGACTCCCCGATAGTCGACGCGCTGATCGACGCCGCCGAGTCCGGCAAGCAGGTCCTGGTCCTGGTCGAGATCAAGGCCCGCTTCGACGAGCACGCCAACATCAAGTGGGCGCGCAAGCTGGAGGAGGCCGGCTGCCACGTGGTCTACGGCCTGGTGGGCCTGAAGACCCACTGCAAGCTCTCCCTGGTCGTACGCCAGGAGGGCGAGACCCTCCGCCGCTACAGCCACGTCGGCACCGGCAACTACCACCCGAAGACGGCCCGCCTCTACGAGGACCTGGGACTGCTCACCGCGGACCCGCAGGTCGGCGCGGACCTCTCCGACCTGTTCAACCGCCTCTCCGGCTACTCCCGCCGGGAGACCTACCGCCGCCTGCTCGTCGCGCCCAAGTCCTTGCGCGACGGCCTGGTCTCCCGCATCCACAAGGAGATCCAGCACCACCGCGCCGGCCGCCCCGCCTCCATACGCATCAAGGTCAACTCGATGGTCGACGAGGCCTTGATCGACGCCTGCTACCGGGCGTCCCAGGCCGGAGTCCCCGTCGACGTGTGGGTGCGCGGCATCTGCGCGTTGCGCCCGGGCGTGGAGGGGCTGTCGGAGAACATCCGGGTCCGTTCGGTCCTCGGCCGCTTCCTGGAGCACTCCCGCGTCTTCGCCTTCGGCAACGGCGGCGAGCCGGAGGTCTGGTTCGGCAGCGCCGACATGATGCACCGCAACCTCGACCGCCGGATAGAGGCCCTGGTACGGGTCGCCGACCCGGCCCACCGGGCGGCCCTCAACCGGCTGCTGGAGACCGGCATGTCCGACGGCACCGCCTCCTGGCACCTCGGCCCTGACGGCGAGTGGACCCGGCACGCGACCGACGCGGACGGCCAGCCCCTGCGCAACATCCAGGAGATGCTCATAGACGCCCGGAGGCGCCGGCGTGGCACAGCGACACCTTGACCCGACGGACCCGCCGGCCACGGCCACGGCCGCGCCCCCGGCCGCCGCCCCCGGGCGCTCCGCACCCGGCCGTTCCGCATCCGCGGACGCGGAGGCCCTCACCGGCTACCTGCGCGCCCAGGCCACGGAGTTCCTCCGCGCCCTGCGCCTGCACCGCGAGACGGGAACCGGCCCGCACGGCGGACACGGCACGCCCGGCGCCCAGGGCGCCGAGAGGCCGCCCGCGGGCCCCGTGGACGCGTCCCGCCTCCTGCGCCGGGCGGCCCGCCGCCTCAGCGGCACGCTGCACACCTTCCAGCCCCTGCTGGACGCCGACTGGGCGGAGGCCATGCGCCCCGAGCTGGCATGGCTGTCCGGCACGCTGGCCCTGGAGCACGCCTGCGCGTCCCGTCTGGAGCGCCTGCTCGAGGCCCTGCACCGGCTGTCGGGGTCCTCGGCGTTCCCGGCACGGCAGCAGGGCCGGACAGCGGCCGTGGCGGTCACCGTGCCCGCCCCGCACCAGTCGCCCCCGGACCGCGGCAACCTCACCGTCGGCGCCGCCAAGGCGGGTGCGCTGCTCGACCGCCAGCTGACCCTGGCCCGCACCCGCGCCCACTCCACCGCCCTCCAGGCGCTGGGCAGCAGCCGCTTCCACGCGGTCGCCGACAAGGTCGCCTTACTGGCCAGCGAGGTCCCGCTGAGGAAGACCACCACACCCACCACCGACCTCCGCCCGCTGGCCGCCGCCGCGGAGACCCGCCTGACGGACGCCGTGGCCGCCCTCCCCCTCGTCACCGCCGGCAACCCGTACAACGCCCAGGCCCTGATCCACGGCCTCTCCCCGGACCCGGCACCCCACCCGCAGGACGCCCAGTGGCACCAGGTCCGTCTGCTGCTGCGCCTGCACCGGTACGCGCTCGAAGTGCTGTCCGGCGGGAGCGCCGGGGACGCCGAGGGCCCGGCCCCCTCCCAGGACATCCGCCTCCTGGCCGCCGGCGAGGCCCTCAACCGCCACCGGGACGCCTCGGAGGCCGCCGCCGCCGCGGCCCAGGCCGCCCGTACCCCGCGCATCGCCCCGGCGACCGCGTACGCGCTCGGCGTGCTCCACGCCGACCAGCGGCATGAGGTGGAGGCGGCGAGGTACGCGTTCCAGCACAGCTGGCGCAAGGAACCGATCAGGCTGCCGTAGGACCGCCACCGTACGGGAGGGCGAGTACACCGTGAATCCGGCCGAGGACACCCCCGCCCCCACCGTCCTCGCCGCGGGCTGCGTCCTGTGGCGTCGCGCCCCCCGCGCCCCCGGCCTGGAACTGTGCCTCGTCCACCGGCCGAAGTACGACGACTGGTCGCACCCCAAGGGCAAGCTCCACCCCGGCGAGGACGCGCTCGCGGGCGCCCTGCGCGAGGTCGCCGAGGAGACCGGGTACGCCGCCGCACCGGGCGCCGAGCTGCCCACCGTGCGCTACCTGGTGGACGGCCGCCCCAAGGAGGTCCGCTACTGGGCCGCGGCGGCCACCACCGGCGCCTTCACCCCCTCCGACGAGGTGGACCGCATCGTGTGGCTGGCGCCCGCGGCGGCCCGCGCCCGCCTCACCCGGCCCCGGGACCGCGCCCTCGTCGACGCCTTCCTGGAGTCCGGTCCGCCCGGGACCACTCCGTGTCCTTGACGTAAGCGTTCCGTGACCTCACCGCACCGACCTCAGGGGTTCACCCCACGTTCATTTACGGCCATCGGCGGCTTCACCTGTTCTGCCTAATTTCGGCCTTACCGATACGGGGCGCACCCCGAAAACGCGTCCGTATCCCCCAGTCTTCATCGCAGTCCTCGCACGCCGCCGGATTCAGGACGGCGGCTCCTGGAAGGAACTCCCTCAGTGAAGCTTCAGCGCATGAACCGGCGGGCCCTCGCTCTCGGTGCTCTCGCCGTCTCCGGCGCCCTGGCCCTCACGGCGTGCGGCTCGGACGACACCAGCGGCAACGGCGGCGGCGGCGACGCCAGCGCCGCCGCCAACAGCAACATCAAGTGCGAGGACGCCAAGGGCCAGCTCCAGGCCTCCGGCTCCTCCGCCCAGAAGAACGCGATCGACGCCTGGGTCAAGCAGTACGTGGCTGCCTGCAAGGGCGTGCAGATCAACTACAACCCGACCGGCTCGGGCGCGGGCATCACCGCTTTCACGCAGGGCCAGACCGCGTTCGCCGGTTCGGAC
Organism: Streptomyces sp. NPDC041968; assembly: GCF_055589025.1. Lineage (NCBI taxonomy): Bacteria > Bacillati > Actinomycetota > Actinomycetes > Kitasatosporales > Streptomycetaceae > Streptomyces > Streptomyces sp. NPDC041968. The sequence continues at coordinate 19,969 of NZ_JBVJCB010000012.1, read as the reverse complement.
TCCGCGCTCAAGCCCGAAGAGGTCGAGGCCTCCAAGAAGGTCTGCAAGGACGGCCAGGCCATCAACCTCCCGATGGTCGGCGGCCCGATCGCGGTCGGCTTCAACGTCCCGGGCGTCGACACCCTCAACCTGGACGCCGTGACGCTCGCCAAGATCTTCGACAGCAAGATCACCAACTGGAACGACGCGGCGATCGCCAAGCTCAACCCCGAGGCGAAGCTGCCCGACCTGAAGATCCAGGCCTTCCACCGCTCGGACGAGTCCGGCACCACGGACAACTTCACCAAGTACCTGAAGGCCGCCGCGCCCGAGGACTGGAAGTACGAGGGCGGCAAGTCCTGGGAGGCCAAGGGCGGCCAGTCCGCGCAGGGCTCCTCCGGCCTGGCCGCGCAGGTGAAGCAGACCTCCGGCGCCATCTCGTACTTCGAGCTGTCCTACGCCAAGGACGGCATCAAGACGGTCGACGTCAAGACCGAGGCCGCCGAGCCGGTCAAGGCCACCGTCGAGAACGCCACCGCCGCCATCGGCGCGGCCAAGGTCGTCGGCACCGGCAAGGACCTCGCGCTGGAGCTGGACTACACCCCGGACGCCGCCGGCGCCTACCCGATCGTCCTGGTGACGTACGAGATCGCCTGCGACAAGGGCAACAAGGCGGAGACCCTGCCCGCCACCAAGTCCTTCCTGAACTACGTCGCCTCGGAGGACGGCCAGGGCCTGCTGGCTGACGCCGGCTACGCCCCGATGCCCACCGAGATCATCACCAAGGTCCGCGAGACCATCTCGGGCCTGAGCTGACCCGAGTGCGGTCCGGCCCCCACCCCGGGGCCGGGCCGCACCGTCCGGTGCACCGCCGCCAGGAGCCCCCGCGGGCTCCGCCCGAGCCGCCGCCCACGACGGCTCCGCAGACCGGAGAACCCGATGGACACAACTACGGACACCCAGAAGCCGACACCCTCCCCCGCACCCCGGACCACCAGCCCCGGGGACCAGCGCGCCGCCCGCGGCGCCACCCGCCCCGGCGACCGGATCTTCCTCGGGCTCTCCCGAGGTTCCGGCATCCTGGTGCTGATCATCATGGCCGCCATCGCGGCCTTCCTCACCTACCGCGCCACCCTCGCGATCAGCAAGGACGAGGCCAACTTCTTCACCACCTTCGAGTGGAACCCGAGCGGTGTCCCGGCCGAGTTCGGCATCGCGGTCCTGGCCTTCGGCACCATCGTGTCGTCGATCATCGCCATGGTCATCGCGGTCCCGATCGCGGTCGGCATCGCGCTGTTCATCACGCACTACGCGCCGCGCAGACTGGGCGGTCCGATCGCCTACGTGATCGACCTGCTCGCAGCGGTGCCCTCGATCGTCTACGGCCTGTGGGGCGCGCTCGTGCTCGTGCCGCACCTGAACGGCCTCTACGGCTGGCTCGACGAGTACCTCGGCTGGACCGGGGTCCTGGAGTGGAACGGCGGCGCCCCGCGCTCGCTGTTCACCGTGGGCATCCTGCTCGCGATCATGATCCTGCCGATCATCACCAACGTCAGCCGCGAGGTCTTCCGGCAGGTCCCGCGCATGCACGAGGAGGCCGCCCTGGCCCTCGGCGCCACGCGCTGGGAGGTCATCCGGATATCGGTGATCCCGTTCGGCCGCTCCGGCGTCATCTCCGCCTCGATGCTCGGCCTCGGACGCGCCCTCGGCGAGACGATGGCCGTCGCCATGGTCCTCTCGCCGACCTTCGACATCAGCCCCAGCCTGCTCGACCCGGGCGGCGGCACCTTCGCGCAGAACATCGCCAGCAAGTTCAACGAGGCGACCGTGATGGGCCAGGACGCGCTGATCGCCTCCGGCCTGGTGCTCTTCGTGATCACCCTGGCGGTCAACGGCGCCGCCCGCATGATCATCGCCCGCCGCAAGGAGTACTCGGGGGCCAACGCATGAGCCACGCAACCCTTACCCCCAAGAGCCGCAGCTCCCTGCGCGGCGCGACCCTGCCCAAGTGGTTCCCCTGGGCGGTCGCCGGGGGCTCGGTCCTCGCCGGCCTCGGCATCAGCGCAGCGGCCGGGCTGAACAGCAGCATCCAGTGGGCCCTGATCGCCGCGGTGCTCTTCGTCGCCGGCACGTACGCCGTCTCGGCGCGTGTCGAGGGCGTGCGCCAGGCCAAGGACCGGGTGGCGACCAGCATGGTCTGGGTCGCCTTCCTGATGGCGCTGATCCCGCTGCTCTCCCTGATCTGGGAGACCCTGAAGCAGGGCGTGAAGGTCCTCGACGGCTACTTCCTGAGCCACTCGATGGGCGTGGTCGCCGACAGCGAGCCCGGCGGCGGCATCTACCACGCCATCCTCGGCACCCTGGAGCAGGTCGGCCTCGCCACCCTGTTCTCCGTGCCGATCGGCGTGCTCACCGCGATCTACCTGGTCGAGTACGGCCGCGGCCGGCTCGCCAAGGCCGTCACCTTCTTCGTCGACGTCATGACGGGCATCCCGTCGATCGTCGCGGGTCTGTTCGTCCTCAGCCTGTGGGTCCTGATCCTCGACATGGGCCCGTCCGGCATCGCCGGTTCCTTCGCCCTGTGCATCCTGATGATCCCGGTGGTCGTCCGCTCCACCGAGGAGATGCTCAAGCTCGTCCCGAACGAGCTGCGTGAGGCGTCGCTCGCCCTGGGCGTGCCCAAGTGGCGCACGATCCTCAAGGTGGTCCTCCCGACGTCGATGGGCGGCATCGTCACCGGCGTCATGCTGGCCGTGGCCCGCATCACCGGCGAGACGGCCCCCGTGCTGCTGCTGGTCTGGGGCACCGACTTCATCAACGCGAACCCGTTCCAGGATCCGCAGGAGTCGCTGCCGATGTACATCTACCTCCAGTACAGCGCGGGCTCCGACCCGGCCTACGACCGTGCCTGGGCGGCGGCCCTGACGCTCATCGCGTTCATCATGATCCTCAACCTGGCCGCCCGCGGCATCGCGCGCTGGAAGGCCCCGAAGTCCGGTCGCTGACGCGGCCAAGGCGACAACAGTCAGCGACCCGAAAGAAGCAGTGATCTCCATGGCCAAGCGCATAGATGTCAGCGGCCTCAACGCCTACTACGGCTCCTTCCTGGCCATCGAGGACATCTCGATGACCGTCGAGCCCCGCTCCGTGACGGCCTTCATCGGCCCCTCCGGCTGCGGCAAGTCCACCTTCCTGCGCACGCTCAACCGCATGCACGAGGTCACCCCGGGCGGCCGGGTGGACGGCAAGGTCATGCTGGACGACGAGAACCTCTACGGCGCCGGCATCGACCCGGTCGCCGTGCGCCGCGAGGTCGGCATGGTGTTCCAGCGCCCGAACCCGTTCCCGACGATGTCGGTCTACGACAACGTGGCGGCGGGCCTGCGCCTGAACGGCAAGTACAAGAAGTCCCAGCTGGACGACATCGTCGAGAAGTCCCTCAGGGGCGCCAACCTCTGGAACGAGGTCAAGGACCGCCTGAACAAGCCGGGCTCCGGCCTCTCCGGCGGTCAGCAGCAGCGCCTGTGCATCGCCCGCGCGATCGCGGTCGAGCCGAACGTCCTGCTCATGGACGAGCCCTGCTCCGCCCTGGACCCGATCTCCACCCTCGCCATCGAGGACCTGATCGGCGAGCTGAAGGAGCGCTTCACGATCGTCATCGTGACGCACAACATGCAGCAGGCGGCCCGCGTCTCGGACCGCACGGCGTTCTTCAACCTGGCGGCCGTCGGCCAGCCCGGCAAGCTGATCGAGATCGACGACACGGAGCGCATCTTCTCCAACCCGTCGGTCCAGGCCACGGAGGACTACATCTCGGGCCGCTTCGGCTAGGCCTGAACCCCGACCCCTCGCGGTGCTGCATGGCGGTGCCACCGCGAGGAGCACAAAGGGCCCGCCCCCGGTCTCCGGGGGCGGGCCCTCTCCGTTGCGCGCGGCCCCGCCTCGGGGCCGCTCCCGGCTACAGGAACGCCAGGTGGACCAGCCAGAACGAGCAGGCCGCCACCAGCGCGGCGGCCGGCATCGTGATGAACCAGCCCAGGATGATGTTCTTCGCGACACCCCACCGCACGGCGTTCACCCGCTTCGTGGCTCCCACACCCATGATCGCGGAGGTGATGACGTGCGTGGTGGAGATCGGCGCGTGGAAGAGGAAGGCCGATCCGAACATGATCGAGGCGCCCGTCGTCTCGGCGGCGAAGCCCTGCGGCGGGTCCAGCTCGATGATCTTGCGTCCCAGCGTCCGCATGATCCGCCAGCCGCCCGCGTACGTTCCCGCGGAGAGCATCAGCGCACAGGCGATCTTCACCCACACCGGGATCGGGTCGCCGTAGTCCTCGACGTCGGCGATGACCAGCGCCATCACCACGATGCCCATCGTCTTCTGCGCGTCCTGGAGCCCGTGCCCCAGTGCCATGCCGGCCGCCGACACCGTCTGCGCGATACGGAAGCCGCGCTTCGCCTTGTGCGGGTTGGCCCGCCGGAACATCCACATGATCGCGGTCATCACGAGGTAGCCGGCCACCAGCCCGATCACCGGCGACAGGAACATCGGGATGACGATCTTGTCGACGACCCCGTGCCAGTACACGGTCGTCCCCCCGGCCAGCGCCGCCCCGACCAGGCCGCCGAACAGCGCGTGCGAGGACGACGAGGGCAGGCCGAAGTACCAGGTGATCAGGTTCCAGACGATCGCGCCCACGAGCGCCGCGAAGAGGATGCCCATCCCCTTCGAGCCCTCGGGCGTCTCGATCAGCCCCTCACTGACGGTCTTGGCGATCCCGGAGCCGAGGAACGCGCCGGCGAGGTTCATCACGGCGGCCATCGCGAGCGCCGCACGGGGCGTGAGCGCACGCGTCGACACGGACGTCGCGATCGCGTTCGCCGAGTCGTGGAAGCCGTTGGTGTACGTGAAGAAGAGCGCGACCCCGATGGTCGCGATCAGAGCGAAGGTGTCCATGGAGAGGTCAGGACTCCTTGACCGCGATGGTCTCCACCGTGTTCGCCACGTGCTCGAAGGCGTCCGCCGCCTCTTCCAGTACGTCCACGATCTGCTTCAGCTTGAGCACCTCGATGGCCTCGTACTTGCCGTTGAAGAGGTGGGCGAGCAGCTTGCGGTGGACCTGGTCGGCCTGGTTCTCGAGACGGTTGACCTCGATCCAGTACTCGGTGAGGTTGTCCATGGTGCGCAGGTTCGGCATGGCCTCGGCGGTCAGCTCGGCGGCCCGCGCCAGCACCTCGATCTGCTGGTCGACGCCCTTGGGCAGTTCCTCGACGTTGTAGAGGACGACCAGGTCGACGGCCTCCTCCATGAAGTCCATGATGTCGTCGAGGGAGGAGGCGAGGTTGTAGATGTCCTCGCGGTCGAAGGGCGTGATGAACGAGGAGTTCAGCTGGTGGAAGATCGCGTGCGTGGCGTCGTCACCCGCGTGTTCGGCGGCCCGCATACGCTCTGCGATCTCGGCCCGGGCGGATGCGTCCGCCCCGAGCAGTTCCATCAGGAGCTTGGAGCCCGTGACGATGTTGTCCGCGGAGGCGGCGAACATGTCGTAGAAGCTCGTCTCCCTGGGGGTCAGACGAAAGCGCACGTGGGTTCCTCGGGGTGCATCGGTTTCGGTCAGGCTGATGCTAGGCGCATCATCCGGCCACGGCTAACGGGCCGTCCCCCAGTGTCGCCCATCAGGCAGAGTGATGAGCAGGGGGGCGACGCCAGGGGCCGCAGCCGGGTTCCGCGAAGGGCCCCCTACCCCGCAAAGTTCGTTACCATATACCCGCCAGGGGTATATGTCCGCTATCTGCTCGATGTCGGTGCACTCCACCCGCCCTGCCCCCTCATCTCCCACAGGAGGACGCGATGACGACCACAGAGGCCGGCGCAGGTGCGCCCTCCCCCGCCGTGGACGCGGTGGTCCCGGAAGGAACGAACGGGACGGGGACGGACGGGACGGGGGCGGACGCGGTGACCGACCACGACCGCGGTGTGCACGGCTACCACCACCAGAAGGACGAGCACCTCAAGCGCCTGCGCCGCATCGAGGGCCAGATCCGCGGCCTGCAGCGCATGGTCGACGAGGACGTCTACTGCATCGACATACTCACCCAGGTCTCCGCCTCCACCAAGGCCCTGCAGTCCTTCGCGCTGCAGCTCCTCGAGGAGCACCTGCGCCACTGCGTCGCCGACGCGGCCGTCAAGGGCGGCGCCGAGATCGACGCGAAGGTGGAAGAGGCGACGAAGGCGATCGGTCGCCTCCTGCGCACCTGACCGCCCCGAGCCGGACGGCCCGGCACCTACGGGTCGGAGCGCCGTTCCTCGGCCACGCGCAGCACTTCGTCGATGCTCTCCAGGCTGAGCCGCTCCCGGGCGGCCGACGCCGCGATGATCAGCTCCCCGCACAGCTCGATCTCGGCGAGGGCCACGTGGTCCTGAACCGCCGTACCGCCGACCGGAGCCACGCCGTCACCTCGTCTCTGCCGTCACCGGCTTCCTAGAGTAGGGAGCGGCCTACACACCGCGCATGGCACGGAAGGGCTAGTTCTTGCCGTCCGTCCCCTCACCGGCGCCGCCACCCGGCACCCCGCCGGGCTCCGCTCCGATCCGGCCCGCGTAGATGTCGCGGTCCTCGGGCAGCCGTACGCGGACGGCGGCGCCGAAATCGTAGAGCAGCGTCGTCGAGGCGACGGCCACCTCGCCCTCGTCGCGCCCGTTGGAGAAGCTGAAGCGGTGCCGGAGCTTGCGGATCCGGCCCTCGTCGTCGAGGTACGCGTCGAACGGCACCTCGGCGGTCGCGAACCCCTCGGCCGCCGCGGCCAGCGCCTTCCGGTTGCCTCCCGACGCGTCCTGCGACGCCCGCGCGAGATCGGCGGTGCCCCGGTAGTGCCGCACGGCGGTCCCCGCGACCTCCGTGCGCCCCACGAACGTCGCCGTCCGCGTCCCCCGCAGCACCTCGGCTGCGGCGAGGGGGTCCGTCGCGCCGCCGGTCACCAGGTTCCCGTCGGTCAGCGAGGCGGTGTCCACCCGCACCCACTTGTCGTCGGGCACACCGGCCCCCCGGTTCTTCATGTAGAGGGCACCCGGCGCGAGCAGTTCGGTGATCGGCCGTTGCCCGCTCGTGCCGGCCGGGTCCTGCGGCAGCCGCACCTTCAGCCGCCCGAGCCGCCGCGTGAAGTCGTACACGCCCTCGCCCCGGATGGTCACGCGGGTCCCGCCGCTGGCCATCTCCATCGCGGTCCGCGTCTTGGCGCTCCCGGCGGCCACCAGGCGGTCCGCGGTCCCGTGCAGCACGGCGACCGGATCACCGGCGCCCGGCCCCGGGGCGGCGGCCCCCTGTCCGGAGCACGCGCTGCCGGCGAGGCACGCGCAGACCAGGCCCCCGGCGAGGACGAGCGGACCGCCGGCCCGTCCCAGCCGCCGCTCCCGTGCCCTCCGCCACCCGACCATCGCCACCTGCCCCAGCCGTCCCGCCCGTTCCGGACCCTGCCGTCCCGGTTAACGAGGGGTGGGTGACCCCGGTAACGTTGTCGGCGTGGCGCAGCAGGACGGTCTCGAAGCTCCCCAGGAAGTCCCGGAACACCTCACGACGACGGTCGAACAGGGCCCCTTCTGCCTGGCCCGCTGCACCTGCGGCTGGCGGGGCCCGGCCCGCAGGGCGAGAAGCCAGGCCCGCACGGACGCCAGACTCCACACCCCGACCTGACCCGTGCCCGCCGGGCAGAACGACGCGGCCCCGGCTCCTGGCGAAACTCGAGCGCCAGTACGACCGGGACCGCGTCCTCACCTACCCGCAGGCGCACCGGGCGCCCGCACACTCCCACCGAGCCCTAGGCGGCGAGATCCCGCTCCCCCGCCTCGGCACCCTCCTTGCGCGCCCCCGGGATCACGGCGCCCTGCCCGGCGGCACCGCCTCGCCCCCGCGCGCTGACCAGCCATCCCACCCGGGGCGACCGCTCGACGGCCCGGGTCAGCGGCGTCAGCAGCGCCATGGCGACCGGCGACAGCAGCAGCGCGACCGCCGTACCGAGGGCGAAGCCCCCGACGACGTCCGTCGGGTAGTGCACGCCCATGTAGACCCGGGCGAACCCGCCGAACACGGCGAGCACGATCGCCACGAGCCCGAACTTCCGGTTGGCGACGAACAGCGCGACGGCGAGCGCCATGACGAGCGTCGCGTGGTCGCTCACGAAGGAGAAGTCGTTCTTCCCCTCGATGAGCACCTCAAGGCCGTCATGGGTCTTGAACGGCCGGGGCCGCTCCACGAAACCCCGTATCGGCACGTTGACGAGGACCGCGACGCCGGCCGCGAGCGGGGCCCAGACCAGGGCCGCCACGCTGGAGGCCGCGTCCTCGCCACCCCGCCGCCGCACGGACCACCAGCACCACACCACCAGCAGCACGATCGCGAACAGCAGTCCGTACTCACCCACGAACTCCATGACCCGGTCGAACCAGTGCGGTGCGTCCTTGGCCAGGCCATTGATGTCGTAGAGCAGCTCGACGTCGGGGTTCGACCCGGATTCGGCGAGTCCAGCCATGGTGCTGCGGCCCCTTCGTCATGTCCTCCGGCGCACGAGCGCACGCCTCTTTCCGCCACCCCCGTGGTCGTAGATCCGCCGGCTCCGTCCGTCGCCGCACACCTACACGCCAACAGGAACGCACGGTCCCCGTTGATACGTTCCACACTCCACTGAATGATCACGCAGACGTTATCGAAGAGAAACACGTCGTCGCAGCTCAGGGCTGGGGTTCACGCTCCGTCCAAACCATGGCATTCACACCGTCGTGGGCAGCGCTTTCGCGCCATCCTCGGTCACGCGAGTGGCCCCGAAATAGTCCGGAGTGTCGATCGGGTCGAACCGGATCACGGCCCCCGGCCGGGGCGCGTTGATCATGTACCCGCCGCCGACGTACATCCCCACGTGCCGGATCGCCCGGGAGTTGGTGAGATCGTCCGAGAAGAACACCAGGTCCCCGGGGAGCAGCTCCTCCCGACTCGGATGCGGCCCCGCGTTGTACTGGTCGTTGGCGACCCGCGGCAGCTTGATCCCCACACTCTCGTACGCCGCCTTGGTCAGCCCCGAGCAGTCGAACCGCCCACCCTGCTCGGCCGTCCCGTTCCCACCCCACAGATAGAGCGTGCCGAGCTTCTCCTGCGCGTAGGCGATGGCCCCGGCTGCCTGCTCGGACGGATCGACCCGGGTCTCGGGCGCGGCGAAGCTCTTCTCCAGGGTCGTGATCACCTTGACGTAGTTCTGGGTCTCCTTGTACGGCGGGACACCCTGGTACTTGATCACCGCGTAGGCCCCCGCGTTGTAGGAGGCCAGCATGTTTTCGGTCAGGTTTCCGGGCACGTCCTTCACGTACGACGCGAGGGAGCAGTCGTAGGACGCCGCGGACGGAATGGCGTCGTTCGGGTCCCACACGTCCCGGTCGCCGTCCCCGTCCCCGTCGACCCCGTGGGTGGCCCACGTGCCGGGGATGAACTGCGCTATGCCCTGCGCCGCCGCGTGGCTCTGCGCCCTGGGGTTGAAGCCGCTCTCCTGGTAGAGCTGGGCGGCGAGCAGCGCCGGGTTGATGGCGGGGCAGAGGTTGCCCCACTTCTGCACGAGCGACTGGTAGGCGGCGGGCACCGACCCCTTGGCGAGCCTCTTCGTCCCCCCGCCGGCGCCGCCCGCGAGATCTCCGGCGACGAGGTAGACGCCCACGACGAGCAGCATCACGAACGACAGGCCGGAACCGACGACCACGGTCCCCGCGATCCACGCCTTACGCACCGTCAACCGCCCCTCGCCGTCCAGGACTCATGGCGACGCCAGTGTAGAGGCGACGCACGGTGCGGCGGTTGTCACCGGGCGAACAGGAACGCGCCTGTTCACCCGACCACCCGTCAGGATCCGCCACCGAGACGCGAAAGGGCCTAACGACCGGACCGGCCGACAGGTTTCGCTCAGGCCTCGTTGCCCCGCGTGACCTGCTGTGATACACAGAGTGACGATACGGCACTTCGTACACCGCCCCATGCCCGCCTGAGCAGTCGGCGTGAGGCGGTGGCAAGCTATTCGTACGAAACCCGCCAATCAATGACGCCAAGTCGACATCTCCCGGCGCCGTTGTCGGCGACAATGAGGCCTGACCTCTGCACGTCCGCAGAGGGTGCGGAACTACCCAACAGGGGCGGTGACTTACATGCTCTTTGCGGCCGACGAGGGAGACATCAACACCATCATCGGGGGGATCGCTCCGGACTGGGGCCCCTTCGGTGCGCTGGGGGCCGAGGCGAAGACGATGGTCCAGGTCGTCATGGCCGTCGCCATCCTGCTCTGTCTCGGCATCGCCATCTGGGGCGCCGCCAAGCAGCGCATCGGTGCCACCGCGCTGCGGGACACCTTCAGTGCGGAGCAGGGCAAGGGCCTGATCGTGGCGGGGCTGACGGGCGTTTTCATCATCGGTTCGCTCGGCACGCTCTTCACCATCGTGTACGGGATGGCCGTGTAGCCCGGCGCGCATCCGTCCTCCCGTTCCCCCTCCACCCCACCCGCCCGTCGTGCCAACCGGCTGAGGTTGCGTTTCCCTGATGTCGAGTCACCACACCGCGCCCGCGCGGGAACCAGCACGGCTACCGTCGTACTTCTACGGCAGGCACGACGTCGAGGGGGAGTACGCGGCATGAGTCTCGGAGACGATCACCAGTCCTCCGGCGGTTACGGCGGCACCGGCCAGACCCGGACCCGACTGCCCGACGGGGACGCCGACGGCTACGGCACCCCCCGGCGCGGCGGCCGCTCCTCCTCCCGGAGCCTGGTCACGGTGGTCGGCGTCGTCGTCCTCCTCATCGCCGCGATCGCCTTCGCGAACCGTGGAGGGGGTGATTCCGGCGCCTCCGACGAGGCCGCCGACAAACCGAAGACCTCCGCGACGGCCCCGACCGGCACCACCCCGGTCCAGTCGGGCTTCGCCCACGACGAGCAGGGGGCGCAGAGCGCGGCGGCGAATTACGCGGTGGCGTTGGGGTCGGCAGACATGTTCGACAAGACCAGACGTGACCCGATCCTCCGGACCATCATCGTCCCCTCACGAGTAGCGGATTTCGAAGCCACTCTGGACAGGGCATACAGTCCGGCATTCAACAAGAACGTCGGCCTGAACGAGGACGGCTCGACGCCGAAGGGCTACACCTTCGTGTCCCGGACGAGCCCCATCGGCACGAAAGTCACCGCAAGTACGCCCGACAACACGACCGTCGAGGTGTGGTGCGGCGGTCTGCTCGGACTCGCGGGTCAGAACTCCACCTCTCCGGTCACGAGCAGCTGGTTCACCATCACCATGGAGCTCCAGTGGGTCGACGGCGACTGGAAGATCGTGACGCACTCTCAGAAGGACGGCCCGGCACCGATCCCCGGTGACGACAGGGCTTCCAGCGCTGACGAGATGGCGAAGGCCGTCCAGGAGTACGGAGGGTTCACGTATGCCCGCTAACGGCCGCGTACTCAAGCTTGCCGGCGTCTTCACGGCGGTACAGGCAACGGCGATTCTCTACACCACCCGCGCCTTCGCCGCCCCCACCCCCTCGCCTACTCCAAGCAACGACCCTTGCGATCTGATCCACGGCCCCGCCAAGGACTACTGCGAGGATGGCGCAGCCAACGGCGGCTCCACCGGCGGTGGCGGTGGCGCCCCCAGCGTCACCAGCACCCTCGACCCCCTCTCCTCCCTCGCCAAGGGCTGCGCCGACGCCGCCTCCTGGACCGTCGACAAGCTCAGCGCCGCCGTCCAGGACACGGCTGACGTCGACTTCACCAACCCGAAGTTCCTCCAGCAGTACGCCGTCGTCTTCGCGGCGTCGACGATCCTCACGCTCGTCCTGTGGCTCCTCGCCGTGGCGAAGCGTGCCGTGCGCGGCGTCCCCCTCACCACCGCGCTCTCCGAGGCCATCGGGTTCCTCTGGCTCACCGTCCTGGCCTCGGCGTTCACGCCGCTGATCCTCTACACGGTCGTCTCCGCGACCGACGGCGTCACGGACGTCCTCGCCAACACGACCGGCGACCAGACGGACACCTTCTTCGGGACGTTCTCCGGCGCCCTGAAGAAGGGCGAGGACATCGGCGGCGGCCCGATCATGCTGATCGTCGTCTCCCTGGTGTCGATCCTCGCCGCCGGCGTCCTCTGGCTGGAACTGGTCATCCGCGCCGCCCTGCTCTACGTCGGCGCCCTGCTCGGCACCGTCGTCTACGCCGGCCTGGTCGACAAGAACCTGTGGGGCCACGTCCGCCGCTGGGCGGGCATCATGATCGCCGTGATCCTGGTGAAGCCCGTCATCGTCATCGTCCTGGGCCTCGCCGGGGCGCTCTCCGCCGACGACGGACCCGACGCCTTCTCCGCCGTCGTCTCCGGCCTCGCGATCATCCTGCTCGCCATCTTCGCGTCCGCGATGATCTACCGCTTCGTCCCCGGCTTCGGCGACGAGATCGCCGGCTCCCGCAACAACCGCATCATGCAGGGCGCCGAGGGCAAGGCCGCGGCCGTGATCAGCTCCCCGGCGAACCTGGTCGCCCAGGGCATCAGGACCCACAGCACCCGCCACAACGGCGACGGCGGAAGCGGCCAGTCCGCGTCCTCCTCCGCGTCCCGTCCCTCGAACCCCGCCTCCGGCGGAGTCGCCGCGCACAGCTCCCGCCCCTCGAACGGCGGCGGCGGAAGTGTCCCCTCCGCCGCACCCGCACCGCGCTCCGGCAGCCCGGTGAACACGCCCCACGCCAGCAACACCCGCAACAGCAGCACCAAGAGCACAGGAGGTGACGGGCGTTGACGACCGAGTCCCACATGTCCCATCCGGTCACGCCCCGCCGCACGTATCTGATCGGCCGCGCCCGGCCGAACGCGATCGTCGGCCGCAACCGCGAGACCGGTGAGATCGCGCTGATCGTCGTCGGCGCGTTCCTCGGCATGATGTGCGGGCTCCTCGTCCCCGTCCTGACGCTGCGCATCGTGCTGCTCGTCGGCTTCCCCATGCTCGGGCTGGCGGCCGTCTACGTGCCGTACAAGCACCGCACGTTCTACAAGTGGTTCGAGATCAACCGCAGCTACAAGCGGACGCTGCGCAGGGGCACCACCTACCGCTCCGGCGCCGTAGAGGCCGGCACCCGGCTCGACGGGCGGGAGATCGAGGTCGGCCCGCCGCCCGGCATCGGCCGCATCACCTGGCTGGCCGCGCCCTTCGGCCCCGACGAGATCGCCGTCCTGCTGCACGCCGACCGCAAGACGGTGACCGCCGCCATCGAGATCGAGGGCCCCGGCGTCGGCCTGCGCGACTCCGAGGACCAGGAAGCCCTCGTCGACCGCTTCGGCACCCTGCTCAAGCACGTGGCCAACGGCGACGGTTTCGTCACCCGCATCCAGATGCTCGCCCGCACCCTCCCGGCCGACCCCGACGCGCACGCCAAGGACGTCGCCCAGCGCGGCGACGACAGGGCGCTGCCGTGGCTCCAGCAGTCGTACGACCAGCTCCAGTCGATGGTGTCCACCAGCAGCGAGCAGCACCGCGCCTACCTCATCGCCTGCATGCACTACACCCGGGAGCTGGCGGCCGAGGCCAACGCCATGGCCCGCGCCGCCCGGCCACAGAACGGGCGCAAGCTGGACCGGGACGCGGGCCTCGCCGTCGTGATGGCGCGCGAGCTGACCGACATCTGCTCCCGCCTCCAGGAGGCGGACATCCGCGTGCGCCAGCCGCTCGGCCAGGGCCGGCTCGCCTCCCTCATCCACGCCATGTACGACCCGGACCACCCCATCGACCACATCCAGGCGATGACCAAGCGCAACGCCTGGCCGGCCGAGCTGGACGCCATGGAGCCCACCTACCTCCAGGCCAAGACCCGCGAGTCCTCCACCCGCGCCCCCTGGTGCCACGCCACCGCCTGGGTCAAGGAGTGGCCGATGACCCCGGTCGGCGTGAACTTCCTCGCGCCGCTGCTCGTCCACACCCCGGACGTCATCCGCACGGTCGCCGTCACGATGGACCTCGAACCCACCGAGGTCGCCATCGAGCGCATGCTGACCGAGAAGACCAACGACGAGGCCGAGGCCTCCCGCGCCGCCAAGATGAACCGCACCGTCGACCCCCGCGACATCGCCGCCCACGGCCGCCTGGACCAGCGCGGCGAGGACCTCGCCAGCGGCGCGGCCGGCGTCAACCTGGTCGGCTACATCACCGTGTCCTCCCGCTCCCCCGAGGCACTCGCCCGCGACAAGCGGACGATAAGGGCCTCAGCCGGGAAGTCGTACCTGAAACTGGAGTGGTGCGACCGTGAGCACCATCGCGCCTTCGTGAACACACTTCCGTTCGCCACCGGCATCCGAAGGTAGGGGCTGAGCCTGATGCGGGACCCGCTGACCGTCCTCACCGAAGCCTTCACGTCCTTCCTCTTCGGGAAGGTGGAGACGACCCGCCTCCCGGTCCGCACCTCCACGGGCCAGGCCCAGGCCGTCTACCTGCCCACCGCCGCGCCGGGCCTCGGCGACTCCGGCGTGATCATCGGCCGCGAGGTCTACTCAGGCAAGGGCTACATCTACGACCCCTTCCAGCTGTACGGCCAGCAGCTCCCCGCCCCGCACTGGCTGGTCCTCGGCGAGTCCGGCAACGGCAAGTCGGCGCTGGAGAAGACGTACGTCCTGCGCCAGCTCCGCTTCCGCGACCGCCAGGTCGTCGTCCTGGACGCCCAGGGCGAGGACGGGGCCGGTGAATGGAACCTCATCGCGCAGCAGCTGGGTATAACTCCGATCCGGCTGGACCCGATGGCGGCACTCGACCAGGGCATCCGGCTCAACCCCCTCGACCCGGCGATCACGACGACCGGGCAGCTGGCCCTGCTCCGCACGATCATCGAGGTCGCGATGGGCCACGGCCTGGACGAGCGCTCCGGCTTCGCGCTCAAGGTCGCGCACGCCTACGTCAACGAGACCATCGTCGAGCGCCAGCCGGTCCTCACCGACATCGTCGAGCAGCTCCGCCACCCCGAGCCGGAGTCCGCCGAGGCGATGAACGTCGCCATAGACGACGTACGGGCCTGGGGCCTGGACGTGGCGCTGGTCCTGGACCGCCTCGTCGACGGTGACCTGCGCGGCATGTTCGACGGCCCGACCACGGTCGGCATCGACCTCGACGCGCCCCTCATCGTCTTCGACCTGTCCCACATCGACCGCAACTCCATCGCCATGCCCATCCTCATGGCCATCGTCGGCGTGTGGCTGGAGCACACCTGGATCCGCCCCGACCGGAAGAAGCGCATCTTCCTGGTCGAGGAGGCCTGGCACATCATCAACAGCCCGTTCGTGGCGCAGCTGTTCCAGCGGCTGCTCAAGTTCGGGCGGCGCCTCGGCCTGTCGTTCGTGGCGGTGGTCCACCACCTGTCGGACGTCGTCGACGGGGCCGCGGCGAGAGAGGCCGCGGCGATCCTGAAGATGGCCTCCACCCGGACCATCTACGCCCAGAAGGCCGACGAGGCACGCGCCACCGGACGCGTCCTCGGCCTGCCCCGCTGGGCGGTGGAGATCATCCCCACCCTCACCCCCGGCATCGCGGTGTGGGACGTCAACGGCAACGTGCAGGTGGTCAAGCACCTGATCACCGAGACCGAACGCCCCCTGGTCTTCACCGACCGCGCGATGACCGAGTCCTCCTCCGACTTCAACGACGACGCCCTGCGCGCCGCCGAACTGGAGGCCGAGGAACGGGCGGCGGCCTTCGTGGAGCAGCACATCGGCGACTCGTCCGAATCGACGGTGGCGTAGGCGGAGGGGGAGGACGGAACGGATGAGACCGGACGACCGACGGCGGGACGGCGGCATCCCGGACGGCCTGCTGCTCGGCACACTCGCCTTCATCCTCTGCATGGCGCTGCTGGTGTGGACGGCGACGGGCCTCGCCGCCCTGCTCGCCCACGGCTCCTGGCCCGCGGGGGTCACCTTCGGCGGCACCCCGTCGGCCATGCGCCACCTCGTCGCCGAGCCCCACGACATCGCCGGTGCCTGGCCGGACGCCCCGGAGACGGCCCTGTCCGGGTACGGCCTGTTCTGGGGCCTGTTCATCGGCCAGCTGATGGTGCTGGTCGTCCTCACCGTGTTCGTGATGGGCACGGTGGCACGGTGGCGTGCGGTCCGCCGGCAACGGCGTACGGAGGCGCGGGCGGCGGCCCTCCAGAAGCGCACGCCCGTGGTGGCACCGGAGGCGGCGCCGGAGCCGGAGCGGACGCGGCAGCAGGCGCCCGTACCGGTGCACGAGGTACCGACCCCGAGGGCGCCGCGGCAGGAGGCGCCCCCGGAGGAGGAGCCCCTCCCCGCACCGGCCGGCGGCGGGCGGATCGGCGGCTGGGAGGCACACCGTCCCGAGACCGCGGTGCACTACGGTCCCCCCGACACCCGTCTCTCGACCGCCGCGAACGCCCTGCGCGAAGCGGAAGGCGCCGCCCTCGTCATCACCTCGGGTCCGGCCCTCTGGGCGGAGACCAAGGACGCCCGCGCGAAGCTCGGTCCCTGCCACCTCTACGACCCGAGCCACCTCTGCGACACCCCGGCCCGCCTCCACTGGTCCCCCACCACCGGCTGCGAGGACAGGCCGACGGCCACGACCAGGGCGGCCGCCCTCCTCGCCCCCGTCCGCCCCACCGCCCGGCTCGACCAGGCGGTCGGCGACACCGCCGAGTTGCTCCTGCGCAGCTACCTCCACGCCGCCGCCGTGGACGGCCGCACCGTCCGCCACGTCCACCGCTGGTCCCAGGGCCTCCAGGTCCAGGACGCCGTCCGCATCCTCCGTACCAACCCCAAGGCCGCGGCCGGTGCGGCGGGCGAGCTGGAGGGCGCCCTCACCGCCCACCCCGAACGGCGGGACATGGCCCAGCAGCTGACCGCCCGGGCCCTGGCCGCCCTCTCGACGGTCAACATCCGTGAGGCCTGCACCCCGAACCGAACTGATGCCCTCGCCCTGGATTCCTTCGTCCACGAACAGGGAACGCTTTACGTGGTGGGTGAATCCATCGAGGACCCCCGTACGAGCCCGGGCGCGATGCCGCTGCTGACGGCGCTCGTCTCCAGCGTGGTCGAGCGCGGCCGGCGCATGGCCGAACGGTCATCCTCCGGTCGCCTCGACCCACCACTGACGCTCGTCCTGGACGACGTCGCGGCCGTCGCTCCGCTCCCCCAGCTCCCGGAGCTGCTGGCCACCGGCCCGGACCGCGGCATGCCGACCCTGGCCCTGCTCCGCTCCCGCGAACAGGGCCGCGCCCGCTGGCCGCACGACGAACTGCCCGTCTAGCGCTCGAGCACGAACTCCAGCTCGACCTCTCCCGGGCCTGGGCCCACCAACGGCACCGTCCGCCCGCTCGGCACGAACCCCGCCTTCCGGTAGGCGCCCTGGGCGCGCTCGTTGTCCGGGTGCACGATGAGCCGCATCCGCTCCAGGCCGTTCGCCCACGCCCATTCCAGCCCCGCGTCGAACAGCGCCTTGGTCAACCCGCTCCCCCGCCACTCGGGGCGCACGAACACCCCCACCACATGCCCCTGCCGACGCTCCACCGGGAACCCGGCCCAGTCCGTCGTCCCGGCGTCCTCCACCAGCACGGTCAGCGTGCCCAGCCACATCCCCCCGGGCACCTCGGCGACGAACTGCCGCGCCCCCGCGGCGCCGTCGGCCGCCTGGGCCGCCCGCTCCCGCCAGTAGGAGTCCGGCCGCGCGGCGGCGTCGTCGTACGTCTCCAGGTACGCGAGCTGGGCCAGCGGGTCGCGCAGCGCGCGCAGCCGCAGCTCCTTCACGGCGGGCCACTCGTCGGCGCGTATGGAGCGGATCACGTAGTCACCGGGGACCGAGGCACTCATGCGGGCCACCGTAATACCCGGGTACTACGACGCTCACCCGATATACCGGCCCCGGGACGGACGCCCGGCCGCCCCGCAGCCCCGACCATGGTCGGATGGAGCCCGTGAAACCCCCGCCGCAGGGCCGCGCGGCGGAGCCCCTCACCGAGTACGTGCACCGCGTCACCCGCCGGGTACGCGCCTTCGACCGGCGTCGGCCCCTCGTGTGGGACCTCCTCCTCACCGGCTTCTGGGTAGTGGCCGCCCTGATCGACGCCGCCGGCGGCTGGCGGAACGTCGCCCATGACGCCGACGTGCCCGTCGGCCTGGTCCTCGCCCTGAGCCTCGCCCTCACCGTCCCCCTCGTCTGGCGCCGCGGCCACCCGCGGGCCGCCCTCCTCGCGACGATGCCCGCGGCGCTGCTCAGCAGCTGGTCCGGCGCCGCCCTGCAGGCGGCCCTGCTCCAGCTGCTCCTCCTCCACCACATCGCGCTGCGGCTGCCGTTGCGCACCCTCTGGTGGGCCGTGGTCCTGGTGACGGCTCCGGCCTGCGTCACGGCGCTCCGCTACGGCGACGACGCGGGCTCCTGGAACCAGCAGCTCGGCTCGCACCTCCTGTCCATCGGCGTGGCGGTGCTCATCGGGGTCACGGTCCGCACGCGCCGCGACTACACCGAGGTGCTGGAGGACCGCGCCCGCCGCCTGGAAACCGAGCGCGACCAGCAGCTCCGGCTCGCCGCCGCGGCCGAACGCGCCCGCATCGCCCGCGAGATGCACGACATCATCGGCCACAACCTCTCCGTCATCACCGGCCTCGCGGACGGTGGCCGCTACGCCGCCGCCAAGTCCCCCGAGCGCGCCACCCGGGCCCTGGAGTCCATCGCCACCACCAGCCGCCAGGCGCTGGGCGAGCTGCGCCGCCTGCTGGACGTCCTGCGCGACGAGGACCGGGCAGGTTCCCGGGCGGAGCTGGCCCCCCAGCCCGCCCTCACCGACCTCGACCGACTCCTCACCGGCGTACGCGGAGCCGGGCTCCCCGTCCGTACGACCGTCCAGGGCCGGGCCACCCTCCCCGAGGGCCGCCAGCTCACGGTCTACCGCGTCATCCAGGAAGCCCTCACCAACACCCTCAAGCACGCCGGTCCCGACGCCACCGCCCACGTCGACCTCTCCTACGAGGCCGGTGGCGCCGTCGCCCTCACCATCACGGACACCGGACACGGCGGCCCGTCCCCTGTCGCGTCGGGTGGCCGGGGCCTGCCCGGAATGCGCGAGCGCACCTCCCTGTACGGCGGCACACTGGAGGCCGGCCCACGGCCACGCCCCGAGCGGGGCTGGCGCGTCCACCTGCGTCTCCCGGAGGATTCCGCCCAGTGACCACCGTCCTCATAGCCGATGACCAGCCACTCCAGCGTTTCGGTTTCCGGATGCTGCTGGAGAGTCAGGACGACATGACGGTCGTGGGGGAAGCCGCGAACGGTGCCGAGGCCACCCGGATGACCGCCCAACTCCACCCCGACGTCGTCCTCATGGACGTCCGCATGCCGGGCCTGGACGGTATCGAGGCGACCCGCCGCATCATCGCCGCCGGCGGGCGCACCCGGGTCCTCATCCTCACGACCTTCGACCTCGACGAGTACGCCTACGCCGGGTTGCGCGCGGGTGCCTCGGGTTTCCTGGTCAAGGACGCCCAGCCGGAGGAGTTGCTCTCCGGTGTCCGAGCGGTGGCGACGGGCGACGCCGTGGTGGCTCCGAGCCTGACGCGCCGTCTGCTCGACGCCTATGTCCACCACCTGCCGGCGACCACGGCCCCGGACGGCGCCCCCGACCCGCGTCTGGCCACTCTCACCGACCGCGAGAACGAGATCCTCAGAGTCATGGGTCAGGGCTGGACCAACACGGAGATAGCGGAACGTCTGCATCTGGCGGAGTCGACGGTGAAGACCCACGTGGGCCGTATCCTCGCCAAGACGGGCTCACGCGACCGCGTACAAGCGGTGATCCTGGCCTACGACACGAAACTCGTGACACCGACCTGAGCCCGAGCGGAAAAGGTAGCACTAAACGCAGAAAACCCCGCACCGTTCCCGGTGCGGGGTCTCCTCGCAATAATTGTTCGGCGGCGTCCTACTCTCCCACAGGGTCCCCCCTGCAG